>JABSOU010000077.1 GCA_013215215.1 Cognatishimia sp. | reverse complement strand
GCGCTTCCATTCTTTGATCAGAATGTCGCGCTTCTCTTCATTGATCTTGGGCGCCTCGGTAGCGGGGCGCGGCTCGAACGAGATCTCTCCACTTTGGTCGTCGTGCTTAAGGTCCGCCACAAGTGCGTCCCAAGCATCGTGATTGGAGGTCGCGCGTAGATGCACTTTTTGCAAGGCATCGCCTGAGCGGTCAAAGAACTGGAGCGACCGGGAAGGGCCGTCTTTGCCCTCTTTTTCAACCGCAAAACCAAAGGCCCAATGTTTAGGGAAAATGCGTGTGTCGATGTCGGGGCCCAACACCATGCAGGCATGTTCACCCGAATGATATTTTTCAAAGGTGCCCACACGTTCATGCACACAGGACTCGTTGCGCGTTAGGGCCATAACCTCGCCCAAGGCGTTGATTGAAGGCATCACCTCATCGGGGTGGTGCGCAATTCGGATCGCATAATCTCCGACATGCGCGGCGACCAGTTCGGCTTCGGAGATGCCATGTTTGTCGGCAAAGTCGCGGTCGCGCAGGTTTGCTTCTTCTTTGCGCGCAACACGGATGGCGTCGGTCGAGAGATCCTTGGGCATAATTGGCTTTCCTCACAGGGTGAAAGAGAGAGGCAGACCGGGGCGTCCCGGTCTGCCATGAGCGTTTCGATTTGATCAGAAGGTTTTCGCGATCGAGAATTTGAAAGTCCGGCCGGTGCCATTTCGAGTGTTTCCGAAGGCGCGGTAGGTTTCATCCGTCAAGTTCTCTACGGCGGCTCTGAATTCCACACCCTCAGCAGCGCCGCTGGTTGGGATGTAGGACACGGACGCATTGTAGATCGTGTAGGCCTCTGACGCCGCTGGTGCGCCAAAACCGGCCGCGATGCGGTTTTGCGCCCATGCATGGCGCGCGCCCACTGTGACTGTCAGCTGATCATCCATAAACCGTTTGCCCAATGTCAGCTGCGCTGAATCTGCCGGGGCCAGGTTATAGGGCGTGGAGGTATTGTTGATCGTGCCGCGCACGCGCCCCATATTGAAATCTGCAAAGAAGGCTGGGTTCACATAGGACAATTCGATCTCTGCACCTTCGATTTGAATACTGCTCGCGCTCGAGAAGGTCGTGACATCATCAATGTCGGTCTTAAACGCTGTGACTTTGGCTTTCAGAGCGTCACCAGAGGCAAAGACATCGGTTGAGTCATAAGACACGCCCAATTCAAATGTGCGACCCTTTTCGCTTTTGTTTGCATTTGTGCTCGAACGGATGTCATCCAGAATTGGCAGGTTTTTGTTATAGGCCGCGGTGCCAAAGACTGCGAAGTCTTCGGTCAGCTCATAGCGCGCGCCCAGTGCACCTGCAACGCCGCTGGCTTTGAATTCGGTTCCGTCTGGAATGGCCGCATAGGTCACCAAGCAGTTACAGCTGTGGCTGAACGCCATCTGTGTTCCGTTGTTTTCCGATGTCAGCGTCTGGGTTTCATAACGCAGTTGTGGGGTCAGCGTCAGAGCATCCCCAATTAGGATCTCATCGGTCACATAGACCGCAAGGCTTTCGTCTGTACCACCTGGTGCAGAATAGTCGCTCTGTCCAGCATAGGTGCCAGTAGGGAGCACCGCGCTGCGTTCCCGACGCTTGAGTTCAACGCCTGCCAAGACTGTATGATCGATACCACCCGTGCTGAAGACAGCTTCATTTTCCAGACGCAGGCCCAGCGTCTTTGTGTCGTGATCAGCACTATAGATACCGCTGGTAGATCCGTTGGAGGGGTCGGAAATCGACAGATCTTCGTGTTTGAAAGTCAGGCGTGCTTCAAGATTGATGAGATCGTTGTCGATCGGATCATAGGTATAGGCCGCATAGGCGGTGGTGTCGCGTGTGTAGCGATCGACAAGAACGTTGCTCCAGCTTGGATTGAAGGCATTATAGGGCACATCTTCTTCTGGGATCTCGTTATAGACCACAGAGAAGGTCAGCGCGCTGTCCTCGTTGAGCTGGTAATTCGCCTTCAACAGGCCCGATGGCATTTTGAAACCCGTGGCGTCCTGAGTGACGCCATCACCGTCTTTGCGCTCATCGCTGCGTCGGTATCCGGCGAAGGCAATCACATCCAATTTGTCATCGGGCGCAAAAGCAAGAATGGTTGACGAGGCTGCTCCGTTGCCGTTGCTCTCAAAGCTTAGCTTCTGGCGGAGGGCGAATGTGTCTTCACCCTCAAGGAAATCGGCTGCGTCTTTGGTTTCCGCAATCACCGTGCCGCCCATAGCGCCAGAGGTGTAGTTGAAACTCTCAGACGGTCCGCGCAGAACAGTCACTTCGCGGAAGAGTTCGGGCTCCAGAGCAAAGAGCGAGCCGTTGCGATAGATTTCTTCTTGGCCACTGGCAACACCGTCAACGACAACCGCGACACGGCCATCCGCACCGAAGACACCTGCCTGCGCGCCCAGTCCGCGAATTGACAAAGCTGCCCCTTGCGGCAGCGCGCCGTTGATCAATTGCGCGTTTGGAACAGTGTCTAGCAGCTCGACCATCGTGCTGGCCTGACGGGCCTCGATCTCTTCTTGCGTAATGACGGTTTCAGAATTGGCCGTATCCGTTTGAACGCCACGCAGGCTTTCACCCAGGTCGATGGTTCCCAAAGAGAAGTCTTGTGCCGCAAGCGGCGTTGCAAGGATTGGATGCGCGCAAGCAAGCGCGACACCCGCCAAAAGGCGAGATTTCGTCGTCATATCTTTCCCCAAGATGTTAGCGAGTTAGTGCTGGCAACTTGAGACAAGAGGCTTGCTTTTGAGGGCGCTCTAAATAAGCAAAGTATTTTTGTCAACTATTCCAGAGCATGAATGTTAATAAACTGAAAGGGCGTGTGACTTTGGAGGGATCAGGTCTATTTGTCTGAAATATTGGGATAAATATCAGCCGTGTCGATGCAAAGGTGACAGCCAACTCAACTTAAAGCGGTGTAGTGGTGCATCTTTCTAAATTGCCCTCCAAGCCCAAAACACGTCTGTGCGTCTGACAAGATCAACTAAGATAGTATCTACAGATTCGCTGGTGGTCGCACATGCGCCTAGTGGTTTCTCATGACCTTTGCCACCCAGGAACTCAGGAAACGGGTCAAGTTATCCGAGTGAAATTATCTACTTAGGCGCATTCAGACAGAGTGATTTCTCATCCATCTTCAACGAAAGCCACGCAAATCAGGGAATCGCCTCTTTTGGACACATCGCTTCGTGAATCCTAAAGTGCTGCAACGGTTCACAAAAAAGTCTATTGACTACGCGCGCCAAAAACCCGATTAGAACAGTCAGAATTTTAACCGACTCTTTTTGTCGAAATACGTGAAGGTGAAATCATGCGCAAGTCGTCTTTGGCACTCACTGCCATCCTCTCCACCACAATGCTCGCCGCTGTGCCTGCATTCTCTGAGTCTTACGGCCCTTACCCTGTGACCCTGCAAGGTTACGAAGGCGACAAGACCAACACCGTGTCTTACTCCGGTCAAATCGCGCGTCAGGTTCTGGAAAAATCCCTGAAGTCCATCGCCGGCAAAGGCAACGGCGGCGAGAACGCGGCTGAAGTTGAAGCGATGCTGCTGGCCTACTTTAACAACGAAGGCGATCTGGATATCATCTCTCCGGTGTCTAAGGACGGCTTCCCTGTTCTGCAAACCAAAGTCTCCGAGATCTCCAGCTCTGCAAACGTTGCTGGCAAGTTCTACAAAGGTCTGGTCCCTGGCTACCCTGGCGCACAAACCGGTGTTGAAGTCATCCAGCACATGTTCTCTCAGGCGGCAAAATCCAACAAAGGCTTTGATGCGGAGAACGGCCTGGACTGGGGTCAGCTGATTTCTAAGTTCACCATGGGCGCGATGCAGTACAACCAAGCCGTCGACAACTATCTCGACGAGAAAATGACGGCGGACAACAAGCCTAACAACAAGCCTTACAAAGACGGCGCGCATTACACCGGCAAAGAGCACAGCTGGGATGAGGCCTTCGGCTATTGGGGTGCACCTGCACACGCATCCGATCTGGATGGCGCAACCGCATACGCCGTTGCTAAGCAAAAAGACCTGGCATCCGCAGATGCGAACGGCGATGGCGTTGTTGACCTGAAAACCGAATACACCTTCGGCCCAGCTTACTACGCAGCAGCGGCGGACAAATCCGGCACCAAAACCACCAACTACCTCGGCACAATCATGCAGGCCTTCCTGGACGGTCGTAAGGTCATCACCGAAGCAAACGGTGAAGCGCTGAGCGCAGAAGAGCTGGCAGCGGTTCAAGGCTATGCCGCCGTAATCGGGTCTGAGTGGGAAAAAGTTCTCGCGGAAGCGACCTTCAAATATGCAGGCTCTGTCTACAAAGACATCGAGAAGATGAAGTCTCTGGAAGGCGAAGAGCTGGCGAAAGCATACCGCGCCTACGGCAAGCACTGGGGTGAGCTGAAAGGCTTTGCGCTGGCGATCCAAACCGGCAAGAACAACCTGGGTGCAACTGCGGTTGAGCTGAACAAACTGATCGGCTTTGGCCCGGTAACTCTGGATAACTCCTTTGTAACCGGCATCGACGCAAACGGCGATTTCGTACGTGAGCGCCGCATGACTTGGAACGACTATCAGCTGAACATGCTGAAAGTTCAGAAACTTCTGCAAGACACCTTCGGTCTGGAAGCACTGATCAACGACGCGACCGCAGACCTCGCGGCGCTGGCTGGTGCTCTGGAAACAGAGGCTTCTGCGGAAACCGACTAAATGCTAGATCGGGCGGGGCTTTCATGGTCCCGCCCTTTTTCTTTTTATGAGACTGCATGGATATAACATCTGTCATCACTGACGTGTTCTCTGATTTCGCCGACCCGAAAAAACGGATTTTCGTCGGCTATTTTGCGTTGTCTCTCGCACTTGCTTTTGTTTGGCTGATTGTGCTGCGGCGCAAAGATTCAAAAGGCGCGCTTCGCAAGATCTTTGATAAAAAAGTGTGGTTTTCGGGATCTGCCCGCGCGGATTATGGGATCTTTGTGATCAACCAATTGGTCACGATGCTGATCTCGCCGCTTCTGTTGACCCAACTTGCAATCGGCACCGCAGTCTTTTTCTGGCTTCATAATTTTGAATACTTAAGCCGCGGGCTGTTCACCGATATGAACACGGCCGTTGTGGTCACCCTGTTTACGGGAACGCTGTTTCTTGTGGATGACTTCACCAAATATGTGGTGCACCGCTGGATGCACCGCTGGCCTCTGCTGTGGTCGATCCACAAGGTGCATCACTCGGCCAAAACCATGACACCGATCACCGTCTATCGCGTGCACCCGCTGGAAGGCGTGCTTTACGGCCTGCGCAGCACCTTCGCGCAGGGCACCGTGATCGGAATGTTCATTTTCTTTTTCGGAGGCTCTGTCGAACTGGCCACCGTTTTAGGCGTGAATGTCTTGTCCTTTGTCTTTCACGTGACCGGATCGAACCTACGCCATTCCCACATTCAGATCCGCTATTGGCCTTGGCTTGAGCGGTTCTTAATCTCGCCTGCGCAACATCAGGTCCACCATTCGACCGACAAAAGGCATTTTGACAAAAACTACGGGGTGGCGTTTGCCGTTTGGGATTGGATGTTCGGGTCGCTGCATCTGTCGGAAGACGAAGAAGAGATGACCTACGGCTTGCCTGAAGCACAGGCAAGTGCCGACAATCTGCTTGATATTTATACGCGCCCCTTTGTGGATATGTGGCGGGTGATCACGAGTCGTACAGTGCGGTTTGTGAACTGGATAAGGGCGTAACTCCGCTTACTGCTGGGATGCTCCCCCCAAACGACCCCGCAACTGTTGGCCAAAAGAAAAGGCGCTGAAGACAATCCTCAGCGCCACTTCAACTCACAGATCGACATATCCTATCAGCGGTATTTACTCGTCCGCTTGATCCGCAGACTCAGCATTCAGCAGGCCATAGTTCTGGGCGCCGATCTCATCCAACAAGCCGATTTGTGTTTCAAGGAAATCAATGTGGCCTTGCTCATCAAGGATCAGCTCCTCAAAAAGATGCATGGACGCGTAGTCACCGACCTCTGCGCAATACTTCCGCGCTTCATTGTAAAGCGCGACCGCTTCTACTTCTGCATCCAAGTCACACGTCAGGGTTTCGCGGACGTTTTCACCAATGCGGAGCGCATCTAGAGTCTGTAGATTGGGATGCCCTTCCAGAAAGATGATCCGGTCGATCAACTTGTCTGCATGCTCCATTTCCTCAATGCTTTCTTCGCGCATTTTCTTGGCGAGCTTGCCATAGCCCCAATCCTTCTGAAGCCGGTAATGGAGCCAGAATTGACTGACAGCTGTCAGCTCAACACGAAGCGCTTTGTTAAGATATTCAATGACTTTGGCGTCACCCTTCATTTCCCTGTCTCCTAATACTTGCTGGCTCGCGCAATCCGCGCAGCTCTGCTGGAACTTCAAGATTAGGGTTTTTGCGCATCGAGGCAACAAAGAGTTTCATGCACCCGCCGCAAGTCGGAGACTTGCCGAGCGCACGGTAAATCTTGCTGGGTGTAATCAAGGCATGACGGTCAGATGCGCGCATCCAGTCCACTGCAGAGTGGATGTCTTTATCTGAAATGCGCTGACAGCTGCAGACGATCATGGCGAGTCGCTTTCGATTTGCAGCCCTATAATTACGATTGTTTTTGTCGGATTACAATTCCCAAGTAAAATACTCCAGAAAAAGACACTCGAACTATACGATAGCCATTGGCTACCCATCAACTTTGCGCACATCCGCTTTTGCCTGAAATGCATCAGACACATTTTGAGCTGCCAGCACCTCGTGCGGCATCCTTGAGCCATGGCGTGCTCGTGGCGCATCATGACCAACTGGTCGACATACCGCGTGGCATTATACAGGTTGTGTATACAAACAATTATATCTGACAGCCGCAATTGGGCTCACAAGAAGAGCAAGTCCTTACCGCAGGTTTGATAACTACGTTTTTGGGCTTCGCCGGAGGTGAAGTATACCAATTGCGGTTCGTCACTAGACAATCCTTCGACCGCTCTCAACTGATCGGATTTTTAATTTCGCAAATACCAAGAAGGCACGGCTCCCGCCCTAGTTACTAGTTCATGAGTTCCACATCATATTGAGCTTTCGGCTCAAAACCGCATCTTGCCGACAAAGTCCCGAAGGTTAACAAAAGGCCGATTGTTGTTTCAACAAGCAACACATGGGCAGCGCCCCTAAGCCCCCATCCCAATGTGCGCCAGATAAGCGGCGGCCACGTCCTTGGGATGCGAAATTACCCCCATATGCCCCACACCCGCCAAGGTCTGTCGTTGCGCACCAGATATCTTTTCCGCCAGAGAATCCTGAATAGGTTTCACAATCGGATGGCTCTCAACCCCATCCACCAACAGGGTCGGTACCGAGATCTCTGACACGCGGGACAAGATTTCAGCACTGTCTTCAATCAATGCCTCATTGGCCCCAACCACCAGAGGCATTCCGGCGGCCATCATTTTCCGCATCTCCTCAGGCAGCATCTCCCAAGGCATGCCTCCGCCCCAATCCTGCACAAACCTCTTGGCCGCGCCCTCATAGTCCTGTGCGGCCATCAGCCCATCCAGCTCTGCCATTTCAGAAAACCGCGCGGCGTAGACCTCCGGATCGAACTCACGCGCGGCGGCAAAGAACACCGGTTCATACAGAGACAGGCTCAGCACTTTTGCAGGATGCTCCACAGCAAGGCGCAGCGCGACATAAGCCCCAAAGCTATGCCCAAAGAGATGCATCGGAGTCTCAATCGCCCCTGCAGCCCAAGCCACCGCCACTTCAGCAGCCGCTTCTGGCCGAACAGGCTGGGGGCTTTTGCCATGCCCGGGCAGGTCCATGGCCTGCATCGTCACATAGGGATCGCACGCCATCGCAACCCCGCCCCAGGACCCGGAGTGGGCCAGAGAACAATGCAGCGCAAAGACAGGGACCGGACCGTCTCCGAAGGTCCGGACGAAGGGTGTCGTCATGACGCGAGGCCTTTAGAGCTTGCCAGCCAAATGCAGATCGAGATCCTCAAGGCGATCCTGCCCCCAGAAGCGAGCGCCATCATCCACGGCGTAAAACGGCGCGCCAAAGGCACCGGCATTCACCGCATCCTCAAGGTTCTGCGCATAGGTTTCCGCGCCCTCCAGAAGGCCGCTTTCTGCCAAAGCAGGATCAAAACCAGCCGCAGCCAGACATTCGCGGATCACATCGTCCTCGGCGATGTTCTTTTCTTCCGCCCAAACCGCGCGGGTGAAGGCATGGGTCAGCGCGCCAAGGTCGCCTCCACCAGCATTCTGCGCCGCGATAAGCGCATAAGAGGAGGGCGCCATATTGGTCGGCCAATGTGCCGGCTTCAGATTAAAGGCCATGCCCAGTTTCTTGGCCTGACGCGGCAGTTCCTGCGCGCGGTATTCCTGCCGCGAGATGTGGCGATCTTTGGGAGCCTGTCCACCGGTGCGGGCAAATTGCTGCATAATATCGACGGGCTTATACGTGATCGTCGCTCCATGTTTTGCGGCAATTTCCTCAAGCCGCATCCCGGCAAGGTAGGTATAGGGCGAGATCGTCGCGAAATAGTAGTCGATATGTGGCATTTGACCCTCCTGTTAGCGCAGTCATCTTTGCCAAAAGCTAACCACATGTTAAGGCGTGCGCAACGTCACGAATCTGTCATCTGACCTCGGGGAACAGCCTCTATGCCCACCACCATGGAACCCAAACTCATCACCGGAAATGCGAACCAGCCTTTGGCCAAATCCATCGCGCGCCGCATGTCCATTCATCGCAATTTGGGCCTGGTAGATGCGCGGGTCGAACGGTTTAACGACGGTGAGATTTTCGTTGAAGTCTTCGAGAACGTACGCGGCGAGGATATGTTCATTATCCAGCCAACATCAAACCCGGCCAATGACAATCTGATGGAGCTCTTGATCATGTCCGACGCGCTGCGCCGGTCATCAGCCAAGCGCATCACCGCTGTGATCCCCTACTTTGGCTACGCCCGTCAGGATCGTCGCGCCAAGGCGCGGACGCCGATCTCTGCAAAACTGGTCGCCAATATGCTGGTCGAAGCCGGTGTCGAGCGGGTTTTGACCATGGACCTGCACGCCGCGCAGATCCAAGGCTTCTTTGATATTCCGGTGGACAACCTCTATGCGTCTCCAGTCTTTGCCTTGGACATCATGCATCAGTTCAAGGGCGATATGGACGACATCATGATCGTCTCGCCTGACGTGGGCGGTGTGGCGCGCGCGCGTGAGCTGGCGAAGCGGATCAACGCTCCACTGTCGATCGTGGACAAACGTCGCGAGAAGCCGGGAGAGATTGCGGAAATGACCGTGATCGGTGATGTGACCGGCAAGAAATGTATCATCGTGGACGACATCTGCGACACGGCTGGAACGCTTTGCAAAGCGGCTGAAGTGATCCTCGAGCATGGCGCAACCGAAGTGCATGCCTATATCACGCACGGCGTTCTGTCCGGGCCAGCTGTCGACCGCGTCACCAAATCCGTGATGAAAAGCCTCGTGATCACGGACACAATTCAACCAACCGAGCCTGTCAAAGCCTGCAGCAATATCCGCGTTCTGCCGACCGCACCGATCTTTGCTCATGCGATCTTGAACATCTGGAACGGCGCTTCGGTCAGCTCTTTGTTTGAAACAGAGACACTTGAAGCCTCTTACGAAGGGCTTTTCACCTAAAGCACTTTTCGGGGGGCTCTGCCCCCCACGGGATACTTCTGGCAAGAGAAAATGGGGCGCGTCAGACGTCCCAATTGTCCTCGTCTTCAACTTCGCCAAAGGCGATCCAGCTCATCCGGACGCGGGCGACCTGCGTGTCTTGCCAGGTTTTAAACACCAGATCAAAACCGGTTTCATCGACACTATCCGCTGTGAGATCAGCCCGTAGGTTGGCCCCGTTGCTGACATCCCAGAGCGACAGGGACACGTGAACGGCCGGTGTGCTAAGGTAGGTTTCGCTGAATTTCACGCGTTTGCGTCGCTCGCGCGGACCAGAGCTGACCCACATGTCGCCGCCGGTGTCATAGTCGGAAAACAGCTGCTCTTCGCCCTGATCTATACCCAGGGTCTTGCCTCGAAATTTTTTCATGTTCGTCCCCACAAACTAAAGGAGACTTAGCCCGTTTTACACACCCGTGTAAATAGAAACGGGCCCCGTGATTGCTCACGAGGCCCGCCCTTGAAATTTAGCAAAATCAGATGCTTAGAGCCGCTTTCAGCGCTTCCATATCCGCGAGGTTTTTGGCCGCCGCGTCTTTGGTTTCCGCAGAAGCGCTTTCAGCCGCTGCTGCTGCTGTTGCGATCAGACCGTCGATCAGCTCGGCTGTGACATCGCCAGTTGGGATGGCTTGCTCGGCCAGAACGGACGTGCCTTCTGCGTTGATTTCCGCAAAACCACCGGTCACAGCATAGGACTGAGTTCCGCCCTCTGCCTCTACGCTCAGGATGCCTGGGCGCAGGGTGGTGATGGTTGGTGCGTGATCAGGCATCGCGGTCATGTCACCATCTGCACCTGGGATCTGCACGGCAGAGGCTTGCAGGGATGCAAGCGCGCGTTCCGGGCTGACCAGATCAAATTGCATGGTGTTTGCCATTGAGGCCTCCTTTCAGAGAGGCTCTGCACACGGGGCGCAGAGCCGGATCTCTTGATTAAGCAGCTTCCGCAGCCATTTTCTCGGCTTTTGCGATCACTTCGTCGATGCCGCCAACCATATAGAAGGCGCCTTCTGGCAGGTGATCGTATTCGCCGGCAACAACCGCTTTGAAAGACGCGATGGTGTCTTCCAGAGGAACCTGAACACCGTCGGAACCGGTGAAGACCTTCGCAACGTCGAACGGCTGAGACAGGAAACGCTGGATCTTACGCGCACGCGCAACGGTCAGCTTGTCTTCCTCAGACAGTTCGTCCATGCCGAGGATCGCGATGATGTCTTGCAGGGATTTGTAACGCTGCAGGATACCTTGAACCTCGAAGGCCACGTTATAGTGCTCTTCGCCCACAACGGCTGGGTCCATCAGACGGCTGGAGCTGTCCAGTGGGTCAACCGCAGGGTAGATGCCCAGCTCGGAGATCGCACGGTTCAGAACCGTGGTCGCATCCAAGTGCGCAAAGGTGGTTGCTGGTGCAGGGTCGGTCAAGTCATCCGCTGGAACGTAAACCGCTTGGATCGAGGTGATCGAACCGTTCTTAGTAGAAGTAATCCGTTCCTGCATCGCACCCATGTCGGTTGCGAGAGTAGGCTGGTAGCCCACCGCGGAAGGAATACGACCCAGAAGCGCAGACACCTCGGAACCCGCTTGGGTAAAGCGGAAGATGTTGTCGACAAAGAACAGAACGTCGGTACCGGATTGGTCACGGAACTGTTCCGCCAGGGTCAGACCTGTCAGAGCAACACGTGCACGCGCACCTGGAGGTTCGTTCATCTGGCCGTAAACCAGCGCAACCTGAGATTCCTCGAGGTTGTCAGGCTTAATAACGTTGGATTCGATCATCTCGTGGTAAAGGTCGTTACCTTCACGTGTACGCTCGCCCACACCCGCGAATACGGAGAAGCCAGAGTGCACTTTCGCGATGTTGTTGATCAGTTCCATGATGAGAACGGTTTTACCAACACCCGCACCACCGAAGAGACCAATTTTACCACCCTTCGCGTAAGGCGCGAGAAGGTCGATAACTTTGATGCCGGTCACGAGGATCTCGGATGCGGTGGACTGCTCTTCGAAAGCAGGCGCCGGCTGGTGGATCGCGCGGGATTCGGTTGCGTTGATTGGCTCACCTTCGTCCACAGGCTCGCCAACAACGTTCAGAATACGACCCAGGGTCGCGTTGCCAACTGGAACGGTGATTGGGCCGCCGGTGTCGGTGACCTCTGCGCCGCGGACAAGACCTTCGGTCGCGTCCATCGCGATGCAGCGAACAGTGTTTTCGCCCAGGTGCTGGGATACTTCCAGAACCAGGTTCTTTCCATTGTTGTCGGTGTTCAGAGCGTTCAGGATTTCCGGCAGGGAATCTTCGAACTGAACGTCGACAACGGCGCCGATGACCTGTGTCACCTTACCTTTTGCATTTGCCATGTTACGTCTCCGGTTCTTAGAGCGCTTCAGCGCCCGAGATAATTTCAATAAGCTCGTTGGTGATCACAGCCTGACGCGAGCGGTTGAACTCGATGGTCAGCTTGTCGATCATGTCGCCAGCGTTGCGGGTCGCGTTGTCCATTGCGGACATCCGAGCACCCTGCTCTGACGCGCCATTTTCCAGCAGAGCCGCAAAGATCTGAGTTGCGACGCCGCGCGGCAGCAAGTCGGCCAGAATAGCCTCTTCGCTTGGCTCGTAGTCATACAGAGTGCTTGCGCCTTCATCCTCTGCCGCCTCAAAGGCCGCAGGAATGATTTGCTGAGCGGTTGGGATCTGAGAAACAACGTTCACGAACTTCGCGTAGAAGATCGTTGCAACGTCGAACTCGCCGCCGTCAAAGCGTGCCAGAATGTCCCGCGCGATGTCTTGCGCGTTGTCATAGCCGACGTTTTTGACTTCGGTCAGGTCCACATGGCCAACAAAGCTGTCGCCCAGATCGCGTTTGATTGCGTCGCGGCCTTTTTTGCCAACGGTCAGAACCTTAACGGTCTTGCCCGCAGCAGTCAGCTCTTCGGCTTTCGCACGCGCCAGTTTGGCGATGTTTGAGTTAAAGCCGCCGCAGAGGCCACGTTCTGCCGTCATCACCACCAGAAGATGGGTTTGATCAGAACCGGTGCCCGAAAGCAGCTTTGGTGCAGAGTCGGAACCGCCAACAGAGGCCGCGAGACCACCCAGAACGGCGTTGAACCGTTCTGTGTAGGGACGCGACGCCTCGGCAGCTTCCTGCGCGCGGCGAAGTTTCGCCGCGGCAACCATCTGCATGGCTTTTGTGATCTTCCGCGTGTTTTTCACGCTGTCGATCCGGTTTTTAAGGTCCTTCAGACTAGGCATGGTCTGAACTCCTTATGCGAAGTCTGCGGCGAATTCGTCGAGCGCTGCTTTGATCTTGTCTGCGGCGTCACCTTTGATCTTCTGATCTTCTTCAGTGATCCATGCGAGCAGGTCAGCATGTTTGCCACGCAGGTGCGCCAGCAGGCCTTGCTCGTAACGGCCAACGTCTTTGACTTCGACGGTGTCGAGGTAACCGTTGGTACCTGCGAAAATCAGGCAGACGATTTCAGAGTTGGTCAGAGGCGAGTACTGAGGCTGTTTCATCAGCTCGGTCAGACGCGCACCACGGTTCAGCAGCTGCTGAGTTGCGGCGTCGAGGTCAGACCCAAACTGCGCAAACGCGGCCATCTCACGATACTGCGCGAGGGACAGTTTAACTGGACCTGCAACAGAAGACATCGCTTTGGTTTGGGCCGAGGAACCAACACGGGAAACCGACAGACCGGTGTTCACCGCTGGGCGGATACCTTGGTAGAAGAGTTCAGTTTCCAGGAAGATCTGACCGTCGGTGATCGAGATCACGTTGGTTGGAATAAACGCGGAAACGTCACCACCTTGGGTTTCGATGACTGGCAGCGCGGTCAGAGAGCCTGCGCCGAAGTCTTCGTTCAGCTTCGCGGAGCGCTCCAGCAGACGGGAGTGCAGATAGAAAACGTCACCTGGATACGCTTCACGTCCTGGTGGGCGGCGAAGCAGCAGGGACATCTGGCGATATGCAACCGCTTGTTTGGACAGGTCATCATAGATGATCAGAGCGTGTTTGCCGTTGTCACGGAAGTATTCTGCCATCGCAGTCGCCGCATAAGGTGCGAGGAACTGCATCGGTGCAGGGTCAGAAGCAGTCGCCGCCACAACGATCGAATATTCAATCGCGCCGGACTCTTCCAGCTTCTTCACCAGCTGCGCAACAGTGGAACGCTTTTGGCCAACCGCAACATAGACGCAGAAAAGTTTCTTGCTGTCGTCGTCGCCGGCTGCGTCGTTGTAGGATTTCTGGTTCAGGATGGTGTCCAGAGCGATCGCGGTTTTACCGGTCTGACGGTCACCAATGATAAGTTCACGCTGGCCACGGCCAATTGGGATCATCGCGTCAACGGATTTCAGGCCGGTCGCCATTGGCTCGTGAACAGATTTCCGTGGGATAATGCCAGGCGCTTTCACGTCTGCAACGTTACGTGCTTTGGCGTCGATTGGGCCCTTGCCGTCCAGCGGGTTGCCCAGACCGTCGACAACGCGACCCAGCAGCTCTGGACCAACTGGAACGTCAACGATGGAGTTGGTGCGCTTAACAGTGTCACCTTCTTTAATGTCACGGTCGGAACCAAAGATAACAACACCAACGTTGTCGCTTTCCAGGTTCAGAGCCATCCCCATGATACCACCAGGGAATTCGACCATCTCACCCGCCTGAACATTGTCCAGACCATAAACGCGGGCGATACCGTCACCGACGGAAAGCACACGGCCAACCTCGGCAACTTCGGCTTCCTGACCAAAGTTCTTGATCTGGTCTTTCAGGATTGCCGAGATTTCGGCTGCTTGGATACCCATTATCCGACCTCTTTCATTGCATTCTGAAGGGAATTGAGCTTGGAGCGGATCGACGTATCGATCATCTTCGAGCCCACCTTAACGACGAGACCGCCGATGAGAGATTCATCAACGGTCGCATTGATTTTGACATCCTTGCCTACGCGCGCTTTCAGCGTTTTGGCCAGTTTGTCAGATTGAGTCTTCGTCAGAGCCTTGGCCGAGGTGACATCTGCGGTCACTTCGCCTTTGTCCTCTGCTACCAGATCACGCAGGCGCGCAACCAGCTGAGGCAGAACGAACAGACGACGGTTCTCCGCCATCAAGCTCAGGGTGTTAGTGAGCACATCGTCCAAGCCCATTTTCGCAGCAACCGCTGCAATGGCCTTGCCCTGTACGTCACGGGAATACACCGGGGAATTGATCAACTCGCGCAGGTCTGCGCTGTCTTCCAGGGATGCGCTCAAGGCATCAATGCCTTTTTCGAGCTTAGCAACACCTTTGGACTCTTTTGCGATCTCGAAAACCGCAGTGGCATAGCGCGCGGCAATGCCTTGTGAAATCGAAGCTGGTTCGGACACGTCCACCCTTCCGATATTTGGCCTCAGTATACCGCTGTATGCAGCTTCTGAGGACGTTGGTCGTTCTGACACAAATCAGAACGTTGAAATCCTGCCGGGGTTTAGCAGAGGAGTCCTAAGCTCGCAATATTGTTTCGCTCTCGCAGCGAACGAGAAAAACACTAAGTTTTTAAGGCGTTGACGCAGGTGCGACCCTTTGACTGATTTTTGTTAAGAAAATTTCGCACAAAAATCTGCGCAAAAGGCGATTCTCTCGGCGAATTTTTCCGATTTGGATCGCGTTTGTTTGCGCTCACCTACACTTTGATCTGATCGCGGCGACTTCTGGCTTGGGCGCTAGGATCTCAAGCGGCTTGCGCACCGCTTCGGCAACGCCGCCGCTGGGCGCTTTCATGCGTTTACTCGCCTCAACCATCAAAACGCCACCAGCCAGAACCGGAGACAAAGCCTGCCCTGTATTTTCCCAAAGACGGCTGGTCTTGCGCCAGAACCTCTTGTGGCTGGGCGGTTGATACAGCGTCGTACGATGACGTTCCGGCGTAAACCCGTGACGCTTCAGCTGCGCCTCAAGCTGGCTGGTTGAATAGGGCCGCCCATAGCCAAAGGGCGTGCGATCAGACCGCGACCAAAGCCCCGAGCGATGCGGTACAATAAACAGCGCGCGTCCCCCTGGGCCTAAAGCGCGGAACGCCTCTTCCAACAACTCGCTTGGACTTTCGCTGTTCTCCAGCCCATGCATCATGACAAGCCGGTCGATCCGTCCCGTATCAATCGGCCACTGGGTTTCTTCACAAAGCACCGAAACATTCGGGATCCCCGCAGGCCAGGGCATCACCCCTTGCGGCGCAGGCATCAAGCCGATCACGCGGCGCGCTTCCGGCAAATAAGGCCGCAGCAGAGGCACCGCGAAGCCAAAGCCCACCACGGTCTGCCCTTTGGCGGTCGGCCAGAGTTTCAGAACTTCGTCCCGCACAGCCTTTTGGGCCGCGCGCCCGAGGGTGCTTCGATAGTAGAAATTCCGCAGATCTTTCACATCAAGATGCATTGCACCAAAGCGCCCAATCTGAATAACTGGCTTCAACATAATGGGTTTGTGCCATGTGTGAACCAGTGAAACCTAAGAATTCCAAAAGAAGAGACCGCTATGCCGCTGGAAATCGTCACGCTGCCCACGTTGACCGGGTCGATGAACAACTACAATTTCCTGATCCACGAC
>JABSOU010000076.1 GCA_013215215.1 Cognatishimia sp. | reverse complement strand
GAGGACTATCTGGCCCAAAACCCAGCTGAAGCACGCGAGTGGAATGAAAAGCAAAAGCTGATCAATGATCCGCGCATAACGCCGGTTGGTCATTTGATCCGCAAAACCTCTTTGGATGAGCTGCCGCAGCTGTGGAATGTTTTGATTGGTGATATGTCCCTTGTTGGCCCGCGCCCAATCATGGTCGACCAGAAAAAGATCTATCCAAGCGACGCCTATTACGATCTACGTCCTGGCATCACGGGCCCGTGGCAGATCTCTAGTCGCAACGAGAGCTCTTTTGTTGAGCGCGCGGATTTCGACGGTGACTACCTGAACGACCTCAGCTTTGCTTCGGATCTGCGCATCATGTTCAAAACCGTCGGCGTCGTGGTGAATGCAACGGGTCACTAAGGCCTTTTGGATCGGAAAAAATCCGAAAGCCGCCTCAAAATCGGCCATTTGTGATCCTAGGATGCGCGGGTAACTGAGGACACTTCATCGACGCATGCCAAATCTGTTTGCTCATCTTGTTCTGGCACTATGGCCTTTGGTCATGTTGGGCATCTTTCGTGCCCTGCCGCCGGGACGTGCGTTGATTTGGTCTGTTCTAGCCAGCTATCTCCTGCTGCCGCCATATCCGACAGAGTTTGATTTCCCGCTGTTCCCGTCAATGGACAAGACCACGATCCCAAACATCATGGCGATTGTGCTGACGGTGTTTTACGCCAAGGAAAAGATCAAATGGCTGCCTGATACAGCCTTGGGCAAGATCTTGGTGGCGATCTTTGTGATGGCGCCTATTCCGACGGTTTTGACCAATCCCGAGCCCATTGTTTTCGTGATGGACATGCTGCGAGGACTTTATGCGCAGGACATCTTTGCGATGATGGTGATGCAATGCATCCTGCTCGCGAATTTCATGTTGGCGCGCAATCTGCTGACCACAGAAAAAGACCTGCGTGACCTGCTCTTGGCCATGGTGATTGCAGGCACCGCCTATGCCTTCCCGATGTTGATCGAAGTCCGGCTGAGCCCACAGATCAATATCTGGGTCTATGGCTTCTTTCAGCACATGTTTGACCAGATGATCCGGGGCGATGGCTTCCGCCCGATTGTCTTTCTGTCTCATGGTATCTGGGCGGCGATGCTGACCATGATGAGCCTGAGCGCTGCGGTCATATTGATTGCGAATACAGAAGGGCGCTTGCGCACAAAACTGATTTGGACCGCGCTGTTTCTGGTGGCGGTTCTGGTCCTGGCCAAAACCCTGAGCGCGCTGCTTTATGCGACGTTCATTATAGGCATGGTGCTGTTCACGGGCTGGCGTACGCAGGCAAAAGTCGCGATGGTGCTGGCGGTTCTGGCCTTGGCATACCCCATCGCAAAGGGCGCAGATTTGGTGCCAGAAGAACGACTGCTCGAAATGGCCTCGCGGGTCAGCGATGATCGTGCGCAATCTTTGGAATTCAGGTTCGAACACGAAGGCGCTTTGCTCAATCGTGCGCAGGAAAAACCCTATTTCGGATGGGGGATTTGGGGCCGTAACCAGATCCATGACCCGGTGACGGGGCGCATGACGTCCGTGGCGGATGGCCGCTGGGTGCTGACACTGGGCATGCTGGGTTGGCTCGGGTTCATCGGAGAGCTCGGGCTTTTGATCCTGCCGATCTTCTTGGTCTATCGTATGTCCGTGCGACTGCCGTCCGAGGAAATCTGGCGGCAGCATCAACGCGAAATGAATGTTTTTCCTGCACAAGGCGGGCTGACCAAGAAAATGCAGCAAGGCGAGATCACACCGATTGTTGGCGGTCTCAGTTTATTGTTGGCAATCAACACAGTAGACCTGTTGCCTAATGCGACTTTGACCACCATGACCTGGCTGATCGCAGGGGCGTTGCTGGGCTATGCCGAAGCGTATTTGGTGCCGAAAGACAAACCCGCAAATCCGCTGGATAAGCCCGCGATAGCCGTGGAAACCCGTCCGCGCACGGTGCTTTAGGCGCGCTGTCTTAGCGCCTGCAGAACAAGGCGCGGCATGATCATTCCGCTGTCGAAATAACGCTTCCATAGGCGTTTGGGATTAAGCAGTAACCGCCATACCCACTCAATCGCTAGGGCGCGAACCCATTTCGGGGCTCGTATCTGCGTGCCTGCAAGGAAATCCAGCCCAGCTCCAATACTGGCAAACCCAACGGAGGGAGCGAACTCCGCCCCTCGCGCCGCAAGCAGCTCCTGTTTGGGTGCACCAAGCGCAAGGAAACAAAGAGAGGCGCCCGAGGCCTCGACAGTTTTCAAGATCTCGGCGGCATCGTCGGAATTTGGATCAAATCCAAAGGGCGGTGCGATCATACAGGCGACATCCAACCCAGCGACCTTCGTCACCAGCGCATTTGCGGCCTCGCTCAACGCCGCCTCAGTACTGCCCAAAAGCGCAATCGAGCGCCCTTCAGTGGCCGCCCACTCGCAGAGAGGCAGGACCAGATCAGAGCCCGGCAAAAGATCGACGGGTTGCTTGGCCAGTCGCGACGTCCAAACTATGGGGTTTCCATCGGCAACAACAAAATCTTGCTTGCAATAGGCGGTGTAAAACCCGGAATCCTGGTCCATCTTCACAAGGTGATCCAAGTTGATGGTCGCAAGGCTAAACCCTTGCTTTCGAGCAAGTTTTTCTCGAACTTGGGTCTCTAAAGACGCCATGGATCCGATGTTCACCCGGATCTCGCCGTTCTTTGTTTGATACTGCACGCGTCCCTCGGTTTTGCCTACGTCTGCATACGACTTTTTTGAGCCCGGTGCCAGCTTTGCCCGCGCGCCGACTTATTCTTGTCCCATTTCTCGCGTTTAGTGCCGTCAAAGGGCCCTTAGGGTCGCCAAAAAAAACGAGCAGAAACGAACATGACGCGCGTATCCATCATCGGATGTGGCTTTGTCGCCGACCTATACATGAGGTCCTTGGCGACCTTTCCGCATGTGGTCGTGGATCGGGTCTACGATCGGGACGCCGCGCGGCTTGCGGCATTTGCAGCTCATTGGAAAGTGCCCACCTGTGACACGCTTGAGGCCTTTTTTGAGGGTCTGCCTGCTGGGTCATTGGTTTTGAACCTTACAAACCCCAAGAGCCATTTCGAAATCAATAAAGCCTGTCTTGAGGCTGGGCATCACGTCTATTCCGAAAAGCCTTTGGCCGTGGATATGTCAGACGCACATGCGCTTTATGACTTGGCCGAGGCCAATGGGCTAATGCTCGCGTCCGCTCCCTGTAGCGTGTTGGGCGAGGCGGCCCAGACTTTGGGCAAAGCCTTGCGCGATGGCGTGGCGGGGACCCCTCGTTTGATCTATGCGGAGTTGGATGACGGATTTATCCCGCAGGCACCTTTTGAAGATTGGAAAAGCGAAAGCGGCGCGCCTTGGCCAGCCGAGGACGAGTTTCAGGTCGGCTGCACGCTTGAACACGCAGGCTATTACTTGGCCTGGTTGATTTCCTATTTCGGGAGTGTGCGCCGCGTAGTCGCCGCCTCTGCCGAAGTCCTGCCGGACAAAGATCCAAGCGGGGCAGGGACGCCGGACTACGCGTCCGCGACGCTCTATTTTGAGAAGGGACCGGTGACGCGATTGACCTGTTCGATTGTCGCGCCGCACGATCATCAGATTCGAGTGATTGGGGACGATGGCGTCTTGGGTCTGAAACGCGCTTGGGACAACCGTGCGCCGGTTAAGTTTTTCCGCCGCATGCGCATTCGTCGTCGCTTGCTGGAGTTGCCCTTTGGCAAACGCATCCGCCTAAAAGGTCAGACTCACCCGTTTGCCGGGAAATGGGGCGCGGCCAATATGAATTTTGCGCTGGGTCCTGTGGAAATGCTTGAAAGCCTTAAGGAAAACCGCGCCTGCCGCCTGAGCAATGACTTTGCCCTGCACCTCAATGAGGTCACGCTGGCGATCCAGAATGCTGGCGAGTCCACGGGGCCTCAGGATATGACAACCCGCTGCGCACCAATGGAGCCGATGCCATGGGCCACCTAAGCAAAATCGCCTATCTGACAGGGGAATACCCGCGCGCGACCGACACGTTTATCCAACGCGAAGTCGCAGCCCTGCGCGCGCATGGCCATGAAGTCATGACCTATTCGATCCGTGAAACCGGCATCGAACATCTGGTCGGAGACGAGCAACGCCAGGAGGCCGCGCGTACCTTCTATGTTTTAAAACATGCAAAATCCCTTGTGCGGCTTGTCAAAAGCCATTTGGGTTGGTTGATGCGACGCCCGGGTGATTACTGGCGCGGGTTAAGACTGGCGCTTGAGACCGCGCCGGGCGGGGCTAAGGCCTTGGCCTATCAGATGTTTTATTTTGCCGAAGCCGGTGTGTTGGCGGACGAGATGCGGCGCCAAGGTGTCAGTCACCTGCACAATCACATCGCTAAATCCAGTTGCACTGTCGCGATGTTGGCCAGCGAGATCTCTGGCATTCCGTTTAGTTTTACGCTGCACGGGCCGGACATTTTCTTCGCGCCCAATCACTGGCGTTTGGACAAGAAGATTGAAAAGGCACGTTTCGTGGCCTGTATCAGCCACTTTTGCCGTTCCCAAGCGATGTCGTTTTCTCCGATGGAAGACTGGCGCAAGCTGCATATTGTCCATTGCGGGGTCGAGCCAGAGCGTTATGCGGGTGATCCCGCTGGCGGGAAAAAACTCTTGTTTGTTGGACGGTTGGCAGCGGTGAAAGGCATGCCTGTGTTGTTGGACGCGATGAAGCGTCTGCCCAAGGACGTGACGCTGACTGTAATCGGCGATGGCCCTGATCGCGCAGCGCTCGAAGAGCAGGCCGCGCCCTTCCGTGAGCGAGTCAAATTCATGGGCTATCAATCCCAAACTGAGGTCGCCGAAGCGCTTAAAGCGCATGACATCTTTGTCCTGCCCAGCTTTGCCGAAGGGGTGCCCGTCGTCCTCATGGAAGCCATGGCCGCCGCGCGTCCTGTGATCACAACGCGGATCGCGGGTGTGCCGGAATTGGTCAAGGATGGAGTTTCTGGTGTTTTGGTGCCTCCTGGCGACATGGATGCACTGGCAAGTGCCGTGAGTTCCGTGTCGCAGGATATTGAAATGCAAAAGAAAATGGGCGTCACGGGCCGCGCGAAGGTTACAGCAGAATACCGTGCCTTTGATGAGGCCAAATGGCTGTCTGACCTCATTGAGTCTTACCAACGATCTGAAAGCAGCCCTGCGCTCGCAGTGCGTCCAAATGAGGTGATGGTATGAGCAACGATGCTCCAACAGTCGCCGTCGTCGCGATTGGACGTAACGAAGGGCAGCGCTTGGTTGATTGCCTCGCCTCGCTGAAAGGCAAGGTGGATCGCGTAGTCTATGTGGACAGCGGGTCCGTCGATATGTCGGTCCAGAACGCGCGCGATGCGGGGGCCGAGGTTGTGGAATTGTCCTCTGATCGTCCATTCACGGCGGCACGTGGACGCGCAGCTGGATTTGAGCAACTGAAAACGGGTGAGATGCCTGACTACGTTCAGTTCATCGATGGAGATTGCTCCGTGGATCCCGATTGGATCGAGCGCGCGGTTGAAGCGATGGAGCAGGACATAGAGCTGGGTCTTGTCACCGGCTGGCGTCGCGAGAGATTTCCAGAGGCCAGTATTTACAACGACTTATGCCAGGATGAATGGGATCGCCCTGAGGGCGAAATCAATACCTGTGGCGGTGACATGATGGTGCGGCCCGCGGCTTACGAAGAGGCCGGCGGGTTTGACGAAACGGTCATTGCGGCAGAGGACGACGAGTTCTGTGTGCGTCTTCGCAAGGCGGGTTGGGTACTGAAACGTATCCCCTATGAGATGACATATCACGACGCGGCCATGACGCGGTTTTCGCAATGGTGGCAACGGGCGATACGGTCTGGTCATGGCTTCGCGCAAGTGGGCTATATGCACCCGCCGTATTTTGCGACCGAGCAAAAGCGCGTGGTCATCTATGGCGGGGTGATCCCGCTTATTGCGTTGTTTTTGTGGATGGTTCTGCCGGTCGCACTGATCCTTATTCTGGCCATTTACCTGATGAACTACCTCCGCTCTGTCAAAGGTTTAACCGGAGCAGGCATGAACTCTGCGCGGGCCCGCCGCCATGGCGTTTTGCTGACCCTTTCCAAATTCCCAAACATCCTCGGCATGGGGATGTTCCACTACCGGCGTCTTAAAGGACGGCGGATGCAAATTATCGAGTACAAGTGACATGACGACATCTATCCGCACCGCTCTGATTGGCGCAGGCTATATCGCTGACTGGCACGCTGAGGGTTTGAAAATGACACCCGGTGTCGAGCTCACGGCGGTCTGTGACCTGTCAAAAGGCGCGGCCGAGGCGCTCGCAGGCGCGCATGGGGCGCAGGCTTTTGGTGATCTGGATGAGATGCTCGCGGCGAATGTCTGCGATGCGGTTCACATTCTGACGCCACCTGATAGCCATGCAGTCTTGGCGAAGAAATGCCTTGAAGCGGGCGTGCATTGTTTGGTTGAAAAACCTGTTGCACTGAGTGCAGCTGAGACGCAAGAAATTCAGGATGCCGCTGAAAAGGCAGGAAAATCCTTTGTTGCCGGGCATAACTTCATGGGGCTGCCTAGCTATGAGCGCCTGAAATCCGCGATGGCAGCCGATGCTTTAGGGCGCGTTGGGTCCGCGGAAATCAATTGGCACTTCCCGCTGGCACCTCTGCGCTCTGGGCCCTTCGGGATTTGGTTGCTGCGAGAGCCCAAGAACCTCTTGCTGGAACTGGGGCCGCATTTGTTTGGCTTTGCGGTGGACCTCTTTGGACCGTTGCAAATCGAACATCTCAGCCTTGGCAAAGAGATCGAGATCCCTTCGGCGGGCACACGTCCTCAAAGCTGGCGCATTCTGGCGCGGGCCGGGGATGTGGATGTGACGCTGAATCTGTCGCTCGTTGAAACCGCAGATGACCGTTCGGTGACTGTGCTGGGATCGACCGCGCGGGCGCGGCTGAATTATGCCGAGGACACTTTGGTGATTGAGGGCGAGAACGCCAGCGACATCGTTATGAACCCGCTCCGTAAACAGATGGGGCTTGCTTGGCAGCATCTGCGTGAGGGCGGGGTGAACGCTCTTCGCCAGGTCTCATCGCTCAATCGGAAATCGGCCTATGGGTTGAGCTTTCAAGGCACATTTAAGGCATTTTATCAGAGCCTTAGAGACGGAACGCCGATGGATGCGCGTTTTGATGGGGCCTCTGCGGTGACTGTTATGCAAGCGATTGATGACACTTTGGCGCTGATGCCCGAGGTTGAAGAAGCGCCGAAACCCAAGCGTCAACGGAAGCCCAAGCCAACGGTGCTTGTGGTCGGCGGCACGGGCTTCATTGGCCGAGCGTTGACACGCAAATTGGTCGCCGAAGGCAAGGATGTGCGTGTCCTGAGCCGTGGGAAATCCGGTCCCTTCGCGGACATCTCCAAACATGTCGAGCTCTATTCGGCCTCTTTGCATGATCCCGAGGCGCTTGCGGGCGCGATGGAGGGGATTGAGGCGGTCTATCACCTCGGCAAATCGCTGGATGGCACTTGGGAAGAGTGCCTGAAGAACGATGTTGGCGTGACGCTGAACCTGGCCCGCGCGGCGATGGCCGCCGACGTGAACCGCTTTGTCTATACCGGCACGATTGCCTCTTATGACATGAGTGATCCTGCGACGGTGATCACCGAAAGCACCGGTTTTGGCGAGGACATGAGCGACCGCAACCTCTATGCGCGCTCCAAAGCGAAATGCGAAGAAGAGCTGTTGAAACTCTATGAGGCCGAGGGCCTGCCGCTGGTCATTGCGCGGCCCGGCATCGTCGTCGGCAAAGGAGGCCCACTGCAACATTGGGGCATCGGGCGCTGGCATGGGGCAGGGGCGGTCCGCATTTGGGGACCGGGGACGAATATCCTGCCGTTTGTGTTGATTGACGACGTGGCCGATGCGCTCGTCACAATGATGGATCACGACAAGGCGGTCGGGCAGAGCTTTAACCTCATCGGGGATCCGATGCTGTCGGGGCGGGATTACTTCGCGGCGATCCACAAGCAGTTGGGCGCAAAAATCACGGTGTCGACCGGCAACCTGAACGTCTTTTGGGCCTCTGATGCGGTAAAATACCTGCTGAAACGCTATGCGCTGGGGCGCAAAGGCGCGATCCGCCCCTCGCTGGCCGATTGGAAATCCCGCGCGCATTTTTCGCCGTTTGACAACCGGCAGACCAAAGAGCTTTTGGGCTGGACCCCCGAACCCAGTCGCGCGGATTTCATCCGCCGCGCTATCAAAGAGGCCGATTTGCTTGGGTATTAACCTTTGCCATAATTTGCCCGCATTTGGGGGCTATCCTGCGCGATAAAGGCTGAAAAACAGTCCAAAACGGATCCGAGAGAGGATACGAGCATGAACAGACAATTGGTTCCAAGCAAGAACCGCGACGTCTATGCGCCCAATGTTGATGAGGCGCAGGTTCTATGGGATTCCATGGAGCAAATCGGGCTGGACCCGGGACATCTGCGGCGCAACCGGATCGTGACGGCGAATAAAAGCGATCCACTTCACAAACAGTTCGACATGTTGCGCACACGGCTTTTGCTGGCGATGCGCGAAAACGGCTGGAGCCGCGTTGCGGTGACCGCGCCCACCGAGGGCTGCGGATCGAGTTTTGTGGCGTCTAACCTCGCGATTTCCTTCGCACGAATGGAAAGCCTGCGGACGGTTCTGTTGGATATGAACCTGTCGGCACCCAGCCTGTCGCGTATCTTGGGTGTCAGCGATCCCACGGATATCGCAGACTATCTGCGCGGTCATATCCCGCCAGAGGACTATTTCCTGCGTGCGGGTCGTGGCCTGGCACTTGGGTTAAACGAAACCCGCGATCTGAATTCGGCGGAGCTGTTCCAAGAGGCGATGATGGTCGATGTTTTGGCGGAATTGCAGGATGTGCTGGCGCCGGATGTGGTGATCTATGACCTGCCACCGGTTCTTGAGAGCGACGAACTCTTGAGCTTTTTGCCGAATGTGGATGGCGTATTGTTGGTCGTTGGCGGCGGGCAAACCCATCCGCAGGACGTTCTGCGCGCCGAGCAGGCGCTTGGGGATCGCACCCAATTGCTGGGCGTTGTTCTGAATAAATCCGAAGGCATTCTAGTCTAACTGACCGAGATCGAAAACAAAAAGGGTCGGCATTCCGCCGACCCTTTTTTGTTGCCCTGTATCGAGGGTCGAATGTCGAGGGCTAGGCGCGTGCCATCACCACGAGCCCAAGGGTGATAATCAAAAGACCCGCCAAACGCGTGGCATTAAACGGCTCACCCAGGCCAAAGATGCCAATCAGGAACACCACGATGAAACTGATCGCCACAAAGGGGTAGGCCAGTGACAGATCCAACGTGCGCAGGGCAAAGAGCCAAAACAGCGTCCCGACGCCGTAAAACACCAAGCCGCCAATGATATGGGGCGAGGCAGCAAAGCCCATGACCTTGCCCAATACGGCGGCGTCCGGCGCGAAATGCACGCGTTCGACCCCGATCTTAAAGGCCGTCTGACCGAAGGCCGAGAGGGTGACCGAGATCACGACCAGAAGGAAGCTATTCAGGGTCATACCAGCAGCCCCTCGATGCTGAGGAATTTGGCGGCGATCACCAGGCCCAAGGACATCAGGATCGCGGTCCGGCTGATCTTGTCGCGCAGGGCAAAGACCACCGGATCGTCATCAATCTGCGCGCGCATCGCCAAAAGCCAGGCGCGGAAGATCCAGAACAGGACCAGCGGGGCGGTCAGCCACAAAAGCTCGGGCGCGCCGTAGGTGCTCGCCACGAATTCGGTGCCGAAATACTGTGTCAGCGTCAGCACGGCGAGGCCTCCGGCTGTGATGCCCATCGGCAGGATGGTTTGGTTGTCGAGAAGGTAGTAACCTCGGATCTTGTCCTTGGTTTTGCTCTTCTCAAGCTTTTGGATCTCGGTGAAGCGTTTCATCAGCGCGAGGCTTGCAAAGAAGAATAGCGAGAAGTTCAAAAGGCTCGGGGAGACGATGACGCCGATCACAACCCCACCAACAAAGATGCGCAACGCATAAAGGCATGTCAGGACAACGATATCGATTGCCGCTTTATGTTTGAACCACGTCGAATAGAGCGTTGTTGTTAGGATATAAAGCGCGAAAAGCGCGGTCACCATGGGGTTGAATTGCCAAAGACTGACGGCGAAGGCCGTGACCAATAGTCCGCCTGACGCAAGAAGCCCGTGTTTGGGTGATAGAACACCCGCCGCAAAGGGACGGTTGCGTTTGCGTTCGTGCTTTCGGTCGGCCTCAATGTCCAGCAGATCATTGATGATATAGATCGCCGAGGCGCACATAGAAAAAACAGCCATCGCCAAAAGCGCGGCGCCCAGCATGCCCGGGTTCATGTAACTGTGGGAAAAGAACAGCGGCAAAAGCACCAAAACGTTCTTGGCCCATTGATGCGGGCGCATGGCCTTGATGATGCCGCGCGTGACAGAAGGGCGTTCCTGCACCAAGAGCGAAGGTTCTCTGTCTTTCAGCGCACGGGATTGTACAGAGCTGGGCGCATTGACCACGCCAACTTGCGCTGCATCTTTCCAGATCACCAGATCGGGCGTGTCATTGCCCAAATATTCGAACTCTCCACCCGCGTCGTCGCGGATGGCGTCGAGCTTGGCATCACCTTTAAGGTTATGACCGGGGTGTGAAGCAATAATGCCATCAAACAGACCCAGATGCTCGGCAACCTGATCGGCGACCATTTGATCGGCGGCGGTGGCCAAAACAACGCGGCGGCCGTTCTCTTTGGCTTCTTTGATGTAGTCCAGAACGGCCTGCGTATAGGGCAGAGTGGCTGCGTCAAAGGACAGAGATTGGGATAGGAACTGTTTCAGATCCGCCCGTCCACGGGTCATAGCCTTACGCGCGGCACTCCACAGGTCGGGGCGCGCAATAAGCTGCACCAGCAATTCCTGTGCAACATCCGATTTGATCAACGTCCCATCTAAGTCCACATAGAGGGGGATCTGCTCTTTTATTTGCCTACTGTACATTCGGTCTCACTGTGCGGATAACCATTAACAACACAGTTTTGTTAATAAGAAATATTGACACAAATGTGGTTTTCCTGCGGTATTCGCTTGGGGCGCGTAAGGATTAGCCGTGCAGACATCCAATTTACCGAGCAAAGCCGTCCCCAAGATGGATTGGGGCATTCTGTTTCTTTTGTTTTTTGCCGCCTGGGGCCTTCGGGTTATTGGCCTAGATTGGGGCTATCTCCATGGAGACGAACGCGTCAACCAAGCCGCCAAAGTCCTGGCCGGAGAGCTGATCCCAGATCAGCATTTTTACCCGCCTCTGATGCACTATATGGCGGCCGTTCTCTATGGGGTTCTCTACGTTGTTGGACGTGGCTTGGACATGTGGTCTGGCACCCAGGAATTCCGTGCGCAGTACTTCAACGATCCTACGATCTTTTACCTCGTCGCGCGGGCCATGACCGGCGCAATCTCGGCGTTGATGGCTCCCTTGTTTTACCGCATCGGTCGGCTCTTAGGGTTTACAAAAGGCGAGAGTTTCGTGATCGCGCTTTTTGCAGTCTTTGCACCTTTGTCGGTCTTCCTGTCTTACATCTTTAAAGGGGATGTCGGGGTGGCGGCGGCGTCTGTCTGGATCGTGCTTTTGATGATCCGCAAGGTGCAAAGCCCGAGCCTCAAACGCATCGATATCCTCCTCGGGATTGCTGTGGTTCTGGGGCTGAGCTTCAAGCATTCCTTCGTGCTTTTGATGGTGCCATTCGCCTTGGCCTATATCGGTGTGATGAGCGCGCAGATCGGGTTCAAAACCACGATGGCGTCGATCCTGAGGATCTTTGTGACCGCAGTGATCCTCTGGCCGCCGTTGAACATTGGGATCATCCTGGACTTTGATAACTTCCTGAAATTTCAGGAAATTCAGTCCGTAATGTCGATCGCAGAAAACGTGAGCTTCGTGGATTCCGTTGGCAAAATGCTACGGGCGGCGATGGATTTGGAATTTGGGATCGGTCTCTTGATGCCCTATGCGTTTTTGCTGTTTCCGATCTTTGCGCTGGGGATGGAAAAGCCCGGTATGTTGCTGGGAGTTTGGGGCGCGACGATCCTGTCGACACTGGGTCTGGCCTATCTTGTCGGCCTGCGCCAACCCGAGCAACTTTGGATCGCGCATTTCATGGTGATCCAGCTTTTCGGGGCGATCAGCATCGCCTGCCTGTTCCGCGTCTCGCGTGCCATTGGCGCTTTCGCCGCCGCTGCCGCTTTGGGCTTTTGCGTAGTCGGAGACATCATGATTTGGAAGCAAGCCATCGTGCGTCCGGTGAATGTGGATGTGGCCTCTTATGTCGAGACGGTACACCCAGATCGCAAGGTGATGACGTCGCTGGATCTGCCCATCCAGCAAAACCGCGCAGCGCAGGATTTTGAATGGGCGCGCGTCACGCGGACGGCTGAGAAATACGATCTGGATATGCCTGAGATCGCAGGCGAACGCCGCATTCCCGAGGGCATCCCAAACGCCTATTTCGTTGTGCCGATGCCAGAGGTCATGTTTGGCCTTGAAGGCACCACCGACGCGGATCTCGAAGGCAGCGTTGCGCCCTTCGCCTGGCCCCCACAAGCCGAGGACTGGAACCTCGCAAACTGGCGCGCGGATGGGGTTGATCTCTTTGTCATCAGCGATTTGCAAGGTTGGCTTGGCAAGGACAATGCGCCGCTAATGCAGGCATTCTTCCAAGAAGTGGAAACAGAGTGCCAAAGCGTGCAGGTGTTTATGAGTCGCAAGCCCTTGTTCCTTGAACGCGATGTGAGCGTGCTGGACTGCAAGCAGGGCTAAAACGGGCGGCCGGGGTCGATTGTCTTTTGGGTGTCGCGACGGAACGGCACCGAGACGAATGACGATCGTAGCGAAAGAGCACGTGTCATGCCTAGGGCTCCTACGTTTCGTCCTCTGCCATCACCATACAGCAAGAATGCAAGCCTCTCACCAACGAATTTACTTTTCATTTGACAGATCGTTTCATTTGTAATGAAATGGGATTGTTACAAATGAAACCAATCCGAAAGGGAGCTACCGGAGATGGCCAAAGCATTTGCCAGCCAAGGTGACATGTCAGAGAAGACAACTTCGTTCACCGAGATCGGTGCAGGCCTATATGCGTTCACCGCAGAAGGGGACCCGAACTCGGGCGTCATCATTGGTGATGACAGTGTGATGATCATCGAAGCGCAGGCGACGCCTCGACTGGCGCAAAAGGTGATCGATTGCGTGCGGCAGGTGACGGACAAGCCAATCAGCCATGTTGTCCTGACGCATTATCATGCGGTGCGTGTGCTTGGGGCGAGCGCCTTTGGGGCAGATCAGATTGTCATGTCCGACGCGGCCCGTTCGATGGTCGTAGAACGCGGGCAAGAGGATTGGGACAGCGAGTTTCAACGGTTCCCACGTCTCTTTGAGGGACACGAAAGCATCCCAGGCCTGACCTGGCCGACTACTACGTTCAGCGATGAAATGACCGTCTATCTGGGCAAACGCAAAGTGGTCATCAAACAAATCGGCCGTGCCCATACGGCCGGGGACAGCGTGATCTGGGTGCCGGACAGTCAGACCATGTTCACCGGCGATATCGTGGAAAAACACTCGGCCTGCTACTGCGGCGATGGGTATTTTGGCGAATGGGGGCAGACGCTGGACAACGTCAAAGCCTATGATCCTCAATTCATTGCGCCGGGACGCGGCGATGCTTTGGTGGGCCGCGCGGCGGTTATCGAAGCGATCGAACTAACGCGCGATTTTGTCGACTCAACCTATAAGCCCGTGGCGCAGGTCGCCGCCAGCGGTGGCTCTTTGAAAGAGGCCTGGGACGCTGTGCGCGCAGAATGCGATCCAAAATTCAAAGACTATGCGATCTACGAGCACTGCCTGCCTTTCAACGTCGCCCGCGCCTATGACGAAGCACGGGGCATCGCCCATCCTCGCATCTGGACCGCAGAGCGCGATCTGGACATGTGGGCCGCGCTTCAGGGCTAAGGCTATGGTTAAGGCACGCTATCAAACGGCCTTTCGGCTTTATCCTTACGAGAAGGTCGCCGATCAGGACACCCCGGCTCCAAAGCGGCATTCTGTTGTCATCATTGGCGGAGGTCCCGTTGGGATGGGCCTTGCGCTTGATTTGGGCAAAAAGGGCATAGACTGTCTGGTTCTGGATGATCACGATGGCGTCGGCCAAGGCAGTCGCGCCATCTGCTTTGCTAAGCGCACGCTCGAGATCTGTGATCGGCTGGGTTGCGGCGATCCGATGGTGGACAAAGGGGTCGTCTGGAACCTGGGGCGCGTCTATCGCGACGAGTCCGAAATCTATGCGTTCAACCTGCTGCCAGAAGAGGGCCACAAACGCCCCGCATTCATCAATCTGCAACAGCCGTATTTCGAGCAATTCCTCGTCGAAGAAATCCGCAGGCAACAAGCCAAAGGGGCTCCGGTAGAGATCCGAGGTCAGAACCTGCTGACAAGCTTGACGCAGAACGACGACCACATCCTACTGGACGTCGAGACACCCGATGGCCCCTACCAAATCGAGGCAGAGTATCTCGTGGCCTGTGACGGCGCCAGCTCGCCCACCCGCGAGATGATGGGATTGGGCTTTGGCGGCCGTGTCTTTGAAGACAACTTCCTGATCGCTGACATCAAGATGCAAGCCGATTTCCCAACCGAACGGCGCTTTTGGTTTGACCCCCCGTTTAACCGGGGTGAGACTGCCTTGATGCATAAACAGCCCGATGACGTCTGGCGGCTTGATTTCCAAATGGGCTGGGATATCGATCGCAAGGCGGAGCTCGCGCCAGAAAAGATCAAATCCCGCGTGCGGGGCATGATCGGCGAGGACATCCCGTTTGAGCTGGTCTGGACCTCAATCTACACATTCCGCTGCTGCTCGATGGAAGAGTACCGCCATGGTCGGGTGTTCTTTGCCGGCGACAGCGCACATCAGGTCTCACCCTTTGGCGCGCGTGGCTGCAATGGCGGCATGCAGGACGTGGACAATCTGGCGTGGAAGCTGGCGGCCGTCATCAAGGGCGAAGCCCCAGATGCTCTGTTGGAAAGCTACCATATAGAGCGCAAGCACGGAGCGCTTGAAAACATCAAGAACTCGAGCCGCACCGCCGATTTCCTAACCCCACGCAACCCGGCCCATGCGCTGTTCCGCGACGCAGTGCTTGATCTTGTAGAAAAACATGACTTCGCGCGTCCTCTCGTGAATTCGGGACGATTGTCCGTGCCTTGCACCTATGATGACTCGCCTTTGAACGCCGAAGACGGGCTGCCCCAAGGCCCCGCCCGCAGTCGCCCGGGAAGTCCGGTGGTTGATGCCCCATTGGGGGATGGATTTTTACTGGATCGCCTAAAGGGGGATGGCTTCACACTGTTGTCAATCAACTGCGACCTGCCAGCGGATGTGGAGGTTGCGGGGCACCACATACGCACCCTTTCCATCCGCGCCGAAGGTGATCTGATCGCCGAGCGCTATCTGGGGGACGCACCAGCAGCCGTCCTCTTGATCCGCCCGGATCAACATGTCGCTGGACGTTGGCCCACATACAATGCGCGCGCCCTTGATGAAGCCTTCAACACGGCGATGGGAAGGACCTAAACCATGCCCGATCTAATCCTAACCCCGAACCTTGAAGCGACGGATGATTTCTATGAGGCGCTGTTGAATGCCCATGAAGGTTTGGACGAGGCGGATATACACGCTCTGAATGCGCGCCTCATCCTGATCCTTGCAAACCACATCGGCAAACAATCCGTCCTCGAGGAGGCCCTTGCCGTCGCTGGCGCCTAAAGATCTGCCTCCAGTAACTGATCCAGAGCCTCAAATAGGGCGTCCTTTTCGTCGCCAAGAACGGTCTCGATCTTGGCTTGATACTGCAGCGCAATCTCTAGGATTTCCTTCATCATTGCGTCGCCTTTGGGGGTAAGTGTCAGCGCAATGAGGCGTCGATCCGTTTCATTGGTTTCTTTGACCAGGAACCCCGCCTCCACCAACTTGCTGGCCGCGCGGCTGGCGGCAACCTTGTCCAGATGCACCCGCTCATGGATGTCCCGGATCGACACCAATCCCGCATCTGCCACATGGACCAGAACCCGCCATTCTGCGATCGAAATGCCATAGCGCTCTCTATACCGTTCAGAAAACCCGGCACTCAATTTCTGAGCGACCACAGTCAGCTTGTAAGGCAGGTATGAGGCAAGGACGAAGGGGTCTTGATTATTCAAAATGAGTCTCGTGTTGGCGTGCCATTATTAATCGACATGCATCGAGAAAATGCAACGCTCACAGCAGCTGACTAAACTTGAAACGCAAAGAATTTGGCGCCAACGAGCGGTCGTAGACGACCAACAGCAATGTCTTGAGAATTTTTGGTGCGGTCGAGAAGCCTGTCTGATTTTTCAAACTTTAATAATTTCTTATAAATTTCAGATAGATAAACCTAATTTCCCCTCCCGGAGAACAACGAATGTGTGCTTTTCCTGCACCATTTTGTGTGCTCTCTAATGATGGTTTTTCCGATTGATCGAGGCCCG
>JABSOU010000008.1 GCA_013215215.1 Cognatishimia sp. | reverse complement strand
AGCCGATCGCGATCGACATCTGCCAGGCGTCCAATGTCTATCTCGGCGACAATGAGATCTTCTACGACTGAGAATTCACGCGCAGCTTAAGCGCTTGGTAAGCAAGACCTGATTAGGGTGCGCCTATGTTGCGTATCCTATCTCTCTTTTGTTTGCTCATGGTGGCCAGTCCCGTGGCCTCCATTGGAGTTGACCGGGCTCAAGACTTTCACCACGACGGTGCAGATCGTCAGTTTTTCCTGCATATTCCCAAAGGTTTGCCAGACAAGGCCCCGCTTTTGATCGCCCTGCACGGGCTGGGCGGGGATGCGGCGCGACTGCGCTATGGGCTCGGTTTCAACCGATACGCAGACGAATATGGCTTTGCCGTGCTCTATCCGCAGGGCGAGCGCTTGCCTTCGGGTAGCCGCCATTGGAACCCGGGGTTTGATTTCTCTGATGTAGATGATTTCGGCTTTCTGACAGAGCTCGCGGCACAGGTGGTGAGCGATCACGATCTGGACGGGCAAAACATCTATGTTCTGGGCATCTCAAACGGTGGTTATATGGCTTATCATCTGGCCTGTGGCGGAGCCAATATCGCGGGGATCGCCAGCGTCATTGGCATGATTGGCGGACGCGATTGGCAAGACTGCGCGCCAAGGCGCAACATCAAACTGCTGCATATCCACGGGCGTGACGATCCGATCATTCGCTTTGATGGCATCCCGAAATGGGCAAATGGCTGGGGCGGACAGGCCTCTGTGCCAGAGGTCGTGACCCATTGGGCCGCCCATGCTCCTGGTTTTATGCCTGCAGATGGGCCAAGCGACCTAAGCGGACTAGAGGACACTAGCCGCCTAAACGTCACCGCCTATGAGGATGCCACGGGACATGCACAGATCGCCCTGATCGCGATCGATGGGTTTGGGCACGACTGGCCGTTTGATTTCAACACCGGGCTGGATACGGCGCGTACAATCGTTGAATTTTTCTTTGGGGAAAAACCGCCCTAGCCCGCCAGCCCGTCTTTGATGACCTGAACAACTACATCTTTTGGCACGTCGGCTGTGACAAAGGCCTGACCGATCCCGCGCGCCAGGATAAAGCGCAGCTGTCCGTCGACCACCTTCTTGTCTTGGCTCATGAGCTCGACGAGATCCTCGGCAGACGGAAGGTCGCCCGGGATGTCCGTCAAATCGGTTTTCATTCCAATCGCCTTCAGATGCGCACGCACGCGGCTGGGATCTTCTTGAGAGCAAAGACCAAGGCGCGCGGACAGCTCAAAGGCCAAGGCGCAGCCGATGGCCACTCCTTCGCCGTGCAACAAGCGGTCTGAATAGCCGGTCGCGGCTTCAAGCGCATGACAGAAGGTATGCCCAAGATTCAAAAGCGCACGATCACCCTGCTCAGTTTCATCGCGCATCACGATCTCGGCTTTCATCTCGCAGGAGCGTTTAACTGCATAAATCCGAGCGGCCTCATCACCCGAGGCCAGCTTCGGACCGTTTTCTTCTAGCCACTCAAAGAAATCCGCATCGCCCAACAGACCGTACTTCACAACCTCGCCATAACCCGCCAGAAAGTCGCGTGTCTCCAAGGCCTTAAGAACATCGATATCTGCCAAAACCAGCGACGGCTGGTGGAACGCGCCAATCAGATTCTTGCCCTGCGGCGCGTTGATCCCGGTCTTGCCGCCTACCGAACTGTCGACCTGCGCCAAAAGAGACGTTGGGATCTGAACAAACCCCACGCCTCGCCGCAAGGAGGCCGCGGCAAAGCCTGTGAGGTCTCCGATAACGCCGCCGCCAAAGGCGATCACAAGATCCTTGCGCTCGACTTTTTGCGCTAAGAGCCATTCAACCGTACTTTCAAAATGCGGCCAGCTTTTGGTGGCCTCGCCGGCCGGCAGTACAAGTGCCTCGGATTGAATACCGCTGGCCGCCAGCCCGTCCTGCAACGCTTTCAAATGTACGGCCGCAACGTTTTCATCCGTCACAATCATCATGCGTTTGCGGTCGCTAACCCTCTGGATCAACGCGCCTGCCTGCGCCAGCAAACCCGGCCCGATCAGAATGTCATAGGCACGACCTTCAAGGCCCACATGAACAGTTTGCATCGACTAAACCTCTAGTACGTCAGGACGCGTGGCCAGGGCTTCGATCACCCGGTCGGCCATCTCTTCGATAGCAAAATCAGGGTCCGCTTTGACCGCAAGATCGGCCAAAGCATAGATCGGCACGCGTGTGTTAAAGATCTCGGTCAGGGTCGCCAAGGGATCAGCCGTGCGCAGCAGAGGCCGCGTGTCCTTGTGGCGCACCCGCTCCCACAGCAGCTCAAGATCGGCATCAAGCCAAATCGCCACGCCCTTGTCCGAAATCGTGTCTCGATTGCCTTCGGCCAGAAACGCCCCGCCCCCTGTGGACAAGATCCCGGCCTCATTTTCCAAAAGTCGATCAATGACTTGCGCTTCTTTCTTGCGGAAAAAAGGCTCTCCGTCGCGGGCGAAAATCTCGGCGATGGTCATATTCGCAGCGGCTTCGATCTCGGCATCAGAATCAAGGAAAGACACCCCAAGCTTGGCGGCAACAGCGCGCCCCACGGCCGTCTTGCCAGCGCCCATCATGCCGACCATCACCACCGTTTTCTTGAGTTTCATGCCGCCCCTATTGCCCCGCTGGCGATTTTCACGCTGAAAACCGGCCAATTTTCGCCATTTCGCACTGAATGACGTGATATTCGCAAAAAGGCCAGATATATATTAGAAAAAAGCAGGCACTAGAATGTGAGGGCGGTCATGGGTCGACTCATCAGAGCAATATTTTACCTTGTTGTGTTTTTGGCCGTGGGTCTTGTGAGCTACGCTTATATCGGCCCGATCTTTGGCGCGGATTTTAGCGCGCCGCAGGATGAAATCAGGCAATCGGTCACGCTGGATGGGAATTAGACGCCCCCTTTTGGCCTTGGTGGCCGCGCTTTGCGCACAGGGCGCGCAGGCCCAGGCCCCATTGTCCGCGATTGACTGGCTCAAACAAACGCCCACCGTGGCCTTGGATGTCGCCCCTTTTGTGGACGAGCCGCCCGTGGATCAGGGCGTGACAACGCCCGAAGTGACGGTCTCTCCCTTGGAAAACGCAGGCCGCGACGCGGTTGGCCTTTTGCCCAGCTCCATGACCGGATTACCAAGTGCCCTGTGGCAAGAAAGCCCGGCGTCGGTTCTGGCGGATCGCATTGGCGGCCTCAGGGTCGAAGGCTCTCCGGCGATGCAGGCGCTGCTATATACGTTACTGCTGGCCGAGGCGAACCCACCGCAGAATGCAGGTCAGGCCGATGCTTTGTTGTTGGCGCGCGTCGATAAACTCGTGTCCTTGGGCGCGATTGAGCAGGCCAATGCACTGCTGGAACGCGCCGGACCCAATACCGAGACGCTGTTTCAACGCTGGTTTGATGTGACGCTCTTGTTGGGGCAGGAACAGAAGGCCTGTGAGGCCCTCAATCCCGCGCCACATCTGTCGCCTTCCTATGCCGCCCGCGTCTTTTGTCTTGCGCGTGCCGGCGATTGGACAGCAGCTGCCCTGACGCTTGAAACCGCGAACTTGTTGGGGCTTTTGACGCTCGAAGAAGACGCGTTGTTGCTGCGGTTTCTTGATCCTGAAATTTCGGAAGAAGAGCCAATTTTGGTGACCCCAAATGAGCCGACTCCCCTAACCTTTCGTCTTTACGAGGCCATCGGAGAACCTCTGCCGACTACAAGCCTGCCTAAACCCTTTGCCCATGCGGATTTGAGGCCGACGTCGGGTTGGAAAGCGCAGCTAGAAGCCGCGGAACGCCTCGCCAGTGTTGGGGCCCTGCCCGAAAACCGGCTGCTTGGGATCTATACAGAGCGCCAACCTGCCGCGTCGGGCATGATCTGGGACCGGGTGCACGCCATTCAGGATTTTGACGTGGCCATTCAGGCGGGCAATGCCGATGACATCGGTGACAGCTTATCGGCGGCCTGGAGTGCCGCCAAACAAGCGCGGGTCGAGGTGCCGTTCGCTCGTATCTATGGGCCTTTGCTGGCGGATGTTTCGCTCAAGGGCGTTGCAAATGTACTGTCACGCGAGATCCAATTGCTCTCGCCTGCCTATGAAGCCGCGGCCCAAAGCAGCAGCCGCGATTTCCTCGCTGGGGTCGCCACAGGCCAGCCGCCACGTCGCGGGCAAACCGCGCAAGAACAGGCCGTGGCCAATGCCTTTAACGGCGCTGGTGTGCCGCAGTCTTTTAGCCACAAATTGGCGCGCGGGCAGCTTGGAGAGGTCATCCTCTCCGCCATGGAGCTTTATGAACAAGGCCTCGCGGGCGATCTGCGTGCGCTGACCGATGCGCTCGCGACTTTTCGAGCGCTCGGGCTTGAGGACACTGCCCGTCAGGCCGCCTTGCAGGTCCTCTTACTGGACCGGCGCACATGAGCCTGCGCTGGATTTCGACGTTTCTTGAGGCGCAAGCCGCCGAGCTGGGGGCCGCGACCAATACGCAGCTCGCCTATGCGCGCGACCTGAAAGATTTCTCCGAATGGCTGGATGGCAAAGGCACGGCTTTTGATACGGTCAGCCGAGACATGATCGAGGCATATCTCGTATATTGCGACGCACAGGGACTGGCAAAATCCACGCGCGCGCGGCGGCTTTCTGCGATCAAACAGCTTTATCGGTTTGCCTTTGAAGAAGGCTGGATGGACACCAACCCCGCGATCCAGATCAGAGGCCCCGGACGCGAAAAACGCCTGCCCAAAACGCTTGAGGTGATTGAGGTTGATCGTCTGATCGAAGCCGCACAAGCCTCTGGCCGTAACCCTCTGGAAAACGTCAGAAATATCTGTCTGATGCAGCTGCTTTATGCGACGGGTATGCGGGTGAGCGAGTTGGTCTCTTTGCCCGTGAGTGCGGCGCGGGGCGATCCGCGCATGCTCTTGATCCTTGGCAAGGGGGGCAAGGAGCGCATGGTGCCCTTGTCAGGCGACGCGCGTGCGGCTCTGGCTGCGTGGCTGACCGAACGCGACAGCGACGAAGAAAAAAAGCGCGAAAAAGGCCTGCCCGCGTCGAGGTTTCTATTCCCAAGCCGCGGCAAGCTTGGCCATATCACGCGGCATCGGTTTTACGCTTTGATCAAGGAACTCGCGGTGGCTGGTGGCGTCAACCCGGATAAGGTCACGCCGCACACGCTCCGCCATGCCTTCGCCACGCATCTTTTGGCCAATGGCGCTGATTTGCGGTCTATTCAGGTGCTCTTGGGACATGCAGATGTGGCCACGACGGAAATCTACACCCATGTGTTGGATGAACGGCTGAAAGAGCTGGTGCTGGATCACCACCCTCTGGCGAAAGATTAACGCCGCAGGGCCTTTGGCAAAACATCCTCGGACGGCCAGATGCCTGTTTGCAATGCGGTGTCATAACCCTGCACCAATCCGACCTCGGTCATGCGGGCCTTTGCCGCCTCGACGTCATAGCTGAGCTCGCAAATCTCGGCCTGTCCCTTTGAAAGAACAACATAGCGCACCTGTGCCGCGCCATCATGCGGTGGCATCCCGATGACGCCTGCATTCACCCAAGTGATGCCCGCGATGTCTTTGACAAAGGGAATACCGGAGTGGCCCGCAATCACCACATCCACCTCTCCGACTAATGCGCGGAGGGCGTCGACTTCTTCGGCGAAAACCTCAACAGTCGACGCGGACCAGATGAAACGGGCGATGTCAGTCACGCCGCCATGGATAGCAGCGAACTTTTTGCCAGATTGAGAAAACAAAATAATATCAGCGCATTGCTCCATGAAATTGCGATGGTCCTCTGAGACCTCTGAATTGGCATGCGCATACCAGCCCGCGGACAAGAGATCACAGGTGGTCCCGCTTTCAAAGCCGCAACCGCAATCCAAAGCCCCTGCGGCCAGTTGCTTTTCGCAGTTCCCGGCCACAACCGGAATACCTGCGTCCATGATCAAATCAACCGTTGCGGCCGGATCTCCGCAATAGGCCACAAGATCGCCGGTGCAGACCATATGCGCTGCGTCAAAGCCCCTGTGTGCGGCTTCGATCAACAGGGCCTCGGTCGCCTGCAGGTTCGAATAAGGCCCGCCAAACAGCAGCATATCCCCGTCGATTTCGCCCAGATCTTTAACGTTCATTCCCGAAGCTTTCCCTTGAACCATGGCCCGCGCGTGCCCATAACACAGTGCAGATAAAGGGATAGCTAACACAATGGAAATCACAACTCCGGTACTGGATTCAGCCTTTTGGATCATGGCAGGCGGCATTGCGCTTTTGCTCATGATGTCGGCGTTTTTTTCCGGCAGTGAAACAGCGCTGACAGCGGCCTCGCGCGGCAAGCTGCGCACGCAGGCTGACAAAGGCTCGCGCGGCGCAAAACGTGCGCTCAAGATCACCGAGGACAGTGAGCGTCTGATCGGCTCGGTTCTGCTGGGCAATAACCTTGTGAACATCCTCGCGACGTCACTCGCGACCAGCCTTTTGACGCAGGCCTTTGGCGACAGCGGCGTGGCCTTGGCAACCCTTGTGATGACCCTCTTGGTGCTGATCTTCGCCGAGGTTCTGCCCAAGACTTATGCAATCACAGCACCCGAAACCGCAGCATCACGCGTTTCGGGCATCATTCAGATCGTCGTTGTGCTCTTTGCACCCGTCGTGTCCGCCGTTCGCTTGCTGGTACGCGGCGTGTTGCGCATCTTTGGCGTGCGCACGGATCCCGACAGCCAGATCCTCGCCGTTCGCGAAGAGATCGCGGGCGCTCTGCAACTTGGTCACTCCGAAGGGATCGTGGAAAAAGAAGACCGCGACCGGATCCTCGGCGCGCTCGATCTGGGCGAACGTACCGTTGAGGAAATCATGCTGCACCGTTCGGGCATTGAAATGATCAATGCCGACGACGCACCTGCCGAAATCCTGAGCCAATGTCTGGAGAGCAACCACACCCGCCTGCCCGTCTTTAAAGACGACCCCGAGAACATCGTCGGTGTCGTGCACGCCAAAGACCTGCTGCGCGCGATGCATGCCCACGTGGCAGACAGTGACGGCGCACCGGATCTGTCAAAATTCAGCCTCTCTGACGTGGCCAAGACGCCCTATTTTGTTCCCGACACCACGTCGCTGGACGACCAAATGCGCCAGTTCCTGAAACGCCGCAGCCACTTTGCGCTTGTGGTCGACGAATACGGAGCCCTGCGCGGGTTGATCACGCTGGAAGATATCCTTGAGGAAATTGTGGGCGAGATCACCGACGAATTTGACCCCGCCGCAGAACACCCGATCCGCCAGTCCGAAGACGGCCAGTTCCTGATCGACGGCGCCATGACTATCCGGGACCTCAACCGCGCCAGCGACTGGAACCTGCCCGATGAAGAGGCCAATACCGTCGCAGGCCTCGTGATTCATGAGGCGCAGACGATCCCCGTGGTCGGTCAGGTCTTTGCCTTCCACGGGTTTAGGTTCGAAGTCATGGCGCGCAAGGACAACCGGATCACACGGCTGAAAGTGCGGCCATTGCAGAAATAGCTTTGGCCGCGTGAAGTCGTGTCATCGCGGTGGTGACAACCAATCCAGCGCATCCCAAACAGTGTTTTCAAAGTCCAAACTCGGGAAAAGCTTCTTAAACGTATCGGCCCCAAGATATTCATGCAATTCGGCCAAGGCTTCGGCATTGGCAAGTTGCATCTCTGGGTAATAATTATACTGAGACGCCACCACTTTGGCGCGGATCGCTTTCAAATTCGCCTGCGCCGTGGCGCGCATCTCTTTAACTTTGCTTTGTTTATCATCGGGCACGTGCTCCGCGAGCAATGGCAGGAAGTCATCGCCCGCCAAAGTCTTGCCCGACAAATGCGCCGAGACAATCGCGTCCCAATCGCTCGTGTTGGTGCCATAGGTGCCGTAAAAATAGGTGGTGATCGGATAGCCATGACAGCTTTTCACCCGGCTGGGTTCCGCAGAGCTCGTGCCAGTGACGGCCAAGACCTCATTTGCAGTCTGATGGCAGGTGCCGTCCAGCCCATAATACACAATCGCCCCCATATTGATCGCAGGCTTACCGTCTGGTTCGCCACTATAAGCCATTTCATTGGCAGGCATAATCTTGTTGGCCAAGTCGATATCGGCCTTGGCGTTGAACAGTTCTGTGCGGCTGTCGGTGTAATGCTTGCCCCAGCAATACCAAAATTTCCCGTCGCTCGGGGCACTGTCGAGACTTGGATAATCGGTGACAAAGACATGATCGAGAAATTCCAGATCCTTAATCTTGCGGCCCCAGGCGTGCAACGTATCGCTCATTGGCGATCCTCCCATGTAAATTCAGATTTTCTAAAATTGTCGTAGCGCGAGCTTAGGCGCATCGCGGATGATTGCATAGCATTTAGGTTTTGGATTGACGTGAAAGTCATTCACGACACAAGGTGTCGTTTTCGACGCAGCGCCTCTTCTGCAAATTCGCGAGACCTCTATTGTCTACACAAATCTCGGAGGCCCATATGAAAACCAACACGCGTGTTTGTGTCATCGGCGGCGGCGTCGTTGGCTGCTCGGTGCTCTATCACCTGACCAAGCTGGGTTGGTCTGATGTGATGTTGGTTGAGCGCTCGGAACTGACCTCTGGGTCCACATGGCATGCAGCGGGCGGCTTTCATACGCTGAATGGCGACACCAATATGGCAGCGCTGCAGGGCTATACAATCAAACTCTATAAAGAGCTCGAAGAGATCACAGGCATGTCCTGTGGCTTGCACCATGTGGGTGGCGTGACGCTGGCCGACAACCAAGACCGCTTTGACATGCTGGTCGCAGAACGTGCGAAACACCGCTTTATGGGGCTTGAGACCGAAATCGTTGGTCCCGAAGAGATCAAAAAGATCGCGCCTGTCACCAATACGGACGGCATCATTGGCGCGCTTTATGATCCGCTTGATGGCCACCTTGATCCGTCGGGCACCACACATGCGTATGCAAAAGCGGCCCGCATGGGCGGCGCGACGATTGAAATCCATACAAAGGTTTTGGAAACCAACCAACGCGCAGATGGCACTTGGGATGTGGTCACCAACAAAGGAACAATCCACGCCGAGCATATCGTCAACGCTGGCGGCCTCTGGGCGCGCGAAGTGGGTGCGATGGCGGGCATTTACTTCCCACTACACCCCATGGAGCACCAATATATCGTCACCGACGATGTGCCGATGATCCAAGAGATGATGGCCAATGGCATCGAGCACCCCCATGTGATGGACCCCGCAGGCGAAAGCTATTTGCGACAAGAAGGCCAGGGTCTCTGTATCGGGTTTTATGAACAACCATGTCGCCCTTGGGCGGTTGACGGCACACCTTGGGATTTCGGGCATGAACTGCTGCCCGATGATTTCGACAAGATCGAAGACAGCATCGAATTCGCCTATAAGCGCTTCCCCGCACTTGCTGAAAGCGGTGTCAAATCCGTGATCCACGGACCGTTCACCTTTGCGCCAGACGGCAACCCTCTGGTCGGCCCTGTGCCGGGTGTTCGAAACTACTGGTCCGCCTGCGCGGTCATGGCAGGTTTCTCCCAAGGCGGCGGCGTCGGGCTAATGCTTGCGCAGTGGATGGTCGAGGGCGAATGCGAACGAGACACCTCGGCGATGGACTGCGCGCGCTATGGCAATTGGATCACCCCGGGCTACACCCGTCCCAAAGTCATCGAGAACTATCAAAAACGTTTCTCGGTCGCCTACCCCAACGAAGAACTCCCCGCCGCGCGCCCGTTCCGTACGACGCCCATGTATGACATCTTCACCGAAATGGGCGCCGTCTGGGGGCACCAATACGGCCTAGAGGTCGTGAACTACTTCGCCGAAGGCGATGAGCCACGTTTTGAAACGCCATCATTCCGCCGCTCCAACGCTTTTGACGCCACCGCACGCGAGGTGAAGGCAGTCCGCGAAGCCGTTGGAATCAATGAGGTTCACAACTTTGGCAAATACATCGTCAAAGGCGCAGGTGCCCGAGCCTGGCTCGACCGCATTATGGCAGGCCGCGTCCCGCAACTGGGCCGCCTGAGCCTCACACCGATGCTCTCGCCTAAGGGTCGCTTGATCGGGGATTTCACGATCTCTTGCCTCTCAGAAACAGAGTTCCAACTGACCGCGAGCTATGGATCCCAAGCCTATCACATGCGCTGGTTCCTGCAGAACTTGGATGACGGCGTAACCATCGACAATGTCTCTGACACCCGCAACGGCTTCCAAATCGCAGGCCCAAAGGCGCGCGACGTCCTGCAAGCCTGTACCCGCCAAGACATCAGCGACATGCGTTTCATGGATATCCGCAAAGTCACTGTCGGCATGGTTGACTGCCTGATCCAACGAGTCAGCTATACCGGAGACCTCGGCTACGAAATCTACTGCGACCTGCCCTCCCAGCGCGCGCTTTGGAATGTGCTCTGGACCGCAGGCCAACCCCACGGCATGCGTCCCTTCGGAATGCGCGCTATGATGTCCCTGCGTCTGGACAAGTCATTTGGCTCTTGGCTCAGCGAGTTTTCCCCCGACTACACCGCCGCCGAAACCGGCCTCGACCGCTTTATTTCGTTCAAAAAGAACGTAGACTTCATCGGTCGCGCCGCAGCCGAAGCGCAAAAGGCGCAAGGCCCCACTCGCAAGCTCTGCACCTTCGAGGTTGACGCAGAAGACGCCGACGTCAATGCCTATGAACCCATCTGGGTGGGTAACGAGGTCGTCGGCTTCTGCACCTCCGGCGGCTATTCGCACTATGCGGGCAAATCCATCGCCATCGGCTTCCTACCGGTCGACATGATCGACCCAAACATCAATGCAGAAATCGAAATTCTCGGATCCCGCCGCAAAGCAACACTTTTGACCGACGTACTGTTTGATGCGGATGGCGCGCGTATGCGGGGCTAGCCAAACGGGCTTTCTCTTGCCAAAAATATCCCCGCCGGAGGCTCCCACCCGCGCCTCCGGCGGTTTCATATCTAAAGGCAGCCAATGCTCGCAATCCTCATCCTTGCCGCCGGTCAGTCCTCGCGCATGCGCGGCAGTGATAAGCTGTTAGAAGAGGTTGAGGGCCAGCCCCTTTTGCAGAAAATCACATCGCACGCGCTAGATACTGGCGCGAAGGTCTATGTGGCATTGCAAAACGCGGACGGTCGCCGCGCTGATGCGCTCCCTCAAGAAGCGCATGTCATAACCGTCCCACGGGCGCGCGAAGGCATGGGCGTCACCATTGCGACGTCGATTGCGCATTTGCCCGATACAGTTTCAGCCGCGATGATCCTGCCCGCGGACATGCCAGAGCTCAGCGCAGAAGATCTTTTCTCCATGGCATCCGCGCATGAGGCCGCACCGGATCAAATCCTGCGCGCCATGTCGGGGGAGACCCCGGGACATCCGGTCATTTTCCCAAGGCGTTGTTTTGAAGCGCTAAAAACCCTCTCGTCAGACCAAGGCGCTCGCGAGGTTATCAAATCTGACAGCAAAAAGCCGGGGCGTGTTGCACTACCGACAGGCCATGCAATCACGGATCTGGACACGCCAGAAGACTGGGCCAATTGGCGGACCCAAAACAGTCAAAGCTAGGGATTAAACGGTCTTTAACCGGCGCACCTGCGTGAACACAGATGGGCGCACGACATGTGCAGCCACCTGCGACGGGCGGTCGATCATCGGAGACTGAATCTGAATATCTTCGCAGATATCCGTAAAAATATTGTCTGCCAGAGACTCATAAGCCGCGGCGGGCTTTGGCCTCTGATTAATCACTCGGATTCTCATAATTGAGCCTTGTTTTGCAATGCTCGGCATCCGCTTCTGCAGCATGCTCGGGGTGAGGTCTATCGGCTGAACTAGGCGCAAATTGGGCCAAATCGCGAAGAATTAAGGCAGGGTGATTTCACAGACCGCGACCTCAATATCTCTAAATAATCACCGAATTTCTTTCACAGTCCTGCCCCATTTCCACATCAAAAACGCCTGTGGATAAGTGCGCCGAACGCGCCGAATTTGATTTGAGGACGAGAAGTATGCCTGTTGTGAACACATTGGATTGGTCCACAGCCAGCGCCAATGGCACCTATCAAATAGGCGCTGCTGGCGAAGAGATCGGCGTCACGATTGCCACGACCACAAATATAAATGGGCGCACTGCAGCCGTCGATACGCGCGGGACGCCCACTGAGACGGGCCTCTGGGTATCTGGCCTCAGCGAACCCGTCACCACGGAACTGACATTTGACAGCCCGACAGCCAATGTGTCCTTTGAGCTTTTCGACGTCGACCAAGGCGCAACCTGGGACGATATGGTCACGGTTATTGCCTATGACATCGACGGCAATCCGGTCGAAGTGCAGTTTTCTGATCTTGATGGTTTGCATACGGTCACAGGCTCTGTGGTCGACGCCGATGGCGCCGCGAGCTCTGGTGTGGAAACCACGGGCGCGGATGATTCCGTCACCGTTACGATTCCCGGCCCGGTCTCCCGCATCGAAGTCATCTTCGACAACGGTGAATCCTCCTCAAACACCGGCACGATTGGCCTTGGTGACATCACCTTTTCCCCTGCCCCTGACGGCATCGTCGAGGGCGATGACACCGCCAATGTGATCGACACGGCCTATCTGCTCGATCCCGAAGGCGACATGGTCACGGATTCCGACACGGTGATGCACGCAGGCGGCGGCGATGATTCCGTTGAGTCCGGCGAAGGCAATGACGCGATTCTAGGTGGTTCTGGCAATGACACCATCAAAGCCGATGGCGGCAACGACAGCATCGACGGCGGCACCGGCAATGACAGTATCGAAGCCGGTTTCGGAGACGACACCATCATCGGTGGCGAAGGCGATGACACTGCCAACGGCCACTATGGCGACGATATTCTGGACGGCGGTCTGGGCAATGACTCAATCCGCGGCTCCTGGGGCAATGACACACTCTATTCCGGCGGCACAGGCGAAGGCGATGACTTTATCTGGGGCGGCTGGGGTGATGACCGCATCATCATGGAAGAAGGCTTTGGCAACGACACCATCCTCGGGGACACCGAGGATGAGGTCTATGGCGATACGCTAGACCTAACCGGAGTCACAAGCGACCTGACCGTCGATATGACCAGCAGCACCGCAGGCATGGGGACTGTCAGCGATGGCACCAGCACGGCGAATTACACCGACATCGAGCATATCGAGCTGGGTGCAGGCACGGACACGATCGTTTTGGCCGATGGCTCGGGCAGCGACCGGGTCACAGGCTTTACCACCCCGACCGACAATGGCGATGGCACCTATGCATCCGGCGACATGCTGGACGTCAGCGCTCTGACCAGCGATGGCGGCGGCACCCCCGTGACCTATGAGGACGTCACCGTCTCCACCGACGCTTACGGCAATGCAGTCCTGACCTTCCCCGGAGGCGAAAACCTGACTTTGGTTGGCGTTTCGGCTGCGGATGTATCGTCCAACGAAGCGCTTATGGCCATGGGCTTCCCTGCCCCTCCGGATGGTATCGTCAGCGGCACCGGCGGAGACGACCTGATCAACTATGCCTTCGTGGACGCCGATGGCGACGCGATAGACGGCAATGACGCGCGTTTGCCCGGGTTCGCGGGCGATGACGACTATATTCAAGCGGGCGCTGGCAATGACACAGTTGACGCAGGCGCAGGTAATGACTCGGTCGAAGGCGGCATCGGTGCGGATGGTCTGTATGGCGATGCCGGCAATGATCACCTCTTGGGCGAAGACGGCGACGACACTCTGGTCGGAGGCACCGGCAATGACACGCTTGATGGCGGCATCGGCGCGGATTTCATCGACGGCGGCGCGGATCGCGATCTCTTTGTGAATGTAAACTCTGGCGATGAAATCGTAGGCGGCGAAACCGGCGACGATTACGATACGCTCGACCTGACCGGCGCAGGCCCTCTGTCTATCACCTATAACACTGGCACGACCGAAGACGGTGTGGTGACGTTCCTTGACGCTCACGGCAACCCAACCGGCACATTGGAATTCAGCGGCATCGAGCACATCGTGCCCTGCTTCACCCCAGGAACAATGATCGCAACAGTCAGCGGACTGCGCCCCGTCGAAGACCTCGACGTCGGCGATCAGGTCTTTACCCGCGATCACGGCGTGCAAGAGATCCGCTGGATCGGCCACAAAGACGTCAGCGCCAAAACCTTGGCCGAGGCAAGCTTCCTCGCCCCTATCCGCATCAAAAAGGGTGCTCTCGGCAATGATCTGCCGGACCGCGATATGCTGCTCAGCCCGAACCACCGCGTTATGGTCAGCGCGCCTGACCTTGAGATGATGTTCGGTCAATCCGAAGTCCTTGTGGCTGCCAAACATCTCACCCGCATGAAAGGCATCCGCCGCATCAGAGCCCATGAGGTGACCTATATCCACCTGATGTTTGATCGCCACGAGATCATCTGGTCTGAAGGCATCTGGTCTGAAAGCTTCCAGCCCGGCTCCATGGCTCTCGCGGGGCTTGAAACCGCGCAACGCGATGAGATCTTTGCGCTTTTCCCAGAGCTCGCGACCCAGAAGTCCCCAGCCTATCGCGCTGCGCGGCGTATTCTGCGCAAGCACGAAGCGGCTTTGCTGCCACGCGGTCAGGGCTAACCCTCAGTCCAAGCCAGAAGCACAGGACGCCAAAATTGGCGTTCTGATGTTCTGAACATTCGGAAAATTGGTACCCAAGGTCGGACTCGAACCGACACGCCCGTTAAGGCGGGGGATTTTGAATCCCCTGCGTCTACCATTCCGCCACTTGGGCACGCTTGACGGGTCTAGCGAAGCCCCGCGCCAAGGTCCAGAGCGAAAACGCACGAAGCCCGCGCAAATTTTACTTGAACTTAGTCGTCAAAGGTCGCAGGCAAGGTCAGGGTAATCAGGAGCAGTCATGCTGAAGCCTTTGTACGATTGGACCATGCGGTTGGCCGAACATCCGCGGGCGCTTTGGGTTCTGGCGATCATCAGTTTCGTCGAAAGTTCGGTTTTTCCGATTCCACCGGATGTCTTGATGATTCCGCTGATTTTGGCCGCGCCGCATCGCGCGTGGTTGATCGCACTGGTGGCGACGGTCTCCTCGGTTTTGGGCGGGCTTTTGGGCTATGGCATCGGCTTCTTTGCCTTTGAGCAGATCGGGCAGCCGATCCTTGAGGCGCTTGGCAAGCTTGACCGCATCGAGGAGTTCAACGCGACCTTCAATGACGCTGGCTTCTGGGCAGTCCTGGGCGCAGGCATCACGCCGTTTCCATACAAAGTCATAACGATCATGTCGGGCTGGACAGGTATGCCGATTATGACCTTCCTCGTGACATCCATCGTGGCGCGCGGGCTGAGGTTCTTTATTGTCGCCGCTTTGCTGTGGAAATTCGGCGCGCCAGTGCGCGACTTTATTGAACGGCGTTTAGGCCTTGTTTTCATTGCGTTCTTTGTACTTTTGATCGGCGGCTTCTTCGCTCTGAGGCTTCTGTAATGCCAAACTCGAAAACCATGACCCTCCTGTTGACGCTGGCCTCTGTCGCCATGCTGATCAGCGCCTGGACCTTTCAGTACTTCGGCTATCCGCCCTGCAAGATGTGCTACTGGCAACGCTATCCGCATATGGCCGCCGTGGCGATTGGGGCGCTCGCCTATGCGCTTGGGCAGCGCTTGCTCGCTTGGCTGGGTGCTGCCGCGATGCTGATCACCTCGGGGATTGGCGTCTACCACTCGGGCGTTGAACGCAAGCTTTGGGAAGGCCCCAGCAGCTGTACCTCTTCTGGCATCGGAGGTCTGTCCTCTGAGGAACTGTTTGACCAGATCATGAACGCGCCTTTGGTGCGCTGCGACGAGATCCCGTGGCAGATGTTTGGGCTGACCATGGCGAATTTGAACGCGATCTTTTCGCTGATCTTCGCGATCCTGTGGATCCGCGTGGCGCTCAGTCGCGATTAAGTCTGTTTGCGGGTATTGAGCAAAAGGTTGGTCTCGCTGGTCGCGACACCTTCAAACCGTCGAATGTGAATGAGGATGCGGTCGAGCTCTTCAAGCGTGTCCGTGCCCAGTTCCACGATCAGATCCCAACGCCCATTGGTGGTGTGAATATTGCGCACGGCAGGAATGCCCCCCAATTGGCGCACGATCCGGTCGATCCCCCTGCCCTCGATCCCAATCATCATCAACGCGCGGACCGGATCACGCTGCGCTTCTTTAAGGACCACCGTAAAACCGACAATATCGCCCCGCTGTTGCAGGCGTTCTATCCGCTGCCGCACGGTCGTGCGCGTGACGCCAAGCGTGATCGCAAGGTCTGACAATGAGGCACGCGCGTTATGGCGCAACTCTGAGACAAGGTTTTGATCGAGATCGTCCAATTCGGCACCCTATGGTTTCGTTCTGGGTATTTTACCTTCTTTTTGATCNATTTACCATCTCAATCTCTGCGCACTTCGGGTCGATACTCTGGGAAACCAAGACTCACGAGACAACAATGACCCCGAAAAAATGCATCCTTATCGGTGCTCCGATTGATAGCGGCAAACGCCGTCGTGGCTGTTTGATGGGCCCCGATGCGCTGCGCACCGCTGGGCTTGTCGAAAGCCTTTCTGATCTAGGCCATGACGTCACAGATCTGGGCAATGTAACCCCCGACGTCCCTACCCTGACTGCACCCGACCAAAAGCTACATCAATGGGCAGAGAACATCGGCTGGACCCGCGCGCTGTCTGACGCGTCGGAGCGAGCCCTAAAGAATGGCCTCCCAATTTTCATGGGCGGAGATCACTCGATGGCGTCAGGCACCGTGCGCGGCGCGGCCCTGCATGCGCAGGCCGTTGGGCGGCCTTTGTTCGTGCTGTGGCTCGATGCCCATAGCGACTATCACACGCCCCAGACCACGGATTCCGGCAACCTGCATGGCACACCTGTGGCCTATTTCACCGGACGCGATGGGTTTGACGGCTATCCAGAGGTCACGGCCCCTGTGCCGCAGGACAATATCTGCATGATTGGCCTTCGGTCGGTAGACGCGATGGAACGTGAGGCGCTGCAAGCCGGCCAGATCCATTGCCACGACATGCGCCAGATCGACGAAACGGGCATAGCAAAACCCCTCGCGGCCTTCCTAGACCGCGTCGCCAAGGCAAACGGCATGTTGCACGTATCCTTGGACGTAGATTTCCTCGACCCCGACGTGGCCCCTGCGGTCGGGACTACCGTTCCCGGCGGCGCGACTGTTCGCGAAGCGCATCTGGTGATGGAGATGCTCCACGACAGCGGTCTCCTCACCTCCCTCGACCTCGTCGAATTGAACCCTTTCCTCGATGACCGCGGCAAAACCGCGAAATTGCTGGTCGACCTCGCGGCCTCGGCCCTCGGCCGCCGCGTCTTTGACCGCCCAACCCGGAGTTTCTGATGAGCATCCCCTCTGACAAAGCCCTCGTTCCCTTTGTGTCCGTCGACAATATGATGCGGCTGGTGAACCACGTCGGCATCCCCGAGATGTTGCGCGGCCTAACCGCCTATATCGAAGAAGATTTCCGCCGTTGGGAGCTCTTTGATAAAACCCCTCGTGTGGCCAGCCATTCCGACGTCGGCGTGATCGAACTGATGCCCACCAGCGATGGCGAGGCCTATGGGTTCAAATACGTGAACGGCCATCCAAAGAACACATCCGAAGGCCTGCAGACCGTGACCGCATTTGGCCTCTTGGCGGATGTTTATACCGGCTATCCGGTGCTCTTGACCGAGATGACCATCCTGACCGCGCTGCGCACCGCCGCGACTTCAGCTATGGCCGCTAAGCTATTGGCTCCAAAGGGTGCAACCACGATGGCGATGATCGGCAATGGCGCTCAATCCGAGTTCCAATGCATGGCAATGCAGGCGATTTTGGGGATTGATACGGTAAAACTCTATGACATCGACCCAAAGGCCACCTCCAAATGTGCGGCAAACCTTGCCGGCACGGGGTTAAACGTCGTGACCTGCACCAGCCCCGAGGCCGCCATCGAAGGCGCGCAGATCCTCACGACCTGCACGGCGGACAAGCAATACGCCACAGTTCTGAGCGACAATATGGTCGGTGAAGGCGTGCATATTAACGCGATTGGTGGGGATTGCCCTGGCAAAACAGAGCTGGCAGCGGGGATCCTCGCGCGGTCAGACATCTTTGTGGAATTTCCGCCGCAAACCCGCATCGAGGGCGAGATTCAGCAGATGGACGACGATTTCGCGGTCACGGAACTATGGCAGGTTTTGACCGGCCAGAAACAAGGCCGGACCAACGAAAAGCAGATCACGCTGTTTGACTCCGTCGGCTTCGCGATCGAGGATTTTTCGGCCTTGCGTTTCATCCGCGACAAAATCAAAGACAGTGATTTTTACTTTGATCTCGACATGTTAGCCGACCCGGACGATCCGCGCGACCTGTTTGGAATGGTCGGGCGCGCAAAGGAAACTACTTCCCAGTAGCATCCCAATTCTGCGGCACGCGAGGGGTGTGTCGCAGACCATCGTGGGCGGGTCCTAGCTTGCTGGGCCCGCCTGCACTTTAGGCATCAAGTTCAGCATCCCAATAAAGGAAATCCATCCAGCTTTCATGCAGGTAATTGGGCGGGAACTTGCGTCCCATATTGCGCAATTCCTCTGCCGCAGGCTGACGCGGAGGCTTGTTCAGATGCATATTGGTCTGACGCAGACTTTTAGAGCCCTTTTTCAGGTTACAGCGCGAACAGGCCGCAACGACGTTTTCCCAACTGGTCACGCCTCCGGATGCGCGGGGCACCACGTGGTCAAAGGTCAGATCCCCCTTTGCCCCACAATACTGACAGGAAAATTCATCCCTCAGAAAAAGATTAAAGCGCGTGAAGGCCACGCGCTTTACCGGTTTGACGTAATCTCTGAGGACAACAACAGAGGGGATTTTGATCTCGGTACTCGGAGAATGAACCCAGGCGTCGTACTCCGCGACGATGTCCACCCTGTCCATATAGACCGCTTTGATCGCATCCTGCCAGGGCCAGAGGCTAAGGGGGTAGTAGGACAGCGGACGATAATCCGCGTTCAGAACCAAGGCCGGGTGCTGTTTGAGCCCGCCGGGTCTATGTACAAATTCTGTCCTAAAGTCTCCGTCCATGGGGATCGCGCCCTCCACCATTTGCCTGATTACAGCATCCGGACGGGGGACACCCGTCCCTGCTCTTATATCTACTATATGTCGGGGAAAACGATAAGCAACCCCCACGATACAGTGGATAGGCTTTAGCTAGGGCGATTCCCTAACGGTGGCGTGACAATTGCAAAAAGGTCGTAAGCCGCGCCCAACCAATCTAATCGGAAGCATCCGCTCAAAGGACCGGAAAGATCGCATTTCTGTTGCCCCTAACGCGCGCTAGAAAGTCTCATGGCTGGAGAGTCCGACCCAAGATTACCCGAAAACATCCCCTTAGGCGTTGGGACCATCGTTGCGACGGTTCTCGCCTTATCTCTTGGGGATGCGCTTATCAAATCGCTTGGCGGTGGTAGCGATATGGGCCTCTGGCAGTTGTTTTTGCTGCGCTCGCTTCTGGCCTTTCCTGTGCTTATGATCGGTGCCGCCATGATTTTCGGTTGGCAACGCCTAAGGCCCCACACCTATGGCTGGATCATGCTGCGTTCTGCGCTTTTGGCGCTGATGTGGATTGCCTATTACCTGTCACTCCCTCTCCTACCATTGGCAGTGGCCGCCGCCGCATATTACGCGCTCCCATTGTTCATCATCGCTTTCGCAGCCCTCTTTGGAGGCGAGAAAGTCGGAAAATCGCAATGGCTTGGCGTGGCCTTGGGGTTTGTAGGCATTGTTCTGGTGCTCAGACCCGGCGGAGAGGCTTTTCAATGGGCCGCCCTCTTGCCCATTTTGCCGCGATCCTCTACGCGGCGGCGATGATCCTGACCCGCACGAAATGCCTGAATGACCATCCGGCAACCTTGGTGCTTGGCCTGAATGCGACCTTCATCATTTTGGGCGCGGGCGGTTTGCTGATTGGCGCATTCCTGAAGGTGAACAGCGCGGGGTTCATGACCACCACATGGTCCGAGATGGCCCCCGAAAATTGGCGCAACATGGCGATTTTGGCGGCACTCATTTTGGTGGCCTCGGTCGGAACGGCGGTGGCGTATCAAGCCGCGCCGGCCTCGACCATCGGAACATTCGACTTCGCCTATGTGGGCTTCGCGTTGATCTGGGGCGCCGTCTTTTTCAACGAACGCCCGGACGCAATGGCCTCAGCGGGCATCGCGCTCATTGTATGCGCTGGCCTGCTCGCGGTGCGCAGACCGAAGGCTAGGACTTAAAGCCCCAGTTTGTCGCGCATAAAGGCCAGGGCCACGCTCAGACCATCCGGCGCGATACCATGGGCGGTGCCCTTCATGATATGGGCAAAGACGTCCTTAAAGCCTGCCGCTTGCAGGGCTTCCGCGGCCTCTGGCAAAGATTTCACCGGCACCACATCATCCTGATCGCCATGCACCAACAAAACCGGAGGGCGGCTGACCACTTCATCAGCCAGCAAATCAGGCTCCAGCAGACGACCGGAAAAGGCCACAACCCCCGCGACCTCATCTTCGCGGCGCGGCGCGACATGCAGGCTCATCATGGTGCCTTGGGAAAAGCCAAAGAGCACAACCTGCTCAGGCAAAACGTCTTCATCCACCATCAGTGCATCAAGGAAGGCGTTGAAATCATCAACGGCCGCCATCATGCCACGACGGCTTTCTTCCTCGGAAGAGCCATCAATCCAAGGGATCGGGAACCACTGACGGCCCATGGGCATTCCAGGAATTTCCTCGGGCGCGTCAGGTGACAGAAACAGTGTATCGGGCAAATGTTCCGCCAGTGGGTCCGCCAGACCGATCAGATCCTGTCCATTCGCCCCATAGCCATGCACAAAGACCACGACAGAGCGGGTCGTGCCCGACAGCGGCTCTTTGCGCAGCGTATTCAAAACCCGAGTCATCTGATGCCTTCCCTTTGTTTCACCACCCGGTAGTAGGCCCAGAGCGCCCGCGCTGCAACCGATCTCCAGGGGGACCATGGCTCGGCCAGGGCGCGCATTTCCCGTTCGGTGGGGCGTTTGTCGAGATTTAGCATGTGTTTTGCAGCCTCTTGCAGGGCCAGATCGCCATGGGCAAAGACATCGGCGCGGCCAAGGCTGAACATGGCATAGATCTCTGCGGTCCAGACGCCGATGCCGGTGACTTCGGTCAAAGTAGCGATGACCTCTTCATTCGGCGCGCCGCGCAAGCCTTTGAAATCAATGCGGGCTTCGGCCAAGGCGCGTGCATAGCGCACCTTCTGCGAACTCAACCCTGCTGCGCGCAGATCTTCGTCTGTGGCCCAGATGATCTTGCGCGGCCCGGTCAGTTTCGCGGCCACCAACCGCCGCCAGATCGCATCTGCTGCGGCAACGGACACCTGCTGGCCTACAATGGCATTCAACAGCGTCTCAAACCCGTCCTTTTTGCGGCGGAGCGGCAGATCCGGGCAGGCCTCAAGCACGGGGCCAAACTCTGGGCGATTGGCGCGCAGCCACGCAACTCCCTCGCCAACGCAATCCAGCGTTTCAATGATACGTCCAACCATGCCTGCCCCTTTGTGCTCTGCGCACTGTCACGCGCGGACCCATACCAAGTCAAACCGGTTTTTGCGGTTTATTGTACCCCTTTCAAGAATCCGCTTTTCATTCCTCTGAGAGCGCTTTAGCCCTTTCACCATGACACAACTCATCGACGATACCCGCGCGAAGAAGACGGTTTTCATTCTGGTGCTGGCGCAAGCCATTATCGGCGCGCAGATGCCGATGATCTTCACCATCGGAGGCCTTGCGGGTCAGTCATTGGCCAGCAATGCCTGCTACGCGACCCTGCCGATTTCCCTGATCGTTTTGGGCTCGATGCTGGCCGCGAACCCAATGTCGTCGGTGATGCAGCGGTATGGACGTAGAGTCGGCTTCCTCATCGGGGCCCTCTTTGGGGCACTTGGTGGCGTCGTGGGGGCGATTGGGCTTTATTACGCAAGCTTCCCGGTGTTCCTGCTCGCAAGCCTTTTGACAGGCGTCTATATGAGCGCGCATGGGTTCTACCGGTTTGCCGCCGCTGACACAGCCTCCGAAGCCTTCCGCCCGAAAGCGATTTCCTACGTGATGGCAGGCGGATTGGCGGCTGCGATCATCGGGCCTCAGCTGGTGAAAGTGACATCCGACGTCATGGTTGTCCCCTTCATGGGCACCTACGGCGCGATCCTTGCGATGAACGTGATCGGCGCCGTGCTGTTCCTGTTTCTGGATATCCCAAAACCCGAAGCCCCCAAGGCCAACATGCCCCAAGGCCGCAGCCGGCTCGAGCTGATCAAAACGCCGCGCATTGCCGTCGCGGTGATCGTCGGGACGGTCTCTTATGCTTTGATGAACCTCATGATGACCTCGACGCCTTTGGCCGTCGTGGGATGTGGGTTCACCCAAGGCAATGCCGCTGACGTTGTCACAGGCCACGTGCTCGCCATGTTCGCACCAAGCTTTTTCACCGGCCACCTCATCGCGCGTTTTGGGGTCGAGCGGATCATGGGCCTCGGCGTTCTGATCCTCGCGGCGGCGGGTGCTGTGGCGTTGCAAGGTGTTGATCTGGCGAATTTCTTTGTGGCGCTGGTGCTGCTTGGGATCGGCTGGAACTTTGGCTTTATCGGAGCCACCGCCATGCTCGCCGGCGCACACGAGCCGCATGAGCGCGGACATATGCAGGGGATGAACGACTTCATCGTCTTTGGCGGTGTGACCGTTGCGTCTTTGGCCTCGGGTGGTTTGATGAACTGTTCCGGAGGCACAGCGGTCGAAGGTTGGAACGCGGTCAATATCGCGATGGCTCCGTTCTTGGTGCTGGCAGGTGGTGCTTTGATCTGGCTAACCCTGCGACCGAAAGCAAACGCAGCTTAAGATACGGCGCTAGCCCCGTGATATCACATCACTTTGCGGGAAAGACGAAGCAACGATTGCGGCGTAACGTCAGCCATTGGCGCGTGCCTTCTGGCGGAAGGAATACATTCGGCACGGTCGCTTTTAGGATGCTGCCATCATGTTCCATGCGGAATTCGACAAGGCTCTCTTTGCCCATGAACCGCGCCCGCACCACAACGCCCGCTGCCGCTTGACCATGGCTGGCCGTGGGCTTCGGCCCCGTGCCTGCGCGGTCGAAGTCCAGATGCAAATGCTGTGGGCGAATAACGATATCTACTTTGGCCCCATCTTCATATCCGGGGGTCAGAAATTGGCCAAACGGCGTATCGGTCAGCGCACCTTGGCTAGTACCTGAAATCACATTGATGTCGCTGAAAAACGCCATCGCTTCGCGATCCACGGGTGCGTTGTAAATGTTGTACGGCGTGCCAAATTGCACGATCGAGCCCTCGCGCATCAGGGCAATCTCTTGCCCCATCCGCAGCGCTTCTTCGGGTTCATGGGTGACCAGAACGACCGCAGTGCCTTCGTCTTTCAACAACGCGAGGGTCTCATCGCGGATGTCATCCCGCAGACGGTTATCAAGCCCAGAAAACGGCTCGTCCATCAGCATAATCCGCGGCCGCGGCGCAAGCGCACGGGCCAAGGCGACGCGTTGTTGTTCGCCACCCGAGAGCATATGCGGGAAATCGTCCATGGCCCACGCGAGGCCGACTTTTTCAAGCAGCTCCGCGACGCGGGCGCGTTTGTCCGCCTTGGAGCCTTCCAAACCAAAGCTCACATTGTCCGCCACCGACAAATGCGGGAACAGCGCAAAATCCTGAAACATCAGACCGATACGGCGTTTTTCAGGCGGCAAGCTAAAGTTCGGCCCACATATCATCTCGCCATCGACAAAGACCTCGCCCGAGGTCTGTCGATCCACCCCCGCGATCATCCGCAGCGTCGTGGATTTCCCGCAGCCAGACGGCCCCAAGAGGCAAGTCACCTGCCCCGGCGCGACGGAGAAGCTCACGTCTGAAACAACCTCACGGTCGCCAAAACGACGGGTCAGATTGCGCACCTCAAGGCGGGGTTGCGGGGATTGCGTGTGGTCCTGGCTCACATCGGCCTCTTGTTATGCCCGACGAAACCCGTCGGATTAGAGGCCGATGTAGCAGCGAAAGATTTACGCTTCAACCCTCACCGCGCGTTTGGAGCCCGCGAGGACGGCCGCAAAGCCGATGACCAGAACGACGATACAGATCTGCAGAAGCTGTTCGTATTTATGGCCTTCTACCAGCAGAGACGCCATGAATTCCGAACCACGTGCGAAATAGGCCGCTGCGCCAAGGATGGCCGCGAAGAAGCTGACCAGATAGGCCCAGATCGCCACGCTGCGGCCCATCAAAAGGGTCACAACGATCACAGGGGTCAGGAACATTGACGCGGTGCCGGAGACGGCCACGGCGTCAAACAGAGATTGGGTTTCAGCCAATGTCAAAGCGGTGCCAAGCACGGCAAAGACCACCATCGCTCCACGGCCGCCATTCAGGGTGCGCGGCGCGAGTTTCAGTTCTTCGACCACTAGGCGCGAAGCGGACGCCAAGGCGCTGTCCAGCGTCGAGATCGCCGAAACCAGAAGGCTCACGAGCAAGAGCGTAAAGACCCAGCCCGGGAACATGGTCGCCCACGTGCCGATCAACTGGCCTTCATACTGCGCGCCTTGCAGCGAGGCTTGAATGCCGAAGAAGCCAAAGAAAATGATGCAGACGGTCGAAATCCAGAACGCGTGGATAAAACTTTTGCGGGTGGTTGCTTCGTCCGCCACAAAGCCACGGTCCATCATGACCGGATCATGCACCGGATAAGAGAAGACCTGCAGCGCCGCCACGATCATCAGAACCCAGCCAAGATAGCCGCCACTTGCACCCGGAGCCGTGATGACTGCGCCAAGGCTAAAGCCGGGGCTGACCAGCAAAGCTACAAAGGCAATCGCGAAAACAACAAGGAAAAGAACCATTTGCACAACATCGGTGCGCAAAGACGCGCTGAGGCCACCCCATGCGGAATAGGCCAGAGCAAAGACCGCGACGATAATGATAGACGCGTCTTTGGCGATGCCCATGTCGGGTAGGATGGCCGCAAAAATGAGGCCAACAACGATCAGGTTCGCAAAGACTTCGGACAAGAGGCGCAGCGCAATAACGAGGTTATAGCAGGCAGTGCCGATGGCTCCGTATTCCTCAGTCAGCCAGTCCTGCACCGACCGCGCCCCCTTGGCACGCAACCGGCCCACGATGAAACCGCCGGTCAGGAAAGATCCGTAATACGCCGCATAGGCCAATGTGCCTGCGATCCCGTAAAAGAACCCAAGGATCGCCGCGTTCATCAAAGAGCGCGCGAAAATCCATGTGGTCACTTGGCTGAACACCAACGTCCAAAGGCCCGGCGCGGTGCCGTCTTCGCCAGCGCCTCCGAAAAACCCGTCTAAAGAGGCTTTTCTGGGCGCCACATAAAGAGAGGCGGCGATAAGAAGCGCCAGAATGGCGATGATGACAAAAGCTTGCATGGTTAACCCCGTGAGATCGCTATTTAGCCCGCTCTAGCAGCGGCAAATTGACCGCGATAGAGAAAAGCCCGTGATCCCACGGAATTGTGAGCATAAGCGAGTTACATGGTGGAGTTTGTTGCACCGCCATCCAGCAGAATGTTCTGACCGACCATGAATCCCGCGTGCTGAGAGCACATGAAGGCGCAGGTGCGGCCGAATTCCATCGACGTGCCATAGCGGCGTGCCGGAATTGTAGCCGCGCGGCGTGCTTTGGCGTCGTCTACCGAAATCCCTTCGGCTTGCGACACGCCTGTGTCCAACGACACGGCACGGTCGGTGGCATGAATACCCGGCTGCAGGTTGTTGATCGTCACGCCATGCGGAGCCACCTGACGCGACGTGCCGGCCACATAGCCTGTCAGACCAGCGCGCGCCGAGTTGGACAGGCCCAACACAGGGATCGGCGCTTTGACCGATTGGCTGGTGATATTGACCACCCGGCCCCAGCCCTTTTCCATCATCCCCGGCAAAAGTGCTTTCATCAAAGCGATCGGCGTCAACATGTTGGAGTCCAACGCCTTAATGAAATCATCACGCTCCCAATCAGACCACATGCCCGGAGGAGGACCGCCCGCGTTGGTAACAAGGATGTCGACGTTGCCCGCAGCGGCCAGCACCTCAGCCTGCCCTTCTTCTGTCGTCACATCTGTCGCGACCGTCACCACATCCACGCCATAAGTGTCACGGATATGCTGCGCCGTTGCTTCCAGCGCTTCCGAGCCGCGCGCGTTCATCACCAGATCCACACCAGCCTCAGCCAAAGCCTCGGCACAGCCGCGCCCCAACCCCTTTGAGCTTGCGCAGACCAGCGCCCGTTTCCCTTTGATCCCAAGATCCATCCTAAGTCCTCGCTGAATTGGGCCCCTAAACCTCGCAAGACATGTCCGCGAATTGCCTAGGGCGCTCCTAGTTTGTGACATATTTGCGGGTCAATCTGCGCGAAACGCAAGCCGAAAGGACAGGAGCGCATGCATAAGGCCTCCAAATCTCTGCAGACCCAAGTCTCGGCCTATCCGGGCGAAGTGCTTGAGGTGACCGAAGGTGCGAACCTCGGCGACAGGTTTTCTGTGTCGGGTGACCTTTGTTTGGGCGATGCCTATGAGCTTTGTGACAACGGTTTGCCCGTGCCCCTGCAACGAGGCCACGTTCGGTCTGCCAAAGCCAAGCCAGGGGACATGGCTCTGGACTGTGCCCTTACCTTGATGTCAGACAAAGGCCAGCACGTGTCTGCGCAGCTTTTTGCAACGCTGGACACGCAAGGATGTGTCAAGAAAACCCATCTGCGCACGGATATGCTGTTGCAGCCGAAAACTCCCTACGTTCTGGTCGATATCAGGCGCTAATTGGCGTCGCTGATATTGCGCGCGCGCCTTTGGCCGCCTATAGCTGCGCTCATGTTAGACAACGCCCAAAATCGCCCCGAATTGCCGCCCGAAATCGCGCGCCGTCGCACCTTTGCGATCATTAGCCACCCGGATGCCGGTAAGACGACCCTGACGGAAAAGTTCCTGCTCTATGGCGGTGCGATCCAGATGGCGGGTCAGGTGCGCGCGAAAGGCGAAGCGCGACGGACGCGGTCTGACTTTATGAAGATGGAACAGGATCGCGGGATTTCCGTTTCCGCCTCGGCGATGTCATTTGATTTTGACGGGTTTCGGTTCAATTTGGTGGACACGCCGGGCCACTCTGACTTTTCCGAGGACACTTATCGCACGTTGACCGCTGTGGACGCCGCCGTCATGGTGATTGACGGCGCGAAGGGCGTGGAAAGCCAGACGCAGAAACTCTTTGAGGTCTGTCGCCTGCGGGATCTGCCGATCCTGACCTTCTGTAACAAGATGGACCGCGAGAGCCGCGACACCTTTGAGATCATCGACGAAATTCAGGAAAACCTCGCGATTGATGTGACCCCAGCAAGCTGGCCCATCGGTGTGGGTCGCGATTTTGTCGGCTGTTATGATCTGCTGCGCGACCGACTGGAACTGATGGACCGCGCGGATCGCAACAAGGTCGCGGAATCCATTGAGATCAAAGGCCTGGACGACCCAGCTCTGGCGGAACATGTGCCAGCGGATCTCTTGGAAAAGTTCCTTGAAGAAGTCGAGATGGCCAAAGAACTCCTGCCCCAACTTGACCCGCAAGCCGTCCTTGAAGGTCATATGACTCCGATCTGGTTTGGCTCTGCGATCAACTCCTTCGGCGTGCAGGAATTGATGCACGGGATCAGCCAATACGGACCCGAGCCTCAGCCACAATCGGCTGAGCCGCGCCAAATGGCACCAGAGGAAAAGAAAGTCGCAGGCTTCGTGTTCAAGGTTCAGGCCAATATGGACCCCAAACACCGAGACCGCGTGGCCTTTGTGCGCATGGCGTCAGGCCATTTCAAACGCGGCATGAAACTGACCCATGTGCGTACGAAAAAGCCGATGGCTGTGTCGAACCCCGTGCTCTTCCTCGCCTCTGACCGCGAGTTGGCCGAAGAGGCTTGGGCGGGCGACATCATCGGCATTCCCAACCATGGGCAACTGCGCATCGGCGACACGCTGACCGAAGGCGAAGCCCTTCGGGTCACAGGCATCCCCTCTTTTGCGCCAGAGCTTTTGCAAGGAGTGCGTGCGGGCGATCCGATGAAATCCAAACATCTGGAAAAAGCCCTGATGCAATTTGCCGAAGAAGGCGCAGCCAAAGTGTTCAAACCCTCGATCGGCTCTGGCTTTATCGTCGGCGTCGTTGGCGCGCTGCAATTCGAAGTCCTCGCCAGCCGGATCGAGATGGAATACGGCCTACCCGTCCGTTTCGAAGCCAGCCAGTTCACCTCGGCGCGTTGGGTGCACGGACCAAAGGATGCGGTCGAGAAGTTCGCCAATGCCAACAAGCAGCACATCAGCCATGACCACGACGGCGATATCGTCTATCTGACGCGCCTGCAGTGGGACATCGACCGTGTGGGTCGCGATTATCCGGACGTGACGCTGAGCGCCACCAAAGAGATGATGGTGTAAACCTTGGCGCGCTGGGGCATCGTTTCCACGATCAAAGCCCCGGTGGCTCATATCCTGAAATTCGCAGCCTATCACCTCGATTTAGGCGCGTCACAAATCACGATATGTCTGGACGACGACAATCCAGAGGCCGAGGTCGCGCTGAACGCGCACCCCACGTGTCGCGCCATCCGCACCGACCGCGCCTATTGGCGTGAGACCTGTGGGTATGTTCCCAAGAAACACCAAGTGCGTCAGGTCGAAAGCGCGTCGCGCGTTTACCGCGAAAGCGAGGATCTGGATTGGCTCGCCCATATCGATGTGGATGAATTCCTCTGTCCCGAGACCTCCATTGAACAGTCCCTGTCGGGCATGCCCGCCAGCGCCATTTGCGCCCGAGTCTTTCCCTGTGAAAGCCTCTGCGTTGAGGATCACCTTGGACTGGATCCCGAGATCACCTACTGCAAGGCGCGTCCGAAAGAGGGTCAGGGCAGCAAGGAACTCGAAGCTGCGCTCCATCCGACATTTGGCGGCATGTTCAAAGACGGTTTCATCAGCCACACCGCAGGAAAGCAATTCCTGCGCACCGGACAAGGCAAGATCCACTTCGGCATTCACCGCGCCTTTCATGTGGCCGAGGACAAAACCAAAATCGACATCGCCGACCCGCCACTGCCCGGTGTTGAACTGTGCCACCGGCATATCGAAAGCTGGGTGAAATGGCTCCAGATCATGGAGTTTCGCCTGACCAAAGGCTCCTATCGCGAAGACCTGGGGAAAAACATCAACCCGGCCTCTGGGCGCGTTTCGAAACATGTCATGTTCTCGTCGCTGCAAACCAGTGGCAAAGACGACCTTCGCGCCTTTTTCGAAGAGGTCTGTCTGGCCACTCCAGAGCTGCGCGCACGACTGAATGAGCACGGATTGCTGCGCAGCTATGCTCTCGGGCTTTCACAGAAGGTTCAGAAACACTTTCCCGAATTCGTGCTATAGTGTTTCCAGATGGGTAACAATGTGCGTGGTAATTGTCGCACGGGCTGCAATCTTAGAGGTCGCTAGAACTAGGGGCTGGACCGTCTGAGGCTAGTCATATAACCCCTGCCCCGAACGTGCGCTTATTGCGTGCAACCGACGCTGCAATGGGACGGCAGCATCCGCAAAAAATGGATACAGATGACAAAATTTTCCGACCTTGATTTGAACCCCAAGGTTCTCAAAGCCGTCGAAGACGCGGGCTACGAAAGCCCGACCCCTATCCAAGCTGGTGCCATCCCGCCTGCCCTAGAGGGCAAAGACGTCTTGGGCATTGCTCAGACCGGAACCGGCAAGACTGCCAGCTTCACCCTGCCGATGATCTCTCTTTTGGCTCGTGGCCGTGCCCGTGCACGGATGCCGCGGTCTTTGGTTCTGTGTCCGACGCGCGAGTTGGCCGCACAGGTTGCCGAAAACTTTGATGCCTATTCCAAAAACCTCAAGCTAACCAAAGCGCTGCTCATTGGCGGCGTCAGCTTTAAGGAACAGGAAGCGATTATCGACAAAGGCGTCGATGTTCTGATCGCCACACCGGGTCGCCTTTTGGACCATTTCGAACGCGGCAAGCTGATCCTGTCGGACGTCAAGGTCATGGTTGTGGACGAAGCGGACCGTATGCTCGACATGGGCTTTATCCCTGATATCGAACGTATCTTTGGCCTCACGCCGTTTACACGCCAGACCCTGTTCTTCTCGGCCACCATGGCGCCTGAAATCGAGCGGATCACAGACACCTTCCTGTCTGCCCCTGCGCGCGTGGAAGTGGCCCGTCAAGCGACCGCATCCGAGAATATCGAACAAGGCGTGGTCATGTTCAAAGCCAGCCGTCGCGACCGCGAAGGCTCTGAGAAACGCAAGGTTCTGCGCGAGCTGATCAAGCTTGAGGGTGAGACCTGCACCAACGCGATCATCTTCTGCAACCGCAAGACCGACGTGGATATCTGCGCGAAATCCATGAAGAAATACGGTCTGAACGCAGCACCTATTCACGGCGATCTGGACCAGTCTCAGCGCATGAAAACGCTGGATGAATTCCGCAACGGAGACCTTCAGTTCCTCGTGGCCTCTGACGTGGCTGCGCGTGGTCTGGATATTCCAGACGTGACCCATGTGTTCAATTTCGACGTGCCGGGCCATGCTGAGGATTACGTCCACCGCATCGGGCGCACTGGTCGCGCGGGGCGGTCTGGCAAGGCCGTCATGATCTGCTCGCCTCGTGATGAAAAGCAGTTTGCCGCGGTCGAAGCGCTGATCCAGAAAGAGATCCCGCGCATCGAAAACCCTGTCAAACCGGCGGAACGCAAGCCACGCAAAGCCAAAACCGAAGAGCAAACGCTCGAGCCAAGCGAGGCGCGCAGCGATGAGGTTCCGGTCAAGGAAACCAACGGCAAGTCGCAAAACCAAAGCCGCTCTCGCGGTGGACGTGGCGGCCGCGGGGGTCGTGGGCGCGACGACAATGTCGTGGGCATGGGCGATCATATGCCAAGCTTTATCGCGCTCAGCTTTGACGAGCGTCGCGCGAGCTAAACGCACAAAGACAAACAAAAAAGCCCTCTCAATCTGAGAGGGCTTTTTTCGTTTATGGCCAGCACCTTAGCTCATCCGACTGATAATCACCGTCACCTCAGGCTTCTTTCCGATCTCGCCCATCGCAGAGTTCCGCAACACACGCCGCATCCCCTCGGTGAGCGTGTCATCATCCGCCAAGGTCTTTTCCCCTGCACGGCCCAAAAACTGGCTGAGGTCTTCTTCGAGCACATCCACCAAAGGCGCAAAGCTGCTGCCCTGCTCTGGCAGGCCCATCAACTCAACCCATGGCTCACCCAAAGGCTCGTCGTCCTCATCCAAAATGACATTCACAATCGCATGCCCATTCAGCGCCATGCGGATCCGGTCGCGCACAATACCATCCAACGCGCCGATCTTGACCTTACCATCCAGATAAGTACGACCGGTTTCGACAAATTCAGTAACCTTGGGCGCGTCCCCCGTCAGATCCAGCATCGTGCCATTCACAGCAACCACGCTCGCGCGCCCCTTGGCCTCGGCCAGCTTCGCATGTTGGCGCAGGTGCCGGTGTTCGCCATGCATCGGCACAACCATCTTGGGGTTCACAATATCCTGCAGCCGCTCCAGATCCGGCCCATTGGCGTGGCCAGACACGTGATAGAGCCCCGAGCTGTCATCCACCACATCCACGCCCATCTCCGAGAGCTGGTTCACGATGCGAATGACGCCCTTTTCGTTGCCCGGAATGGTCTTGGAACTGAAGAGAAACAGATCGCCCTCTTTCAAGGTCATCCCATTGTGCTTGCCCCGCGCCAGTTGTGCCGTCGCTGCGCGCCGTTCGCCTTGGGATCCGGTCACCAATAGCATCAAGTTTTCGCGCGGGATATTCTGGGCGTCCTCTGGGCTGACGACCTTCGGAAAGTCACTCAGAACGCCGGTCTCAATCGACGCCTCAATCATGCGCCGCATGGCACGACCCATCAAACAGATCGAGCGCCCTGCCCGATGCCCGGCCTCTGCCAGCGTCTTCACCCGCGCCACGTTGGAGGCGAATGTCGTCGCCGCCACCATATTGGGTGCAGCTGACACGAGCTTCTCGATCTCTGGCCCAACGGTGGCCTCAGAACGCCCCTCACGGCGGGAAAACACATTGGTTGAGTCACAAACCAGCGCCTGAACCCCACCTTTGCTGACCGAGGCCCAAAGATCCGGATCAAACGGCTCACCCACCACAGGTGTCTCATCCAACTTAAAGTCGCCCGTGTGAATGACCCGCCCCGCGGCGCTATCAATCACCAAGGCCCCGCTTTCGGGAATCGAGTGGCTTACCGGCAGAAAGCCCACGGTGAACGGCCCAGCTGAAATGGTCTCAGGCCAGGTCGAAGCGGTCTTCACGGCCTCTTCGGGCTGCCCATGGTCCACTATCTTGCGTCGCGCCAGATTGGCCGTAAACGTTCGCGCATAGACCGGTGCGCCCAGGCGATCCCAGAAATGGCCCACGGCTCCGATATGGTCCTCGTGCCCATGGGTGATAAAGATCGCCTCAAGACGGTCTTTGTTCTCCATCAGCCAGGTCATGTCAGGGAAAATCAGGTCAACGCCGGGCGAGGTCTCCATATCGGAAAACGTCACGCCCAGATCCACCAGGATCAGCCGTTCTGATCCCTGTTCGCCATAGCCATACACATAGGCATTCATGCCTATTTCACCCGCCCCACCGAGGGGCAGGTAGATCAATCTTTCACTGCTCATATGTCGTCAGTTGTCCTTGTTATAATCATAGATCACGGTCAGACCGTGCATCGTTAAGTCGTCTTCGAATGCGTCAAACAACGCATGGCTCTGTTGGAACAACGGGGCGAGCCCCCCCGTAGAAATCACTTTCATCGGCCGATCGCGCTCGGCCTTGATGCGGTCACAGACCTCACGCACAAGCCCCACATAGCCCCAGAACACGCCCGACTGCATACAGGCCACCGTATTAGTGCCAATCACCTTCTGAGGCTTTGCGATGTCGATATGAGGTAGGGCAGCCGCCGCCTGATGCAAGGCCTCAAGGCTGAGGTTCACACCCGGCGAGATCACCCCACCGATATAGGCCCCATCCGCGGCCACAACATCAAAAGTGGTCGCCGTGCCGAAATCCACAACGATCAGATCGCCGCCATGGCGATCATAGGCGCCCGCTGCATTCACCAAACGGTCAGGGCCTACGAGCGTACCCTCATCAACACGCGGCTCAATCGGCAGCAAGCATTCCGGCTTACCCACCACCAGCGGACGGCAATCAAAGAAACGATCAGCAAAAACGCGCAGGTTAAACACAACCCGCGGCACCGTGGACGAGATGATCACGTCCTTGATGTCGAGCTCTAGCTCATAGTGTTTAATGAGCGTCGAGAACCAGGTGAAATAGGCATCCGCCGTACGTGCGTGGTGGGTGGATGTTCTCAGTGTGCAGAGGAATCTTTCCCCGTCCCAAATCGAGAAAACCGTATTGGTGTTACCGCAATCGATGGCCAGAAGCATGATCTCGCCCCCTTAGAAAAACACATCCGCCGCCGGGATCGCCACGACGCCTTGAGCGGTCTTCAACACGAGATTGCCCTCGTTGTCCACTGTCTCAAAGGTCCCGGTCCATTCCTCGCGCATGGTGCGTGCTGTTATGACCTCACCGATTTTCGCTGCGCGAGAGAGCCAAGCGGTTCGGATCGTTTCAAACCCATAGGTCGAAATTTGCGCCTCCCAACGGGCAAATGCCGGGGCTAAAACGTCCAGGAACTCTTCGGGCGTCACAAGGACACCGGTCTCAGACAACAGAGACACCGGCCGCGTGGCCCAGGCTTCAACCTCGCCCACATCAGGCGCTGCTGCTAGGTTCACGCCCATGCCTATCGCAATATGGCTGATGATCCCGCCCGGCCCACCTGCACTCTCAAGCAAGATGCCCGCGACCTTGCCGCCATTGAGCAAAATGTCATTGGGCCACTTCAGTGAAAACCTCGCACCCTGCCCGGTCACATCACTAAGCGCATCATGCAAAGCCAAGGCCGCCACAAAACTGCGTTTCGCCATCTCACTGGCCTGCGCCGCTGGACGCATCACCAAAGACCCGGCAAAATTCCCCTCAGGATGGCTCCAGACACGCCCTCGCCGCCCGTGGCCTGCTGTCTGCTTTAGACCCAAGATCCACGTTGGCCCCGCCAGATCCGGCGCCATTCGCGCGGCCTCGGCATTGGTGCTGTCGACCTCAGCCAAGATCCGCCGCCCATATCCCTCAGGCCATTCCGTCATATTCATCTTGCTCCAAATACTCAAAAGGCGCGCCATTTGCGGGCGCGCCTTTCGTCAATTCGTTTAGCTGCTTCAGTTGACCAAAGCCGCCGCCGCAACCTGCGCCAGGGTCTCGACCCCAAAGAGGTTGATCACGCCAAAGAGCATCGCAGCAGCCGAGCCCATCAGGAAGACGCTCAGAACCGGGCTGCGGTTCTTATCAAGCCCGTCTTGGTCCTCGCCGAAGTACATGAAATAAACGATCCGCAGGTAATAAAACGCGCCAATAACCGAGGCGATCACACCGGCCAACGCCAGCCACGCCAGACCCGCGTCATAAGCGGCGCGCAGCACATAGAACTTGCCAAAGAAGCCCACCAGCGGAGGCACGCCAGCCAAAGAGAACAAGAGGATCAGCATCGCCAGCGCTTTGCCCGGCTCGCGTTTTGCGTACATGTTCAGCGCGTCAATTTTGCTGACAGGCATGCCGTCTTTTTCCATCGACAGGATGAAGGCAAAGGTGCCGACATTCATGGTCACATAGATCGCCATATAGATCAGCATCGCCTGCACACCAAAGGCAGTACCAGCCGCCAGACCCATCAGTGCAAAGCCCATATGGGCAATCGAGGAATAAGCCATCAGACGCTTGATATCGCGCTGACCGATTGCCGCCACCGCACCCAGGTACATGGACAAGAGCGACAGCAGCGCCACGATCTGTTGCCAGTCACCAACAACGCCGCCAAAGGCATCATGCACAACGCGCGCAAACAGTCCCATCGCCGCCATCTTGGGCGCGGTTGCAAAGAAAGCCGTGATCGGGGTCGGCGCGCCCTCATAGACATCTGGCGTCCACATGTGGAACGGAACCGCAGAGACTTTGAACGCGAGGCCAGACACGATGAACACCAAACCAAAGAGCAGACCCAGAGGGGTATGACCCTCGCCCACTGCCTGAATGATGCCCGCGAAATTCGTTGTGCCTGCAAAGCCGTAAACCAATGAGGAGCCATATAGCAGCAGACCAGAGGACAGCGCACCTAGCACGAAATACTTCATGCCCGCCTCGGTCGAGCGCACAGAGTCCCGACGCAAAGACGCAACCACATAGAGCGCCAGCGATTGCAGCTCGAGGCCCATGTAAAGCGCCATGAGGTCTCCGGCGGAAACCATAACCATCATGCCGACAACGGCTAGCGCCACCAGCAGAGGGTATTCAAACCGCAGGATGTTCCGACGCGCCATATAGTCCTGGCCCATGACCAACACAGCCGCCGCAGACAAAAGGATCGTCACCTTGGCAAAACGCGAGAAGGCATCGTTATTGTACATGCCGTTAAACGCGGTCTGCGTGCCGCCCTCACCAAACCCAATCCAGGCCGCCAGCAGCACAAAGATCAACGAGGTCACCCAAGTCAATAGACCCGCAAGCCCGTCTTTGCCCGTGTAAACCGCGCCCACCAGCGCGACCATTGCGTAAATCGCCAGCAAGATTTCCGGCAGAACGATTGTCAGATCAGCAGAGATCATTCCCGTCTCTCCTTAATGGTCGCCAGCGTGCGCGGCATCGGCCATATGCGCAACGGCGGTGTCATAGTTAGCAATCAGCGCTTCAACCGAAGGGCCAATGATGTCGGTCACGAGCGATGGATAGACACCCAGGATCAGGGTCATCGCCACCAGCGGCGCGAAAATCCACTTCTCGCGCGGGGTCATGTCTTTGAGGGTCTTGAGGCTCTCTTTGATAAGATCGCCCATGACGACCCGACGATAAAGCCACAGCGCATAGGCCGCCGAGAAGATCACACCCGAAGTCGCAATCGCTGCGATCCAGGTGTTTTTCTGGAAAGCCCCCATCAGGGTCAGGAATTCCCCGACAAAGCCCGAGGTGCCCGGAAGGCCCACGTTGGCCATGGTAAAGAACATGAAGATCAGCGCATAGGCTGGCATCCGGTTCACAAGGCCGCCATAGGCGTCGATCTCGCGGGTGTGCATGCGGTCATAGATCACGCCCACACAGAGGAAGAGCGCGCCCGAGATAAAGCCGTGGCTCAGCATCTGGAAGATCGCGCCATCGATACCCTGCTGGTTCACAACAAAGATCCCCATGGTCACGTAACCCATGTGCGCAACGGATGAATAAGCGATCAGCTTCTTCATATCTTCCTGCACCAGCGCCACCAGCGAGGTGTAGACGATCGCAATCGCGGACATCCAGAGCACGAGGTCTGTGAGGACTTCGGACCCTATTGGGAACATCGGCAGGGAGAAGCGCAGGAAACCGTAGCCGCCCATTTTCAAAAGGATCGCCGCCAGAACAACGGAACCCGCGGTTGGTGCCTGAACGTGCGCGTCAGGCAACCAGGTGTGCACCGGCCACATCGGCATTTTCACCGCAAAGGAGGCAAAGAACGCCAGGAACAGCAGCGTCTGCAAACCGCCCACGATATGCACCCCAAGGATCGAGAAGCTCTCGGACGCGAAGGTGTGGTTCATAAGCGTCGGAATGTCGGTCGTGCCCGCATCCGCAAACATCGCCACCATCGCCACCAGCATCAGAACAGAGCCGAGGAAGGTGTAGAGGAAGAACTTAAAGCTCGCATAGATGCGGTTCTTGCCACCCCAGATGCCGATGATCAGGAACATCGGGATAAGGCCTGCTTCAAAGAACAGATAAAACAGCACCAGATCCAGCGCCATGAAGACGCCAAGCATCAGCGTTTCCAGTAGCAGGAAGGCGATCATATATTCTTTAACGCGGTGCTTCACGTCCCAGGACGCGGCAATCGTCAGCGGCATCATGAAAGTCGTCAGCATCACAAAGAGAACCGAGATCCCGTCGACGCCCATCTTGTATTGCAGGCCCAAGAGCCATTCGCGCTCTTCGACAAACTGCATGCCGGTGTTCATCGGATCGAACTCTGCCAGAATGAACAGCGACACAAGGAAAGTGATCGTGGTCGCGATCAGCGCCACCCATTTGGCGTTGCGTTGCGCCGCGGCGTCGTCTCCGCGCAGGAAAACCAGCAGGATCGCTGCTGCCGCCAGCGGGATGAAGGTCACAATGGAAAGAAGGTTATCCATTAGTGGGATCCTCCGGAGAAGGTCATCCAGGTCACGAGAACGGCGATGCCGATCACCATGGCGAATGCGTAAGTAAAGATGTAGCCCGACTGCGCGCGGCCAGCGAGTTTGGTGAAGAAGGGCAGGATGCCCATGGCAACGCCATTTAGGAAGCCGTCAATGACCGAGCCATCGCCGCGTTTCCACAGGAAGCGGCCTAGGGCCTGCGCAGGACGCACGATAAGGAAGTCATAGATCTCGTCAAAGTACCATTTGTTCAACAGGAACAGGTAGAGAGGTCGCTGGCTCTCGGCCACTTTACGCGGCATGCTTGGGTCCCAGATGTAGAACCAAAGCGCGACGATCAGGCCCAGAAGCATCGACACGAAGGGCGAGAGTTTGACCCAGGTTGGCACGTAGTGTGCTTCGTGCAGGATGGTGTTTTCTGGCTTGATATAGATCGCCGCTTCGCCCGGCTCATCCGCCATCACGTA
>JABSOU010000075.1 GCA_013215215.1 Cognatishimia sp. | reverse complement strand
GCCGCGTCTTTCTGGTCATAGGCGCCGGCATCTTCTTCAAAGGTCACATGGGCTTCGGAATAGAGCGAGTGGTCGGACCAACGGCCCACGCAGGTCGCCGCGCCTTTGTAGAGCTTCAGCTTCACGGTGCCGGTGACGTTCTCTTGCGATTTGTCGATGGCGGCCTGCAGCATTTCGCGTTCTGGGGAATACCAGAAACCGTTGTAGATCAGCTCGGCGTAGCGTGGCATCAGGCTGTCTTTCAGGTGACCCGCGCCAGAATCCAGAGTGATTTGTTCGATGCCGTGGTGGGCTTCGAGCAGAACAGTGCCGCCAGGGGTTTCATAGATGCCACGGGATTTCATGCCGACGAAACGGTTTTCAACGAAATCCAGACGGCCGATACCGTGCTTGCCGCCCAGCTCGTTCAGCTTGGTCAGTATGGTCGCGGGGCTCATCGCCTCGCCATTGATCGAGACCGCATCGCCTTTTTCAAAGCCGATTTCGATGAATTCTGGTGTTTCAGGCGCGTCCTCTGGCGCGACGGTGCGCTGGTAGACGTAGTCCGGGGCCGCGACGGCTGGGTCTTCGAGGACTTTGCCTTCCGAGGACGTGTGCAGCAGGTTCGCGTCCACAGAGAAAGGCGCTTCGCCGCGTTTGTCTTTGGCGATCGGGATTTGGTGCTCTTCAGCGAATTCGATCAGCTTGGTGCGGCTGGAAAGATCCCATTCGCGCCATGGGGCGATCACTTTGATCTCTGGGTTCAGCGCATAGGCCGCCAGTTCGAAACGGACCTGATCGTTGCCCTTGCCGGTCGCGCCGTGGGCGACAGCGTCGGCGCCGGTGGCTTCGGCGATCTCGATCAGACGTTTAGAGATCAGCGGGCGCGCAATCGAGGTGCCCAAGAGGTACAGACCTTCGTAAACCGCATTAGCGCGGAACATCGGGAAGACGAAATCACGCACGAACTCTTCGCGGATGTCTTCGATGTAGATATTCTCTGGCTTGATGCCCAGAAGTTCAGCCTTTTGTCGCGCTGGTTCCAGTTCTTCACCCTGACCGAGGTCAGCGGTAAAGGTGACGACTTCGCAACCATATTCGGTTTGCAGCCACTTCAGGATGATCGAGGTATCAAGGCCACCGGAGTAGGCCAGAACAACTTTCTTTGGCGCGGACATTTTGCACTTCCCTTAGACGGATAACAGCGGGGGCGTAGCGGGTTTTGACAGCAAGGGCAAGGTGGACTCAGGGCGCAGTGCGACAGAACTGAAAAATTCGAAGAAACCAGCACGGATTGGTATTCTTTTGCACACATCTTCGCAGGCTCTTGCGCAAAAGTGATTCCTGCGTCATTGGACTCAAATGACCCAGTTTCGTACCCTCGCCAAAGTTGCCGAAACTGCTATGCGCAGCGTTTTTGAAGCCACGCCCCTGCAGCGCAACGCTCACCTCAGTCAGAAATACAGCGCCGAGATCTATCTGAAGCGCGAAGACCTCACTCCGGTGCGGTCCTATAAATTGCGCGGGGCGTTCAATGCGATGCGCAAGGTTTTGGCGGCGGATCCGACCAAAGACCTCTTTGTTTGCGCCTCTGCGGGCAATCACGCGCAGGGCATGGCCTATATGTGTCGTCATTTCGGGGTGCGTGGCGTGATTTTCATGCCTGTGACAACACCGCAGCAAAAAGTCTTCAAGACCGAGGTTTTTGGCGGTGACTCCATCGAAGTGCGCCTGACGGGCGACTACTTCGACGACACTCTGGCGGCAGCGCAGGAATATTGCGTGGAGGCAGGCGGGACATTCCTCCCGCCGTTTGATGATCCGGATGTGATCGAGGGGCAGGCGTCTGTTGGCGTTGAAATCGAAAACCAATTGCGACGCGTACCCGACCGCGTGGTTTTGCCGGTCGGTGGCGGAGGTTTGTCTGCGGGCGTGACGCAGTACTTTGGCGCGGATTGTGCCTATACGCTGGTCGAGCCCGAAGGTGGCAAAAGCCTCGCAGCGGCCTTGGCCGAAGGTGCCCCAACTACGCTTGAACATGTCGATAGTTTCGTTGACGGCGCGGCCGTGGCGCGGATTGGGGCAACGACGTTTGACGCTCTAAAAGACATCGATCCAAGCGACGTTCGCGCCGCGCCTGAGGATCGGATCTGCTCCACTATCCTCGAGATCCTCAATGTCGAAGGCATTGTGCTTGAACCCGCAGGTGCGCTTGCAATTGATATTCTCAGCGACATCAAAGACGAGATCAAAGGCAAGACCGTGGTCTGTGTCACATCTGGCGGCAACTTTGATTTCGAGCGATTGAATGAGGTCAAGGAACGCTCGCAGCGCTATGAAGGCCTCAAGAAATACTTCATCCTCAGGCTGCCCCAGCGCCCCGGCGCTCTCAAAGAGTTCCTTGGCATCCTTGGCCCCGATGACGATATCGCGCGGTTTGAGTATCTTAAGAAATCCGCGCGAAACTTTGGTTCGGTTCTAATCGGGATCGAAACCAAAGACCCGACCAATTTCGAACGCCTCTTCGCGGCGATTGACGCGCTGGGCATGGCCTATACTGACATCACACAGGACGAAACGCTGGCGCAGTTTGTGATCTGACGCCACTTCATCTTGCCAAAAATACTCAAATCCCGAGCGCGCGACCAAGCCTAAAGCTGGGACAGGAAATGAGCGTCGCCCTCATTGAACAAAACGTTCAACGCCATCGACTTCGGCATCCAAATCGCCTCATGCCCCGCCTCAACCGGAGGTCCCAGTCGCACCGTTGGTCGTGCCGCATAGATCGTGCAGAGCTTTTCCGCCCAAAATCCGTACTCTGGCATATAGGTGAATCGTCGAAACGCCCCCAACCGGCGCGGGGGTGTCATATGCCAGCCGGTTTCTTCATAGACTTCACGATGCAGGGCAGGGATAGGCGACTCACCTGGATCAATTCCACCACCGGGCAGCTGAATTTCCGGCGCATCCATCGTTTCGGGCAGATACTGGCGTGTCACCAAGATGTCGTCGCCCCGCAACAGCGCCACATAGGCACCGGGCCGGCGTTTATAGCGCCGCGCGCCGTCAGGAGGGGTTCCAAAGCGTCTGATCATAAGATAGGGGGCCTTTTCACGCGTCTTGTCGCACCTATATAGCTGCGGTATGCCAATTCTGGGCGCTTTCTAAAACCCCCAAGGACAGATCATGACTCTTGGAAATAAAATCGCATGGGACGACACTGTATTGCCGTTCCAACTGGACAATTCTGACATCCGTGGCCGCGTCGCGCGTCTGGACGGGGTGCTGCATGGCATTCTGAAACAGCACGCATATCCTCCGGTGGTCGAGGCTCTGGTTGCCGAGATGGCTTTGCTGACGGCCTTGATCGGTCAATCCATCAAGCTGCGCTGGAAACTGTCTTTGCAGGTGCAGACCAATGGTCCGGTGCGGATGATTGCAACCGATTACTATGGCCCGTCCGAGGAAGGCGAGCCTGCGCGCATCCGGGCCTATGCGAGTTTTGACGAAGAGCGTCTGACCGAGGGTGATGGATTCGCCCAGCTCGGCAATGGCTATTTCGCGGTTCTGATTGATCAGGGCGAAGGTATGCAACCTTATCAGGGGATTGCGCCTCTGGTTGGCGGGTCTCTGGCTGCAAGTGCCGAAGGCTATTTCGCGCAGTCTGAACAGCTCCCGACGCGCTTTTCACTGAAATTTGGCAAATCCACCGAAGCCGGTGGCAGCGAGCATTGGCGCGCGGGTGGCGTGATGCTGCAGCATATGCCCAAAGCCTCGCCTTTTGCATCCGGCGAAGGGGGGTCTGGCGAAGGTGGCACTTTGACGGCCTCGGATCTTTTGTTCGAAGACGATGAAGAAAACTGGAACCGCGCCAATATCCTGCTGAACTCTGTCGAGGAGCTGGAGCTCATTGGTCCGTCGGTCACGCCGGCCGACCTCTTGGTGCGTCTGTTCCACGAAGAGGCTCCGCGAGTCTTTGACGCGCAATCGGTGAAATTTGGTTGCAGCTGTTCTGAGGACAAGGTGCGTCAGTCGCTTTCGATCTATTCGGCGCGTGACATCGAAAAGATGACGACGGTTGAGGGCTGGGTGACAGCGGATTGTCAGTTCTGCGGCACGCACTACCAGTTGGATCCAAAATCCGTCGGGCTTGAGGCCGAAAAGGCCCGCAAGGCGGCAGACCAATGAGCGATCCTCTCGCGCCTTTGCTTGCGGCTTTGGCGCGGGAGTCCGCGAGCTCGTCTGATTTCGATCTGAACCCCGGAGTCGTCTTACCCGAGGGACGCAAGCTGCGTCCGGCAGGTGTTTTGATGCCGGTGCAGGTGATTGACAGCGTGGCCCAGGTCCTGCTGACCAAACGCGCGAGCCATTTGAAACATCACCCGGGCCAGATCGCCTTCCCAGGCGGCAAACAGGAAGAGAGCGACGCGGATGTCACCGCCGCCGCTCTGCGCGAGGCGCGCGAAGAGATCGGATTGCCCGAAGATGCGGTGCGGGTTTTGGGCGTTTTGCCGACGCATGAAACCGTGACGAGCTTTACCGTGACGCCGGTGATTGGCCTGATCGAGCGCGATTTCACGATCACGCCGGAACGAGGAGAGGTCGAAGAGGTCTTTCGAGTTCCACTCAGTCATGTGACGGATAAATCGAATTTTTCTGTGCAGGGCCGTCGCTGGTTGGGGCAGCGCCGTCACTATTATACAGTTCCTTTCGGCCCCTATTACATCTGGGGCGCGACCGCACGTATTTTGCGGGGGTTGGCCGAGAGGATGTCCGCGTGAAGATCTGTGGCGACTGGCTGACGCGCGCGGAAACGCAGGCTGTTTTCGCGATGCTCTCAGACGCCGGATATCAGGTCTATGCGGTGGGCGGCTGCGTGCGCAATGCGTTGATGGGCGTTGCTGTATCGGACGTGGACATGAGCACCGATGCTCCGCCAGATCAGGTCGTTCAATTGGCGAAAGCGGCTGGACTCAAGGCCATTCCAACAGGCATCGATCACGGCACCATCACTGTCGTGTCCGCCGGTATCCCGCACGAAATCACCACCTTTCGCAAAGACGTGGCCACGGATGGTCGCCGCGCGACCGTTGCCTTCTCCAAAAGCGTGACGGATGACGCGCGGCGTCGGGATTTCACGATGAACGCGCTTTATGTGGATCGGGACGGTGAGGTCTTGGACCCTCTGGGCGCGATGGCCGATCTTGAGGCGCGTATTTTGCGGTTCATCGATGATCCGACCCAGCGCATTCGCGAGGATTACCTGAGGATCCTGAGGTATTTTCGCTTTCATGCGTGGTATGGCGATCCAGATGCGGGCCTGGATCCTGAGGCTTTGGCGGCGATTGCTGAGACCTTTGAGGGTCTTGCGCAGATTTCCAAAGAGCGGGTTGGTTCGGAGATTTTGAAGCTGTTGGCTGCGCCAGATCCCGCACCCGCCGTCGCGGCGATGCGTCAGACCGGTGTTTTGGGACAAGTCCTGCCCGGTGCCGATGACCGCGCGATTGCGCCATTGGTGCATTTGGAAGGAGAGGCGGGTCTCGCGCCGGATGCGGTTCGCCGACTTGCCAGTTTGGGTGGGGACTCGGTTTCAGAAAAACTCCGCTTGTCTAAGAAACAGACCGAAACGCTTGGCGTTCTGCGGGATGAGATAGGTTCGATGAAGTCTTTGGCGACTGTCGCTTATCGGCATGGTGCGGATGTGGCCCATTACGTGGCACTTTTACGAGCTGCGGTTTTTGAGACGCCACTCTCGCCGGATGTGAGTGCAAGCATTTCGCTGGGCTCAGAGGCAGAATTTCCGGTCAAGGCCGTTGATTTGATGCCAGACTTCACGGGTGCGAAATTGGGAAAGGCCTTGAAAACCCTTGAAGCGTCGTGGATTGCGTCGGGTTTTACTCTGTCCAAAGACGACCTGTTGCGCTCCCTTTAGGCGTTCCACCCCGCCGCGTTCGCTGGATTTGAGTATTTTTGGAAAGATGAAGAGGCTTGGCTTTGGGGCAATCCTCGGGCTAAAGGCGCGGGATGATACGGACAGACCATCAGATTGAGAGACTTGGGCACCATGGCGACGGGATCGCTGCGGGACCGGTTTTTGCGCCTTTGTCTTTGCCGGGAGAGACCGTGAGTGGCGTCTTGGACGGTGATCGGCTGAAGGATATGCGGGTTTTGACGTCGTCTGAGGATCGGGTGAAAGCGCCGTGCACGCATTTCAAATCCTGTGGTGGCTGTGGTCTGCAGCACGCGTCAGATGAATTTGTCGCCGCGTGGAAAGTGGATGTGGTGCGGCAGGCTCTCGCGGCGGTTGGGCTTGAGACCGCGTTCCGACCGATCAAGACGTCGCCAGTGCGCAGTCGGCGGCGGGCGGTGATCTCGGCGCGGCGCACGAAAAAGGGGGCGATGGCCGGGTTTCATATGCGGGCGAGTTCGGTGATCGCAGAGATCTCGGACTGTGACGTTCTGCATCCCGATTTGATGCCTGCTTTGGAGATCGCGCGTGAATTGGCCGTTTTGGGCGCGTCTCGGAAGGGCGAATTGTCGGTCACGGCGACACTCTCTGATGGTGGCCTGGATATTGCTGTCTCGGGTGGCAAACCTTTGGATGGGGCGTTTGAAGCGCAGTTGGGGCAAGAGGCGCAGCGTTTGAAAGTGGCGCGGCTGACTTGGGATGGTGAGGTGATCGCGATCTTGGTGCCTCCGGTGCAACGCTTTAGCAGGGCGCGGGTTGTGCCGCCACCGGGGGCATTTTTGCAGGCGACGCGCGAGGGAGAGGCGGCATTGGTCACTGCGGCGCAAGAGATCGTGGGGGATGCGAAATCCGTTGTGGATCTTTTTGCCGGTTGCGGGACGTTTTCCTTGCCGATGGCTGAGACTGCTGAAGTCCACGCGATAGAGGGCGAGGCTGCGATGATGAAGACCTTGGATCGCGGGTGGCGTGAGGCGCAGGGGCTGAAGCGGGTTTCGGTTGAGACGCGGGATCTGTTTCGCAATCCGTTGATGGCTGAGGATCTGCGCTGTGAGGCGGCGGTGATTGATCCGCCGCGGGCGGGGGCTCAGGCGCAGACGGTGGAATTGGCGCGGTCGGATTTGGCGAGGATCGCTTTTGTGTCCTGCAATCCGGTGACATTTGCGCGGGATGCCAAGGTTTTGGTGGACGCTGGCTATCGTCTGGATTGGGTGCAGGTTGTCGATCAGTTCCGCTGGTCGAGCCACGTCGAGCTGGTCGGCGCATTCACGCGCTGACAGATTTGTGAGGTGGGCCGCACCGTGCTTTCGTGATATGGTCCGCCAAAACAACAAACAGAGCATCAAATGCGGGCGCTTTTTCTCATTATCGTGGCGGGGCTGTTTCTAGCGGCCTGCGGCAAAAGCTATGGCACCTATACGGGGCCAAAGGTCACGCGGATTGTGGTCGAGAAGGCCGACCGCAAAATGTATCTGATGCATGGTTTGATTGTGCTGCGCGAATATGACGTCGGGCTTGGGTTCGCGCCGATTGGCGATAAGGTCCATGAGGGTGACGGGCGCACGCCGGAAGGTGTCTATGAGATCGACCGGCGCAATCCTCAGAGCCAGTTCTACTTGTCGCTGGGCATTTCTTATCCCAATGAGAAAGACATTGCCGAGGCTAAGGCGCTGGGCGTTGATCCCGGGGGCGATATCTTTATCCACGGGCGGCCCAAGAAATACCAAAGCGAACTGATTGACTGGACGCTGGGCTGTATCGCCGTCACCAACCGCGAGATGCGTGAGATCTATGCCATGGTTGAGACCGGCACCAAGATCGTCATTCGCGAGTGATTATTGCAGTTCGGCTACCAGCTCTGCTTCGGTTTCTGCGCCCAACACCAGCACCCACCATATCTTGCCATTGGCCTCTTGCAGCCAGGCAAACCCCATATCGGTCGCTGCTGGATCCATGATCACGGTGCGGGAGCCGGGCTCCTCCATCCAGGCGGCGAGGGTTTCGAGTTCCGTCTCGTAGGTCTCTGAGATGTTTTCGCCCACGAGGGTGCCGACATAGCCTGAGCGCGCTACACGCTCGATAGGCGAGGAGCCGTCAGAGCCAAAGTGCCAAGGACGGTTTTGGATCGACATATCGCGGGCGTGTGTGGCGGCGGCGGCAATTAGATTGGCGTCCATTTCAACGGCCTCAACGCCGGTGGCGCTTCGCAGCGCGTTGACGGAATCCAGCATGCGCAATTGGATCTTGCCAACATCGCGATCCTTGATCCGGTATAGGCGGGGCAAAGGTTTGCCGTCAGCTCCCAAAGTAGGCTCGGATGGCGCGCCAAGTGTGCAGCCGGATATGGCCAGAACAACACTAATCATCAGGGCAAGAATGCGCATGAGACCCCCTCTTAGCTCGATCTTTCGCGTGCAACGATCTTTAGCGGGTGTATCGTTGCGTTGAAAGCCCACATTCCCGTGACCCAAGCGAGATGACGCTTGTTTGATTTGCGACTGCGGCTTTAGCGCCATAAATTACCACCAAACCTATGTCATTGAGGGGCATATCATGAGTAAATCGCCGTTTGACCGCGTCAATCGACGCACGTTTTTGGCAACAAGCACCGCTTTCATCGGCGCGCCCGCTTTGGCGCAGGAAGACGTGAACGCGGAGTCGACCACAGAAATCGAAGCGGATATCGAAACTGTGCGCCGAAATGCGTCGAGTTTTCGGGGTCTTTCCTGGGAGCCATATTTCAAGAATCTGAAGAATGGCGCCATACTTTGCGATACAACAAGCCGTGCGTTGCACTATTGGAGCCAGGATGGAAACACTTACAAGCTTTATCCGTCCTCTGTTCCGCTGACCGAAGACCTCACAAGATTGGGTCGCACTAAGGTTGTACGCAAGGTCGAGGGGCCAAGCTGGCGGCCGACCCCAGCGATGCTGGAACGCAATCCAGAATGGCCTGAATTCGTGGGTCCTGGACCGGATAACCCCTTGGGGACTCATGCACTTTATCTGAGTTGGACCTATTACCGGATCCACGGCACTCATGATGAGCGTAAAATTGGGCGCAGATCGTCTAATGGCTGCATCGGCCTTTACAATGAACACATCGCAGAACTGTTCGAAATGGCGAAAGTTGGCACCCAAGTGTTGCTAATTTGACCACATTATGGCGCTGAGCCCCGGATAAGTGTGTGATTAGGTTTGCAAAGATCGCAATCAAGACATTACACAGGAATCACGAGGTAAGTCTTACGCGCTTGCGCTCATTCTTTAATTTTGGCGCAAGCTGATACTGGAGGGTACTACTATGAAAAAACTCGTTCTCGCAGCAGCAATGACTGCAGCAGCTTCCACCGCATTCGCAGGCGGCATGGACGACGCAATGATGGAGCCAGAAGTTGTTATGGAAGATGCAGCATCTTCTTCTTCCAACATCGTTGTTCCTCTGCTGGTTCTGGCGATCCTGGCGGTTGCTCTGGACAACTAAGTTTAAAGCAGGGTCACCTGCTTTTGACAAAAAGAGGCGTTGCTTTGGCAGCGCCTCTTTTATTTTGCGCTAGGCGGACAGTTTAAGCGCTAAAGACCGCAAGTGCCGTCATGATTGCGAGGGCGATCAAGGCAAGGCTTGCAAGGGCAAAGCAAGTAAAGCGGATGATCACGCGATTGCCGACGATCTGCGCCAGCGAATGCAGAACGCGGAAGGCTACATAGGCCCAAGCCAGATTTAGCGCCGCATCAGATTGCAGACCCAACAGAGCGATGGTCCCCATCAACGCATAGAAAATCGTCGGCTGTTCATGAAGGTGGTTATAATTGTCGGCCACCCAATTCACATTATCCGGCAGTTTTTGTTTCCAATCGCCGCGCGGGCTTTGGGCGGACTGCGGATGCACATGGGCTTTGTTCATCGCTGGAATGCGGGTGGCGTAGAGCCAGCACCAAATCACGAGTGTCCATAGGATAAGGGTAACGACGGGCTGCAGGAAAATTTGAAGCGACATGAAGGTCTCCGCGGTCAGGATGGTGTCTGATCGCAGAGACTATGGGTCAGAGCCAGCCTTGCAAGTTTTCCGTTGCGATATCCGCGAGCGCTTGGATGTGATCGTCGCGGTCGTTGAGGCACGGAATATAGGTGAAATGCTCGCCGCCGGCTTCCTCAAAGCTCTCTTTGATCTCTTCGTTGATTTCCTCAAGCGTTTCGATGCAATCGGCTGAGAAGGCAGGAGCGATGACAGCGATGTTTTTCTTGCCGTCCTCTTCGGCCAGACGCGCGACCTCTTCGACCGTGTAAGGCTGTAGCCAGTCTTCGGGGCCGAATTTGGATTGGAAGGTGGTGACGAGATCGGTGTCTTTCCAACCCAGACGCTCTTTTAACAGTCGCGTAACCTTGGCGCATTGGCAGTGATACGGATCGCCCTGCATCAGATAGCGCAGGGGCATGCCGTGGTAGCTGACCACGAGGATATCGGGGCGTTTGTCGAGCTGCCCGTAGGCTTCTTCGACAGACTTGGCCAAGGCGTCGATATAGCGCGGGTCGTCAAAGTAAGGCTCAATCGTGCGCGATGCTGGTTGCCAGGTTTCTTTCATCAAAGCGCGGAAGAACTGGTCATTGGCCGTCGCCGAGGTCGCGCCCGCGTATTGCGGATAGAGCGGGAAGAACAGGATGCGTTCGCAGCCGGCTTTGACCATCTCACGCACTTTGGACTCGGTCGATGGATTGCCGTAGCGCATGCAGAAATCGACCATGACCTGATCACCGTGACGTTCGGCCATGAGACCCGCGAATTTGGCGGTTTGATCTTTGGTGATCGTCATCAAAGGGCTCTCGCCCTTGTCGTGGTTCCAGATCGATTTGTAAGCCTCACCTGACGTGAACGGCCGCTTGGTCAGGATGATCAGCTGCAACAGGGGCTGCCATTTCCATGGCGCATAGTCGATGACGCGACGGTCCGACAGAAACTCGTTCAGATAGCGGCGCATGGGCCAGTAACTGTAGTGGTCTGGCGTGCCGAGGTTGGCGAGAAGAATGCCGGTTTTGCCGCGCGCGACCTTTGGGTGGTCAGCAGGGGCGTGCTCGGGGCGGGTGGCGGTGTCGGTCATAGTCTTCCCAATGGTTTAGATTGCAGCAGAGATAGTGTCTTGGTTACATGGGTCAATCGCGAAGTGATCCAATGCGGCATTTTGGGGCTGTGCTGCATTTTTGGATATTTATGGCAAGAGAATAAGGATTAGGGTTTCAGCTTGGTCTCGCTGGTTTTGAGTGCGTCCGCGAGGCGGGCTGAGGCGGATCCGGGGCGCAGGGGTTTTGGTTGGCTCTCGTCCGGCGCCCAGCCCGTCATAAAGATCACTTCAAAGGTGGCTTTCAGGCGGTCGTCTTGGGCGAAGGTTTGACGATAGAGTTCTTCTGTTCTGGCAAAGATTGCTCGGTTTGACAGGGTTTTCTGGCGTGCTGCGAGGGCGTTGGTTTCGCCCATCGCGCGCAGATCGCGCATCAGATGCAGTGAGGTTTCGTAGCTGACATCAAGCGGCAAGCTATCGGCGACCGGGAGGGCGAAGCCCGCGCGTTGCAAAAGCGCTCCGAGGTCTCGGATTTCGCCCATCGGCAGGATACGGGGGCTGAGGCCTCCGGTGGTTTCGGACTCTGCTTGCGCGAGACAAGCGCGCAACTCTTGCAGGGTTTGGCCTCCGAAACTTGCGGTGAGCAAGAGGCCGTCGTCTTTGAGGGCGTGGCGACATTGGATGAGTTGTCCGACCGGATCATTGGCCCAATGCAGGGCGAGGGTGTGGATGATCAGGTCTTGGCTTTTGGCGGTGAGCGCGAGGATGTCGCTGTCCTCAACAAGGGTGGCGTTGGGAAACCTGCCGCGCCAGATCTCTGGGAAACCCGTGACAACCGCCACATTCGTAAAGTCCCTGTTAACCATGCTGAGACGATCCTGAATATCGTCGGCGATGAGGTTTTGTAGGAACATGCCCCGATCCAGATCCGCACGCTGGCGATTGCGCAAAAGGGCTGCGCGGTCGGTCAATTTTGGGGGCGTCTTGGTCATGGGCGGTATCTATGATGAATTTTCGCCAAGCACAAAGTTTTCTGCAACTGATCTACCCGTCGCGTTGTGTAAGTTGCGGGGTTTTGGTTGAGGGAGACTTTGGGCTCTGCGGCACGTGCTGGCGGGAAACTCCCTTTGTCACAGGGCTCAGTTGTGATGCCTGCGGGGTGCCTTTGATGGGCCCCGACCCAAGCGAGATTGCCCATTGTGATGCTTGCATGGCCGCACCGCGCCCTTGGGAGAGGGGCCGCGCCACGCTTGTGTATGAGGATTTGGCGCGTCAGCTGGTCATGCGGCTGAAACACGGAGACCGGACGGACATGGCGCGTCCTATGGCGGGATGGATGGCGCGAAAGGCGCAGGCGTTGGTTTGTGAGGACACGATTTTGGTGCCGGTACCGCTGCATTGGCGCAGGCTTTTGAAACGCAAATATAATCAGGCGGCTCTGCTTTCCGGCGCTTTGGCAAAGCAATTGGATGTGCCCCATTGTCCGGATGCTTTGCTGCGAACCCGGGCGACCCTCCCTCTGAAAGGGGATCGTGAGGCGCGGCTTGAGGCTATAAAAGGCGCGATTGTTCTCAATCAGAAACGGGCGGCAAGGATCCAAGGGCGGTCGGTTCTTTTGGTTGATGATGTCATGACATCGGGTGCCACCTTGGAAGCCGCGGCATTGGCCCTTGCGCCCGCCCGCCCACGGAAAATTGACGTTATCACTCTGGCGCGCGTTGCAATGAATCCTTAAATCGCGCAAGACACTGTCAGCTAGGATGACGAATATGAAAAACGTAGAAATTTATACGCGCCCGATGTGTGGGTTTTGTTCCGCTGCAAAGTCTCTGCTCGACCGGAAATCGGTGGCTTATGTCGAGGTTAAGGTCTGGGACAACCCCGAGCGCAAACCTGAAATGGTGCAACGCTCTGGGGGCCGCAGCACATTTCCGCAGATCTTTATCGGCGGGGACCACATCGGTGGTTGCGACGATCTGATGGCGCTGGAACGCAGTGGTAAATTGGATGGGATGCTGGCCTAGACATGAAAGCCGCGCTTCTGCAGATCACCTCTTCTGAGGACCCTGTCGCGAACCTCGCGATGCTGCAGGCGCGCATTTCTGAGGCTGCTGGATACGGGGCTGGCTATGTGCTGACGCCTGAGGTGTCCAATTGCGTGTCGGCCAGTCGGTCGCATCAAAATTCTGTTCTGCAGCTTGAAGAAGACGATGCAACGCTGGCTGGGTTGCGGGAGTCTGCGCGGGAGCATGGGATTTGGCTGACCATCGGGTCTTTGGCGCTTAAGACCGGCGATCCTGACGGGCGCTTTGCCAACCGACAGTTTTTGATCGATCCCGAGGGCGAGATCCGTGCGCGTTATGACAAGATCCATATGTTTGACGTGCAGGTGAGTGCGGAAGAAACCTACCGCGAATCCGCTGGGTACCGACCCGGCGCGCAGGCGGTGGTGGCGCAGACGCCTTTTGCCAAGATCGGCCTGACCATCTGTTACGACGTCAGGTTTCCTAGCCTACACGCCCGTTTGGCCCAGGCTGGCGCCGAGGTGATCACGGTCCCAGCGGCTTTCTCGCGGGTCACTGGGGCGGCCCATTGGCATGTTTTGTTGCGCGCGCGGGCGATTGAAACCGGATGCTGGATCCTCGCGCCCGGCCAATGCGGAGAAAACGCGCCAAAGCGCAAAACCTATGGGCATTCTCTGGTCGTCGCGCCCTGGGGTGAAATTGTTGCCGAGGCAGGGGTTGATCCAGAGACCCTATATGTAGATCTTGACCGCGACCAAGTGGCCGAGGCGCGTCGTCGTGTGCCTTCGCTGACTCACGGAACGGAATTTGATGGCCCAATCGCAAAATGACACCGATGCGCTGGCGGTTTCGCTGTTCAGCGAGATCCTGATGGCGGATCAATTGGCGCGCAGCCGTCTGTCTAAGGCGCTGCCCAAGGGCATGGAGCTGTCGCATTTTTCCGTGCTCAATCATCTGGCGCATTCCGGCAACGAACGGACACCCGCGCAATTGGCCAAAAGCTTTCATGTGACACGGGGGGCGATGACCAATACGCTTGCGAAACTTGAAGCGGCGGGCAACGTGCATATTCGGCCAGATTGGGATGATGCGCGGCGAAAATTGGTGACGATCAGCCCAGCCGGGCGGCGCGCGCGGGATGCGGCGCTGGCCAATATCGCGCCGATCATTTCCGAAGTGGTTCTGGATATTGGAGAGCACCGCGTGCGCTCTGCATTGCCGATCCTGCGGGAATTGCGGGTTAAACTGGAGGCCGACGGGTGACGCCCGGCCGCAAGAAATCCATGAACCTTGTGGCGGTTGGGGCCGCTGTCGTGTTCATTCTTGTTTATACGATCCCTACGATCTAGCACACAGCCGCGGTAGACGCCTGCGTGGAGCAGGGCGGGCGGTATGACTATGAGGCTGAGGCCTGTGTGACCGAGTAGATCACGCAGGTTTTTGGCTGGTGGTCACGTAGTTCACACTGAGATCGCGATCTGAGATCGACCAGCCCCAAGTGATCGGATTGAACACAAACCCTTTGCGATCCACAGGCGTCAGACCACCTTTTTCCAGAAAGCCATAGAGTTCATCGGGCGTTATGAACTTGCTCCATTCATGCGTGCCTTTGGGCAACCAGCGCATGATATATTCCGCGCCGATGATGCCCATGACAAAGCTCTTGGGATTGCGGTTCAGTGTCGAGCAAATCATGATCCCACCGGGTTTCAGAAGGGTCTGACAGCAGGTCAGGAATTCTTGCGGATCAGCCACATGCTCGACGACTTCCATGTTCAAAACGATATTAAAGCGCTCGCCCGCTTCGGCGATGGCTTCGGCGGTGGTGTGACGGTAGTCGATGGTCAGGCCGGACTGCTCGGCATGTACCTTGGCAACGGGAATATTACGCTCGGCGGCATCTGCACCGACGACGGTCGCACCAAGGCGGGCCATGGGTTCGCTGAGCAAGCCTCCGCCGCAGCCGATGTCCAGGATTGTTAGGCCCTCGAAAGGACGCTCGGATCCCAAGTCGCGCCCATACTCCGCCGCGATTTGCGATGTGATATAGTCCAGACGACAGGGATTCAGCATATGCAAAGGTTTGAACTTGCCTTTGGGATCCCACCATTCCGCTGCCATGGCTTCGAATTTGGCGACTTCTGCGGGGTCAACAGTGTTCAACTCGGGTTGCATTCTGATCTCCATATGATCTTTTGTGCGCGAGTTACTATATAGTGTCACTATGGACAAACATTCAGGTCAAAAGCGCGCAGTTTCGTTCCTTTACCCGCCGATCGAGCCCTTCGATCAGCGCATGATGGATATGGGCGATGGTCATCAGATCTATGTCGAGCAATCCGGCAATCCAAATGGCACGCCTGTCGTGGTGTTCCACGGAGGCCCCGGCGGCGGCTGTAGCCCGACCATGCGGCGCTATTTCGATCCCGAGGTCTATCGCGTGGTTCTGTTTGATCAGCGAGGCTGTGGGCGGTCAAAGCCGCATGCTTCGATTGAGAACAACACGACCTGGCATCTGATCGCGGATATCGAACGGATCCGGGCCGCGCTGGGCATTGATCAATGGGTGGTGTTTGGCGGCAGCTGGGGGGCGACGCTTGCCTTGCTTTATGCCCAAACTCATCCAGACCGGCCAACGGCCCTTGTTTTGCGTGGCGTCTTTGCGATGACCCGCGCCGAGTTGGACTGGTTTTATGGAGGCGGGGCTGCGCAGTTTTTCCCAGAGACTTGGGCGAAATTTGCGGATAGAATTCCCGAAGCCGAACGCGGCGATATGATCGCGGCTTATCACAAACGTCTCTTTGGCGGAGACCGAACGACCGAGGTGTCCTATGCCCGGTCCTGGGCCGCTTGGGAAAACGCACTGGCCTCTGTCTATTCAGATGGAAGTACGGCGACCCCCCCTGCGGAATACGCACATGCGTTTTCGCGGCTGGAAAACCATTACTTCATCAATGCGGGCTTCCTGGAGAAAGACGGCCAGATCTTTGAGAATATGGACAAGATCGCACATATTCCCGGCTATATCGTTCAGGGGCGCTATGACATGATCTGCCCGCCGCACACGGCGCAGAAAATCGCGGATCTCTGGCCCGGCGCGCATCTCAGCATTATCCGCGATGCAGGCCACGCGTTGTCGGAACCGGGCATCAGTGCTGAATTGGTCAGAACTATGGATTCCCTTGCTCGGACGTAAGTCCAGATTTAGCAATGTATATGACCAAAAAATAGTCGAATTTGTCTAAACTGTACAAGCGAAGCAAGCTGTTGCGGTTAAACAGCCGTCAACACACAAGATTTTCTCTGATTTCATTTTTACACGCTTTACAGCCAGACATCCTCAACTCACGATGGTTCTTAACAAAAAACAAGACCCAACCAGGTGAGGACCATTGGCCTCTATTTTACGAATTATCGCACAGCGTTTGGCCTTAGGTGTGCTTACGCTGTTTGTTGTGTCCATCGTCATCTTCGCAGCGGTCAATATGCTGCCCGGAGACTTTGCGCAGGCCATCTTGGGCCAGGGGGCGACGCCCGAAGCGGTCGCGGCAATCCGTCAGGATCTCGGGCTCGATAAGCCTCCGGTGACGCGCTATTTTGAGTGGCTCGGCGGAGCGGTTCAGGGTGATCTTGGCAATAGCTTCGCGCAGGCGAACTTTGC
>JABSOU010000074.1 GCA_013215215.1 Cognatishimia sp. | reverse complement strand
CCAGAATGCCCCCGAAAATGCCCCTGTTCGGGTGTGGCGGGTATCCCCACCAGAACACCCAGCGCGCCTCACTCACGGGACATAGGAAGCAACGCTTCTAAAATTTGCCTAGATCAAATCCGTGGAGGGTATTGAGGCTCGCCGCGTGTTTGAAGCCTGGCCACAATCGACTGTCGAGTCAGCCCTGATCCAAAATCCTACTGATTGCCGTGCCGCGAGAAACATCTACGGCTACTGAGTTCGCTAGTAAGCAACCACTGCGGCGAATAGCCATCAGTGGAAGAAACCAAATTATTGTGTTTGATCTAGTAACCGCCTCCACACGTATAAAGTGCATGCTCTATCACATAATTCGCCCCATCTTCGCACTACTCACCGCATCTGCTACACTCAGCGCGGCTTCTGTTGCTGCCCAAGGCCGCCCTGCAGGAGTAATAACGGATACCGTAAAAATAGAACGCTTCGCAGAAACAGTATCCGTTTTTGGCGAGCTTATCGCGAGACGGGAAAGCAGGGTTGCCACACGCATCGCAGGTGTTGCGGATGCGGTTTCAGTAAGAGTTGGCGATCGCGTTATCGAGGGCGAAATTCTTGCCGCGATAGATAGCGAGCTCCTTGATATTCAAGTGGCGATTGCACAAGCAGAACTTGCCGTTGCTGAGGCAGCAGCGTCAACTTCTGAAATTCAGGTTCAGAACGCTCGAACTGCATACCAACGTGCCGTCAACCTCCGCTCTAACTCAATTATTTCGGACGCAGTCTACGAGGAGCGACAAAGTGCACTTGCGGTTGCTGTTGGCGCGCTCACAGAGGCCGAAACGCGAGTGACCGCGGCTAAAGTTGCTCTGAGGCGCGCCGCATACGATCTCGATAATTCGACCGTGAAGGCTCCTTTTGACGGGGTCGTAATTGCTGTCGGTACAGAAGTTGGAGAGTTTTTGTCTTCTGGGACCGAGGTGGCTCGTTTAATCGACATCGATGGCGTCGAAGTAGAAGCAAATGTGCCAGCGCGATATGTAGACGCTTTGCAAGAAGGCACAAATGTAGAGGCTTACACCGATGCAGGTGGGGACATGGTGTTGAAGCTAAGGGCAACGCTTCCAACTGAATTCTCAGCGACCAGAACACGCCCGGTAGTTTTTGACGTTGTTTCGAAGGAAGGAACGCTGGCAGCCGGTCAGTCAGTTACGCTTAATATTCCAATCAGCGCACCGCGTGACGTCACAGCCGTTCCAAAGGACGCTCTGATCAGAGCACGTGGTGGTTGGCAAGTCTTTCTGGCGGTGGACGGAAAAGCATTACCTCGCCCAATTCAAATTGGAAGTGCATTGGGCGATCGGTATGAAGTGTTGTCGGGTATATCAGAAGGCGATGTCGTGGTCATCCGCGGAAACGAGCGCCTAAGGCCAGGACAGGAAATCGCGCCTCGTCCGACCGATGCAGCACCAGTGCGCAGCGGCCGTCCTGGGTCAGGTTTAGCCAGCGAAAGTCCAAAACCCGACCAGCAGGCTGCCGTAGATACCAGCGGCTGAGGACGTACTATTCCGAATACTCAGAGGGACTCAATATGAACCCGATCAAGTTTGCAATTGAACGCCCTGTCGCAGTGATTGCAGTTGTTGCGATGTCTATCCTTTTCGGCATGCTTGCGTTGACTCGCATCCCTGTCCAGCTCGCGCCTGACGTTAGAAAGCCGGTAGTTGTGGTGCAGACACCATGGCCCGGCGCGGCACCAGCCGAGGTTGAACGAGAAATTGTAAACCCGCAAGAAGACGCATTCCGGGGACTTGAAGGGCTAAATCGGATGTCCAGTAGGTCACGGTCGGGTCGCGGCGAAGTCACGCTCGAGTTCGCAGTTGGCTCTGATATGGGCGATGTTCTTCTGCTTGTTTCGAACCGACTTGACCGCGTTTCGGGGTATCCCGCCGAAGCAGGTGAACCGACGCTCAACACTTCCGGTGCAGATGACAGCCCTATTGCATGGGTTACACTCCGAGCGGCTGAGGGAAACAATCGGCCGCTACCGGAATATGGCGACTTTATGGAGGATGTGATCAAATCACGCATCGAACGCGTTGAAGGTGTTTCGTTGGTTAACGTTTTTGGTGGCGTGGAGCGTGAGCTTCAAATCGTGATTAGTCCTGAAGAGCTTGCGCGTTTTGGGCTGACGATACCTGAGGTCGTTCGGCAACTACGTGCAGAAAACATCTCACTCTCTGCGGGGGACATTGACGAGGGTAAGCGGCGCTATGTTGTGCGCGCCGAAGGCAGTCTCGACACCATTGAATCAATAGAGAGCGTTGTTCTTCGATCTGATAGTCAAGGGCGGCTAGGAACTCGCGCGCGCATGACTGTGGGAGACATCGCGGACGTCAATTTTTCATACAAAGATTCTACAGCAAGCCTGCGCTTTCGCGGCGATCCGGGCCTCGCGTTCAACATTATACGGGAGCAGGGTGCGAACGTTATCGTCACTATGGCAGATGTGAAAAACGTGCTGACCGGGCTGGCGGCCGGCCCTGTCGCCGAAGCCGGTTTAGTCATGGAACAAATCTATGATGAGACCGTTTACATCGAGGGGGCGATAGATCTCGTTACTCAGAACATATGGATCGGTGGCCTACTTGCTGCGATTGTTTTGTTGATTTTTCTTAGAAGTCCTCGGGCCACTGTAGTTATTTCGCTAGCCATTCCCGTTTCGATAGTGGCGACGTTTGTTGCAATGGCTGCAACCGGGCGAACGCTAAATGTCATTTCTTTGGCTGGCATTGCATTTGCCATCGGCATGATTGTGGATGCGGCGATTGTCGTACTCGAGAACGTCTACAGACTGCGCGAGAAAGGATTATCTCGCAAAGATGCAGCCTTTGAAGGTGCCCGACAGGTTTGGGGAGCGATCCTAGTGTCCGCTTTGACAACGGTATTGGTTTTTATTCCAATTCTCATTATGGAACTCGAAGCAGGTCAGCTTTTTAGAGACATCGCAGTTGCGATTTCTGTGTCAGTTGTACTTTCCCTCATTGTGGCCGTGACAGTAATTCCAGCGCTTTCCGCACGAATTTTGTCGACCACTGATCAACCGTCGCGCAAACTTTTTGGAATTGATGATTTTGGCAGAGCATTTCTTTGGTTTATCATGTTGTATGTCCGACTGACGGTTCGATATCGCGCAGTAGGACTGGCCATGGTCGCCGGGATCGCGGGAGGTGCTGCAACATTGGCCTGGGCATTTCTTCCAAAGCTGGAATACTTGCCTGAAGGAAACCGCAACCTAGTGTTCGGTTTATTGATACCGCCACCAGGCTATAACCTTGAGACAACTGAATCGATCGCGGAACGAATAGAAGCCGTCGCGAAACCACTGTGGGACGCACGTGAGGCAACCGAGACCGCAAAGGGATTGCCGACTCTAGATAGTTTCTTCTTTGTCGCGACTCCAGGTAACAGTTTTGTAGGGGCAGCGGCTGTAGACGGTGAACGCGTTTCAGAACTCATACCAATTCTGTCGCGCCCTATCTTTGCAGAACCGGGAACATTTGGCTTCATGACACAGCCGTCTCTTTTTGGGCGCGGCGTCGGCGGAGGCCGCACAATAGAACTCAACGTTTCTGGAAACGAGCTTGAGGATATCCTTGGGGTGGCAGGGCGCGCGGCTGGCATTGTTTCAAGCCTGCTGCCAAGAAGAGAAGGTCATCAGTTTCGCCCGATACCTGGTCTAGAACTCGGAGCACCAGAAGTGCGCTTGATACCTGACAGAATGCGGTTGGCAGATGCGGGTCTTTCAACTGAAGCGCTCGCCACCACAGTTGACGCCTACAACGATGGTGTTCGCATTGCAGAAATAAACGTGGGAAACCGACGCCTCGACTTGACTTTGTTGGGCAATCAAGGCGACTCAGGGGCTCAGCAGACCCAGGATGTAGGCGCTTTCCCGGTGGTTACGCCATCGGGACAAATTGTGCCAGTCTCAGAGCTCGCAGAGATACGCCTTACCGCCGGTCCTACCGAAATACTACACCGCGAACGATTAAGGACTGTGACGCTGGAAGTTCGACCGTCGGACGCGCTTCCCCTGGAGGCTGCTGTTGAACTACTTGAAACAGAAGTGATCGATGTATTGCGCTCTCAGGGATTACCTCCTGGTGTTCAGTTATCTGTTTCGGGTACAGCCGACCAACTTTCGCAAACCTGGAATGCGATTCAAATCAATCTATTGGTGGCAGCGATCATCATTTTTTTGGTCATGGCCATTTTGTTTGAATCCTTCCTTTTGCCACTAGTCGTAATGATTTCGGTTCCAATTGCAGCAGCAGGTGGAGTCGGCGGGTTGGCAGTTCTCAACCTGTACCAAACTCAACCTTTGGATATGCTTACTCTTTTGGGTTTTGTTATACTCGTAGGAATTGTGGTGAACAATGCGATCCTGATTGTGCACCAGTCATTGTATCACTTGCGCGAAGATGGCATGCCGCCGATAGTCGCAATTCAAGAGGCGACACAAAACCGAATCCGTCCTATCTTTATGTCCACGCTAACTTCTGTTTTCGGGATGTTGCCATTGGTGATATTCCCCGGCGCGGGATCTGAACTTTATCGCGGCCTTGGAGCCGTGGTCGTTGGTGGATTGTCGATGTCGGCCGTTTTGACGCTGCTCACGGTACCGCCTCTGCTACGCTTGGTTCTAAAAAGTCCAAAATCATCAAGATCGATTGGACATGAAATTGCCGCCGAATAGTGTGCCATAACCGCACCTGCATCAACCCACATCACCTCACACGGGGGGATCGCCGGGACAACAAGCATGACGATTGGAGCAGAGCGGCCTACGGAGTGGATCACGCCTTGCTACCTCGTGAGTGAGGCGCGCTGGGTGTTCTGGTGGGGATACCCGCCACACCCGAACAGGGGCATTTTCGGGGGCATTCTGGGCCACTACGGCCTGACCGCACCTAGCAAACACTCAAGAAAGGAAGATGGCTGGGGTGGTAGGATACCTTGCTTCTCGATAGCGTTCTTCGGCTTTCCTGCAGCAGGTAGCAAACTGGGGCACTTTCGGGGGCATTTCTCGGGCTGGGTACAGGCTGTTCTAGGGAGCCGTAGGCGAACTTTCTGGGTGGGGCGCAACGACATCCCAGCCATACCCTAGGACGTCTCTCTGGCCTTCTCTGTGGCTGCTGTGGCCTTCTCTTGGGGCTCTCCGAAGGCCTCGCTCGGAGGCGCTGTCTGTAGCTCCCTCCGTACGTGGGTATCCTAATAGGTACCAGTAACGGGAGATGGGGGAGAATTGGCCTCAAGATGACGGAAAACGGCCATTCTCTGCACTCAGGACCGACGTCGGAGATGCGGACAAAGCCGTCGTTTCTATGAAAACTTAGTAATACTGCTTTCTTTTCATTGATACCATTCGGTAGCGCTAACCGAAGGCGCGAATTTCCACCGCTAACCCAGCTCTAAGCTGGTGACTGCGAAGCAATTATGTCCGGACGCACCGAATTCTCGTTTATACATCCGCGCGGTGTTGAAGCAAGGTTGCCAACCCATTGTTTTACAAAGCTCAGTTAGCGCTGTTGACGTTTCCGGTACATCCATACTTATTGGCCCGTCGATACCTTGGGCCGCATGCGCAATTAGCTCGCGTGCGACGTCAATGTTCGGCGCGACAAGCGGGCCGATCTTAGCCCCCGTTTGGCATCGACGGATGGTGCAAAAGCCAACGCTAGCGCTGTTTTCGCGTTTTGCGAAGGTGGTTCTTGTACTGCTCCTCGTGAGCCATGGGCGAAGGTAGTTGGGTTTTGAAACGCCGGATGCAGCCGCTTCCATTTGGATCAAGGTCGGGATCTCCCGCGGGTCAGCTACTTGAATTTCCCGGCTCGCTCGTTCTGTTAAGAGTCCGGTAAATCGCGTCGTTGTTCCCGCGTAAACAAACCCTGATGCGCGATAGTTGTTTTGCTGCGCTTCCACTCCATCAAGTCCCACCGTTCTGGAGCCAGCATGTTTTAATGCTTGCTTCCATAGTCCAAGCCCGACACCGCGCCCGCGAAACTCCTGCCGCACGATGTATAACCCTAGGAAGGCGAAATCGGCTGTGTGGTTGACGACAGAGATGGATGCGATGGGTTTGTCCTGCGGATCAACAGCCACAAAGAATCCCGCTGAGTCGGCCGCAAAGAAAACTTCTGCATCTTCTAATCCGGGGTTCCAGCCCTCATCGGCGGCCCAGTCTAGGATCAAAGGCAGTTCGCTGAATTTCGCTGTCCGGTACGTCGTCATTTTTTCAGCGCGTCTTTCAGGGAGACAGGGCCAGTTGGGCTATCGCGAAGGTCCAGTTGCATCAAAAGGTCAAGAAGATGGCCTTTCATGATCTCTTCTGCTCCATCTGCGTCGCGGTCACGAAGGGCGTTGACCAGCCCCAGATGCGAAGAGCTATCTGACAGGGCATTCCGGCGACGCCAATACAGCGCGATGATCAATGCAGACCGGGCGACCAGTTGTGCTAATAGAGCTTCTATCAAGTTATGGTCGGCAATCCGAGCGATTTGTACGTGAAAATCGCCGGACAGTCTTAACGCTTCCCCCACCTCTTCGCGGTCCAACGCGTCTTTCTCTGCTTTCATGTGGTCTTCCAGAAAAGCAACATCTTCTGGCGTGGCGCGCAACGCCGCCGCACGAGCCATAGCTGGTTCTATCAAGGATCGCGCTTCAAACACTTCGCGCGCCTCCTTTAGGGTCGGCTTGGCAACAAACGCACCTTTGTTGCGTAAAATTGTGACCAGACCTTTGTGTTGCAGCGAGTGCAGGGATTGCCGGACAATTGTGCGGCTAACCTGAAAAATATCGCAGATCTCATCTTCGCGTAATTTTGCACCTGGATTGAGCCGATGTGTGTGAATGGCCTCCGTCAATTGAAGCGCGATCTCGTCTGCCGTTGCGGTTTTCGATTTCAATTTGATCGTCACGTGACACCTCCATCCACAGAGCTGCACCTGCAAGGCGTGATGCACAAGGTGCGCACAATGAAGTTTTAAATCGTATACAATGTATGCCTATTTTTTACACAACTTTTCTCAAATCACATAAAAATCGGGCACATTTCTTTCAGGCGCACATCCAAAAACCTGAAACATCTTGGTGCGCCGACGATGTTTGGCGCAGCGTTAGAGCACGGATGAGAGGGTAACATGAACCAGAAGATCGACCTTGAACTGATCAGCCTGACGAAGCGCTACGGTGCGACGGTCGCGGTCGACGCGATCAGCTATCACTTCAGCGCGGGCACCTATGCCTGTCTTTTGGGGCCATCTGGGTGCGGAAAATCGTCCACGCTGCGGATGATTGCCGGACATGAAACAGTGTCTGATGGGTCTATCACGCTTGGAGGCCGAGACATCTCGGACCGCCCGCCTGCAAAACGGGGCACCGCGATGATGTTTCAGAATTACGCCTTGTTTCCGCATCTGAGCGTACGCGATAACGTGGCCTTCAGCCTGAAAATGAAGGGGGTCGACAAAATCACGCGCAATGCCCGTGCGCATGAGCTGTTGGAACTTGTCGATATGACGGCCATGGCGGACCGATTGCCCGCACAATTGTCCGGCGGCCAGCAACAACGGGCTGCTTTAGCGCGCGCGTTGATTACAAAGCCTGACGTATTGCTTTTGGACGAACCCTTGTCAGCGCTCGACCCATTTTTGCGGATTCGTATGCGCGCTGAACTAAAGAAGCTACAACGCGAACTCGGCATTACCTTCGTCCATGTCACACATGGTCAGGATGAGGCATTGGCGCTTGCGGACGAAATCGTCGTGATGAACAACGCGAAGATTGAGCAAGCGGGCAAGACGCGTTCAGTTTTTGACGCACCCAAAACAACATTCGTGGCGCGCTTCTTGGGGTCACACAACGTGGTGGCAATGCCCAAAGGCCTGGTCGCTGTTCGCTCGGATGCTTTGAAAGTGACAACAGACAAGGCGGCAAAGCTGCCGGGAACCATCACAAACATCGAATATCAAGGCACACATGTTGCGCTGACCGCTTCCGTTCCTGGCGAACAAGAGGTCACCGCACTGCTGTCTGACAAAGAATTCTTCGGCAATCCGAAGGAGTTGGGAGAGGCCATCGGCCTCGACTGGGAGGCTGAGGCTGCACACGCTTTGGCTGGATAAAGATAAGTTCAACAGAAGAGGACGAAACATGACAACGATTTCAAAAGTACGCTATTCTCGCCGAGCCATGCTTAAGGCAGGTGGCGCGGCGGTGGCGGCCGCCGCGCTTCCGGCTCCTATGGTATGGGGACAAGAGACGAAAAACATCACCTTGCGCCAGTTCGGTACCGGGGTTTCGAACCTGAATGATGTGGCCCTGAAAGTCAAAGAGGATTTGGGCTTTAATCTGGAAATGACAGCGCTGGATACAGACAGCGTAACACAGCGCGCGGCCACCCAGCCCAACAGCTTTGACATCGCAGATATCGAGTATTTTATCTGTAAAAAAGTCTGGGCTGCGGGCAACCTGCAGGCGATGGACACTTCCAAGATCGCGCAATACGACAACATCGCGGGCACTTTCCGCAGCGGTCTGTTGACACCTGAGAGCACTATCGCTCAAGGCACCGCGCCACACACCGTTGGCTTCACCACCGGCGTTGATGGCACCGAGTTCGTGCAGGAAGAATCCGGTTGGATGACCCTGATCCCAACGATCTACAACGCGGATACGCTGGGTATTCGTCCAGATCTGATCGGCCGCCCGATCAACAACTGGTCTGAACTTTTGAACCCTGAATTCAAAGGCAAGGCATCGATTCTTGATATCTCGTCTATCGGCATCATGGACATGGCTCTGGTCGTTGAGTCCATGGGTGAGTACACCTACCCAGACAAGGGCAACATGACCAAAGAAGAGATTGACCTGACTCTGGGCATCTTCACTGAAGCGAAGAAAAACGGCCAGTTCCGAGCGTTCTGGAAATCCTTTGACGAATCCGTGAACCTGATGGCGTCCGGTGAAGTTGTGATCCAGTCCATGTGGTCGCCTGCGATCACAGCCGTGCGTTCGCAAGGCATCCCATGCGTTTATCAGCCACTGGAAGAAGGCTATCGCTCTTGGGGCGGCGGTCTGGGTCTGTCCGCATCACTGTCGGGCATGGAGCTTGATGCAGCCTATGAATACATCAACTGGTATCTGTCCGGTTGGGTCGGCGGCTATCTGATGCGTCAGGGCTATTACTCTGCTGTACCAACCACCTCCAAGGAATTCATGTCAGAGGACGAATGGGGCTACTGGTACGAGGGCAAAGAGTCCAAAGGCGACATCGTTTCCCCGACAGGCGCGAAGCTGGCTGGCCCTGGCGAAGTCCGCGATGGCGGTTCCTTCCTGGATCGTATGGGGTCTGTTGTCTGCTGGAACTCTGTCATGGACGAGAACCAGTACATGGTTCGCAAATGGAACGAGTTCATCGCGGCCTAAGCGATGCGCGCCGGAGGGCTTTGGCCCTCCGGCACTTAAGACTTTCGACTAAGACGGCAGAGGCAGATTTGCGCAACAACTCAGTTATAGGATGGCTCCTAGCGGCTCCGCTGTCGCTGGTGCTGCTGGTTTTCCTGGTGCTTCCAATCGCAATGATCTTTGTCGTCAGCTTTTGGGGCGCGACAGAATGGTCAATCTATCCAGCGATTCTGTTGGACAATTATGAATTCCTGCTGACCTCTGATGTAACCTATCGGGTCTTTTTCAACACGTTCAAATATGCCGCGATCACCTGGGCTTTCACGCTTCTGATCGGATTTGCCGTGGCCTATTATCTGGCCTTTCATATTCGCAGCCTAACTTGGCAAATTGCCTTGTTTTTGCTGTGCACGATCCCGTTTTTGACCTCCAATATTATCCGAATGATCTCTTGGATCCCATTTTTGGGGCGCAATGGGATTGCCAACTCGACCTTGATTTCAATGGGCGTCATTGACGAGCCACTTGAATGGCTGCTCTTTAGCGACTTCAGCGTCATTCTGGCCTTTGTGCATCTTTATACGCTCTTTATGGTCGTGCCGATCTTCAACACGATGATGCGCATCGACAAATCCTTGATCGAGGCTGCCGCGGACTCTGGCGCCACGGGTTGGCAGACGCTTCGGCATGTGATCATTCCCCTGACCAAGTCGGGCATTATGATCGGCACAATCTTTGTGGTTGCCCTGGTTATGGGCGATTTCATCACAGTGCGGTTCATGAGCGGATCTCAATCCGCCAACATGGGGCGTTTGATCCAGAATGACATCGCGCTGTTGCAATACCCTTCGGCATCTGCAACGGCTGTGATCCTTTTGATCACGGTCCTGCTTCTGATTGGAACGCTTCTACGTTTTGTCGATATTCGCAAGGAGCTCTGAGCATGGAGCCGCGTCCCAGATCTTTTTACGTCCTGACAGCCTTCTTCGTGGTGTTTCTGATTTTCCTCTATGGACCGACACTGACAATCGGCATCCTGTCTTTCCAAGGCCCCGGAGGAGGATTAACATTTCCAATGCGAGGTGTCTCTCTGCACTGGTTCCGAGACCTTTTTGAACAACAAGCCGTTGGCGATATTTGGGGCTCGTTCAGCCGTTCGCTCGTGCTTGGGCTGATGGTCATGATCACGACGGTCGTGGTCTCGGTCATGGGGGGCTTGGCCTTTCGAAAGCGTTTTGCGGGGTCGGCGCTCCTGTTCTACCTGATCATTGCCTCTCTGGTGATACCGTCGATCCTGATCTCGCTTGGCGTTGGCCTAATCTGGTCGCAATCCGGCTTGCCGGTGCATTGGTCCACATCGGGATTTGGAGCACAACTCACATGGACCCTACCTTTTGGTCTTTTGATCATGTTCGCCGTCTTCAACCGCTTTGACAAATCCTTTGAGGAAGCCGCCCGAGATCTGGGCGCAAGCCCATGGCAGGTCATCCGCCACGTCGTGCTGCCCATCATTGCGCCATCCTTAATCGGCGTCGCGCTCTTTGGTTTCACCCTCAGTTACGACGAATTTGCCCGAACACTTCTGACGGCAGGCAGCTACAACACGTTACCTCTCGAAATCTTTGGCATGACAACCAACGTCACGACCCCCGTTCTTTTCGCATTGGGCACGCTAACAACGGTCTTTTCCCTGCTCGTAATTGGCGTGTTCCTGCTGGTGGCCTGGCTGATGAATCGCAAAAGGGCCCGCGCGGGATCAGACGCGGGCAAAGGGATGGTCTGATGAGGATCATCATCATCAATCCCAACAGCACAGTCTCAATGACAGAAGCCATGCTGGCACAAGCGCGCAGCGCTGCGCCTCAACATAGTTTTGAAGGCTGGACATCACACGATGGACCACCCGCCATCCAAGGACCAAAGGACGGAGAGGACGCGACCGAGCCACTGCTCCGGCTCGTTAAGCAGGCTTCAAAATCTGGTGCAGATGGTATCATCATTGGCTGTTTTGACGATACTGCACTCTCTGAAGCCGTCGCATGTGCCGACTGTCCCGTCATCGGCATCGGCCAAGCCGCGTATCACTATGCTGCCCTACGGAACTGGCATTTCAGCGTTGTGACCACACTCTCCGTTTCGGTTCCGGTGATCGAAGACAACATCCGGCGCTCGGGTCTTGACCCGTTCTTGTCAAAAGTGCGCGCGTCCGAAGTGCCCGTTTTGGAGTTAGACGCAGCGCCAGACAAAGCCTCTGAGATCGTCAAGTCAGAGGCGCTTCAGGCCCAAAGCTCGGACGGGGTTTCTGCCATCATTCTAGGATGCGCGGGAATGGTCGAGGTTTATGACGACATGAAAAGTGCCCTTTCAGTTGAAACGATAGATCCAGTCACCTGCGCCGCGCGTTGCTGGAATTGGTTTGCCTGATTTGTTAACTCACATGACACAAAGGGTTCATCTTTGACCATTCGTGAAATCCGCTTCATCCGGTAATTTGGGCTCAATCCGGTCATTCGCCGCAAAATTCACTAGTGTCCGGTATGGGCCGACAGTTCGGACAGTTGGCTGCTGTCCGAAGATGACAAACTTTGACTTGAGTTTTCATTCTGGGCAATTGCATTCCTGCTTTGTGAGGCGCACTGTCAGCGACATTACAACAGATCCCATTGCAAACCCTATCGTCCGGCCCGTCGACATACTTTCGGGCATCGGTACGCTCAGACGAACTGAAATTTGTCAGATGATTGCCCTCATCGAATGCGTGGACGGACTTTTTCTCGCAAAGGGTGCAGTTGCTGGCATTGGCGCTCAGCTTGGGATGAGCCAAGACTTTGCTGTCAATCAACTTCAAGCCGCTCAAGATGGTCTGTTCAAAAGTTCGGCGACCAACGGTGACTTGCGTTTTCGATTATGGACACGATTTACAGAAGCAATGGCGGTCCCCTCGGAACCGCCCCTCTCAACGAGGGCCGCAACCAAAACAGCCTCTGCATTTGCGGTAAGAGCCGCTGAAAGATTGACGCCATCGATCAAGTTACGACATGGAAAGACCGTACAAGAAAAATCCGATGCTGATCTCATTGGTCGAATAGGAAGCAAAACAGCAGGATATTGGAAAGCCGTAAAAACCACGGTGAGAGCAGAAAGTCCTATGCCTTTTCCGGAAATTGTAGCGGAAGAATTGCTTGCGCTGCTGGCCGATGACGCAGTCGTAGATTCCGTTGCTCAAAACGCCGATCCCGAAATCGTCAAGGCACTTCGGGAAGGACAAACAAAAGCACGCACGGCCATAGCCGCTGGTGGAGTCTGGGTGGGTGGTGCCGCAGTCGTCGCGAATGCGGGCTTCTTTCCATATATTATAGCAGCTCAACTGAGTGCTTTCATTCCCATGGTCAGCGGACCTGCATTAGTTTCCCTTCTGGCAACCTTGATAAACCCAGTAACGGTCTTCGCTGGTGTCGCAGCGCTTGGCTGGATCGGGATGGGACGTGGATCTCGGGTTGTTCGTAGCCAAGTCGCATCCCGCCTCGGGGTTATGTTGGCAGCTCAAGGCACGCAAAACAGAGACATAGGCCTTGAGCAGTTTTTGACGGACATGCGCGCCCTTGATCGGACCGCCTCAGACGCGCTTCGCTGGATGTCAGCGACAGATCGATCTGCAATGCGACGAAGATTAAGCACCCTAACCACGAAGCTTTCTGGGCCATTGCCCGCCGCAGCCGGTGCTCCACCCGAGCCATGGGAAACGAAGAGGATGTCAACTGATGTCACCGACGCATCAATGACCTTTGGCATGACGGCTGGTGAGATGATCTGGCATGCGGCTGCGGTCGACCACAACGTTATGATGGCCGCTGATTTTTCCCGATCTGAGGATCTCGGGAATCCCATTGCTTTTGCATGCCGAGCCAACGAATTCTTAATCCCAGGAGCCAGTTGGTCTTTGCGGGGATATACAGCTGAGCGCCTCGTGATGGATCAACTGATCGCAGACGGCCACGATGTCAACCTCGCCGAAGCAAGTAATACGCCGGGGCTCGATCTTCTCGTCGATGGCCAACCTGTGCAGGTGAAGTGTGGCACGGCACTTTCCAACTTGACCGAGCACTTTGAAAAATATCCAGATATTCCTGTTATAGCCAATGCCGCACTCGCCGAGAAAGCAGCCCAAAGCGACGCGCCGTGGGCACACCTCGTGACCACGGTGCCAGGTTTCGAAATTGAAACTCTGGAAGAACAGATTGCCGAAACGCTCGGCCATGCAGCAGATCTTGCCGACCCTGATATTTTGCAGTTTGCGCTCTCGATCAGTGCCTTGCGAGGGGGGCTGGAAGTCATGCAGGGGCGGGTCCCGATTTCGGACCTACCTGCCTGGCTCCTTCTCGACGGCGCGTCCCGAGGAGCGTTGGCCCTTGTTGGCGGTAAGGCCGGTGCTTGGATCGGTCTAATCGCCATCGGTCCGGCTGGAGCACTCATTCTGGGGCCGGCAATAGGCAGTGCAGCCCTCTTGGGAAACAGCACTTTGAAAGGCGCGGCTCAGAAGCATCTGATGACCACATGGTTGCAAGACCTACTAAGCGCTGCTCAGGACCTTCATCTTAGCCTGCTTGCGGCACTTGAACGGCGCATCATCAGAATCGAAGAGCGGAACAAAACCTTTGTCGGTCAAATACAGCGCTCAAAGTTAGAAGCTTGGTTAGCGTTGAGTTCTCAGGATGATCTGATCGCCTTGTTGGAAGATCGGTACTCGTTGGAAGCCGCGCACCCTAAGTCAGAAGCTGACGCGATTGAGTTGCTGTTTACCGCACGCGACATCGCGCCCACCGATGCAACAGTGCTCGGTTGCGTCCGAGTATTAGAGGACGTGCTTGTCGGCAAACCTAATTTGAAAACCGCTATGATCGACGCGGGACGTCCTGCGGCGGATGCGATCCGATCTCGGCTGAAAGGCACTTAGCTTATGCTCCAGCAGCGAATGTCCGGTCTGACAGGCCGCACCGCAGCATCGCCAGTGGTCCCTAGACGTCGGGTTTGGGCCGTTTAAATTCGACCCATCATCAGACCCAGCTCCTAACGAGGGCACTCCGGGAGAGGGATCACGCGTCCAAATCGTAGACAACGCGTACTCCTACGCGTTATCGGAAGAACGCGACATCATCATATAGCGAGACATCCGTTGTCCACAGTCCCTTCCTCTCTGCGCCTCAACGGCCTGGTGCGAACCGGCCCGGCAGACATTTGCCCTCGCGACGTCCGTCTAATCCCAGCGATGATTGATGCCGGACTGGCAGATCAGAAGATCCACGCCTTTTTCAGTCAGCCTGGGCGCGATTTTAATCATAACAAGATCTCAACACTACGGTCGGCCGATCGATCCTCCCTGCCACAGCCCGCGACCCGCACGGAGTTGCAGGCCTTTCTCGACGGCTGGAGTACGTGTCCTCCACGCTCCTATTTTTGGAAATATTGCAACGACAAGGGCTTCTTTGAGGATGCATGGCTGGTCGAGTATCGCTTCCACCCTGTGGGACAGGGCATGCTCCGCTCGGGCGAATTGCGGCAAGGGCGCCGCCAGCCCTTCACCTGGATCTATGATTGCGGCAGCGTGACCGCGACAACGCAGGTCGAGAGCGAGCTCGAAGACCTTTGCACCGCGCGCAACGCTGCGCCTGGGTCGAAACCCAAACTCGATTTTGTCGCGCTGTCGCATTTCGACGCGGACCACATTTCCGGTCTTGTGTACTTGCTTGGGCTTTTCGAGGTGAAGATGATCCTCCTGCCCTTTCTACAGCTTTGGCAGCGGTTTTGGATCGCTGCATCATCTGATGATCTCGACGAAGACTTTCTACAGTTTTTAGTCGATCCCGTCGGCTACCTTCGTGGCGTAGACGGCGGCGAGGAGGCGACGGTTGTTATTGTCCTGCCGAGCGCGGACGCCCCACCGTCCGCGCCCGACGCCGACCCGCCCGAGGGTCCACGTGGCGAGTTCGACTACCAGCCGATGAAATTACGACTGAAGACTGAACCTGTCCCGCAAGTAGCCGGCAGCGAAATCCCCGGCGTGACAGGGAGGCGCCTGTTGGAAGCGGAATTCCTTAAAGTGGGATCGGTGCTCGACATTGAAGGACTATGGGAGTTCGTCCCGTATAACGACGCGCACCAGACCAAGCTATGCCCGGCAGGTTTCCCAGCGACCGTTGAACCTTTGATCAAAGCCTTGCTTGCCGCCAACGATCCGACTGCCCGGAAAAACGCCCAGGAGGCGCTCAAGGACCATTATGACACGACCTTTGGCGGCAGCCCCCTATCGCCGCAAAATTATCTCGCTGTTCCTTTACGGCGGTCCGGTGTCGACACCTGCCGAGGCATATTTCGAGACCGGCGAGACCTTACTTGGCAATATGGCCAGGCACACTGAGCCATATCGGTCTCGTCTCTCTGCGACCCATTTCTCGATGCTATTCACAGGAGATGGTTCGCTGAATTCAAAGCCGCGTCGGACAGGGTTCGAGAATTTCTTCGCGCCTTATGGCCGGCTCGGCAAGGCATCCGTTTTTCAAGTGATGCATCATGGCGCGTCCGGGAACTCGTCGCCCGAGGTCCCAGCCCTTGTGGCGCCGCGCGTGTGAGCATCTTTTGTTCCGACCCCAGCAAGGGCCACAAGCATCCCGATGCTGACGTGTTGCGGCAGTTCTGGCCTTATAACTGCATCCAGGTCGATGATGCGATCGGTTGGTAGATGCTCGGGGTTTTCGTTTTCTAGGTCGATAAGGTCGTTCGCGACTGCTGTACGGGCGAGAACGGTTCGAAACGGATTATCGGTCGTCCAACTGCGGTGCCGGTATCGTCGCTCTTCGGCGCAAAGAAGTACCATCTAGCCTTGATCGAGTGTTCGCCTAGGACTTCGGCCTGAGACTCCACACCGCACGATGTGGTTGATGGTCGGTTCAGGGAAGCTGCGCTGCAGCGAAAGGCTTTCCGTGAATGGCCGTTCAGGGCCGAGCCTTGACGCGTCAAGATCGCTCGGCAGATGATGCCGGACCAAAAGTTACGAGGCGGGCAGTTTTATTCATGTGCCGAAATTCAGTAGATTTCCGTTGCGGAAACACAAGTCCACAGTTGGTTTTACTTGGTGCCTGCCCTGGACAAGAGGAATGGGCGGCCAGGCCACAGCGTCCGTTCGCTGCGAGGTCCGGAATAAATCTCCTCACCCTGTTAGCAGTGCTAGATAGACTTGCCGGAAGGGAGTTGTATGGCCTTAGACGTGGCGATTTCCGCTCCCAAAACATTGATGACTATACACTCATGAATGCTCACGCCGTCCCCAAGTGGCCTGCGCGAGACGGTCGGTCTACTCCTCGGATGGCTGAAGTCGAATCTGCAGACAACCTCCCCCGTTTGTCGCGGCAACTTCGAGCTGTTCAAGCTAAGGTCGTCATTGGCTTGGGACGCCCGATCAACTATGCTCATTTGCGTGTCAGGGGCCGCGATAGCGGCCCCATGAGAGCTATCCGATTGCTGAAGCCGGTCCAACCTGGAGTCGTGTTTCTCGTAACGGGACACCCGTCACCGCGAGCAATAAATCGCTTTGGAGGGGGTGATCAGGAGAGAGGGTTTGAAGAGAAATTGTCGGTATTTCCGCCACAATAACTGCTGCATACATCACATTTCCAATCGTCGACCATAGACACGTCACCAATAGTTCCGAATGTCCGCAATGCGGACAGCGACTGCAGCATCTGGAGACCGTGCTCAATGTCTGCTAAGGGCTCGAAGCAATCTTTCGCTGCACGGTTCACGAATGGCAGAAATGAGCCGCAAAAACCGAGCAGAACCAAGCATCTGAATAAAGAGAACCCTTAGAGGAGATATTCAGATGTTCAGCTCTTTCACGCTGTGGTGCGTGTTGGGGGTCAGCTTACGGCTGGCCCTTTT
>JABSOU010000073.1 GCA_013215215.1 Cognatishimia sp. | reverse complement strand
TTGGACGCCTGGCAGATGTCGATCGCGATCGGCTCGTCGATGATCTCGTCGCCATTATCGGCCAGCCAACCGGCGGCAAAGACCTGATCGCAGAGCCCTTCCGGCGCGAAGAATTCCGCTTGCATAGAAGCGCCCTGATCGACCTCGTAGCCGTCGATCCAATTGTCCGACCAGTCTGAGCCGTTATTGGTGTAAAAGCCGATCAGAATATTATTGGCAGTGTCGTTGTAGATCTGGAAATAGCCTTCAGATCCCGTGCCTTGTGCAGAGATTTGGCTTGCCGCGACAAGGAGCGCGGCGCTTGTGAGTGTGCGTTTTAACATTGTGATACCCTGAAAATAAAAGCCCCCCTGCGTGCAGGGAGGCCCAAAACACCTATTGGTGGTATCACAGCTTTTGAGAATCTCAAAAGTTGAAAGCTCTAGAAGGGGATCTCGTCGTCCAGATCACGGCTTGGCGCGCTTTGACCGCCGCCACCGCCGCCTTCGCCGCGACCGTCAAGCATGGTCAGTGTCGAGCCAAAGCCCTGCAGCACGACCTCGGTGGAATACCGATCCTGACCGCTTTGGTCCTGCCATTTGCGGGTCTGCAGTTGGCCTTCGATATAGACCTTAGAGCCCTTGCGCAGGAATTGCTCGGCAACGCGCACGAGGCCTTCGTTAAAGATCGCCACCGAGTGCCATTCGGTCTTTTCACGACGCTCGCCGGTGTTGCGGTCTTTCCAAGTCTCGGACGTCGCGATGCGCAGGTTACAGACCTTGCCACCGTTCTGGAAATTGCGCACCTCTGGGTCGCGGCCCAGATTACCGATCAGCATTACTTTGTTCAGAGATCCGGCCATATGTTCGCCCCTTTGAGCCCTTTTTTCGTTTGGCATAGGTTACACCATCCACACGCGCGGAACGCCAGCAAAAACGCACCGCTGTGGATAAGTCTTTCGGATTTTCAGAGCATCTTATTCAAATTTGGTTAAGAGGCGCTATGTTAGGTCGATGATGATGAGACGTGCGATATTCTTGGGTTCGGTGGGCTTGGCTTTTATGGCTGGGCCTGTCTTGGCGGGTAGTCATAAAACCAAGAATGGTCTGTCTGCGGCGCAACTCAAGGTCTTGGACAATCGCGCCTCGGAGCAATATCGCGACTCGGTACGTCTGCAGCCACAGCCCGTCTACACGCCCAGCAAATGGGGCGCGCAGCCCTATCGTGGCAATTACACCGGGCCCTATCTGGATATGGCGCGTGAGGCCGCTCTGACGCACAACGTGCCCGTTGATCTGTTCTTGCGCCTTGTGCAGCAAGAGAGCAATTGGAATGCGGGTGCTGTGTCGCCTAAGGGGGCCTTGGGATTGGCGCAGTTGATGCCTGACACGGCGAAGCTCTTGCGCGTAGATGCGCTGGATCCGAAAGAGAACTTAGAGGGTGGCGCGCGGTATCTCTATCAGCAATACCGGCGGTTCAATTCGTGGCGCTTGGCACTGGCCGCCTATAACGCGGGCCCCGAAGCGGTGGAAAAGCACCGGGGCGTGCCGCCCTACAAAGAGACGCAGGACTACGTGAAAGCGATCTGGGGCAGCTAAAGCGCCCAAACAAAAACCGCCGCGCTCGGGAGAGGCGGCGGTTTTCAGTATTTGTTGCAAGATGAACCCTATTCGGCTGCGATCTTGATCACCGGCTTCATGCGCTCCAGCACATCCTCGGCAAGGTGGCATTTGACCTGATGGCCATTAGCCATTGTCTGCACCGGAGGCACTTCCTTCTCACAAAGACCACCGGGAACCTCGGATTTCCAACGACAGCGCGTCTGGAACGGGCAGCCCGGAGGTGGGCTCATAGCCGATGGTATCTCGCCCTCAAGTACGATGTGCTCTTTCTCGACGCTGGTGTCCGCGATCGGAACCGCAGAGAGCAGCGCTTCGGTGTAGGGGTGGTAAGGCGGGTTAAAGACTTGATCGGTCGTGCCCAATTCCACCACATGACCGAGATACATCACCATCACACGATCAGACAGGTACCGTACGATCGAGAGGTCGTGGCTGATGAACAGCAGCGTGGTTTTGTTTTCCCGCTGGATGTCCATCAAGAGGTCCGTCACAGCGGCCTGAACCGACACGTCAAGCGCCGAGACAGGTTCATCTGCCACAACGATCCGAGCGCCCCCTGCGAAGGCACGCGCGATACCGACACGTTGCTTCTGACCACCAGAGAGCTGGCGCGGCATCCGCTCAGCAAAGGCACGTGGCAGCTTCACCAGATCAAGCAGTTCGAGCATGCGTTCGCGACGCTCGGCCTCGGAGTCGCCGATCTTAAAGATCTCCAGCGCACGGATGATCTGACGACCCACCGACATCGACGGGTTCAGCGTATCAAACGGGTTTTGGAAGACCATCTGAACATCAGCGACCGTGCCGGTGTCTCGGTCCTCAATCGCTGTGCTTTCGATATTTCGGTTGTCAAGCAGGATCTGGCCGTCCGTGGCCGTCTCAAGCCCCATCAGAACCTTCGCGAATGTCGACTTACCGCAACCGGATTCGCCCACAATCGCGAGGGTTTCAGATTCCCGCGCCTCAAAGCTGAGGGTCTCGTTGGCTTTCACAACCTTCTTGTTGCCACCACCAAAGAGCGCAGATGCGGCCACCTCATAGTATTTCTTGAGGTTATCCATCTTCAGAACCACATTGCCGGGCTCTGCCTTGGCCTTTTGCTCGCCCACTTCTGGTGGCGCGGCCCAATCGATCTCTTTGAATTTCAGACAGCGCGTAGAGTGGCGATCATGGCCCTCCACATCTTCCATGAGGATATCCTGCGCGTCACAGCGGCCTTCCTCAAAGTAGTTACAGCGCGGGCCAAAGTTACAGCCAGGCGGCCGTTCGTGGGGCAGGGGGAAGTTCCCCGGAATGGCCACCAGAGGGCGGCTTTCCTTGTCGGCACCCGGCAAAGGAATAGAGCGGAACAGCGCCTGCGTATAAGGGTGCTGCATCTTGTCAAAGACGTCTTCAATCGAGCCACGCTCGACTGCTTCACCGGAATACATCACACAAAGCCGGTCGCAGGTTTCCAGAACCAGACCAAGGTTGTGCGAAATAAACAGCATCGAGGTGCCGTATTTCTTGCCCAGATCCTTCACAAGTTCCACAACGGCGGCCTCAACGGTCACGTCAAGTGCGGTGGTCGGCTCATCCAAAATCAAAAGCGCCGGTTTGGACATCAGCGCCATCGCGATGACGATCCGCTGCTGCTGACCCCCAGAAAGCTGATGCGGGAAGGAATTCAGCATCCGCTCAGGGTCCGGCAGGCGCACATCTGTGACCACTTCCAGCGCCCGCGCATAGGCTTCTTTCTCCGACACACCTTCGTGGATCATCGGCACTTCCATCAGCTGCTTGCCGATCTTCATCGCCGGGTTCAGCGAGGCCATCGGTTCCTGATAGATCATCGCGATTTCATTGCCACGCACATCGCGCAGCTCTTCGTCGCTCATCTCGCTCAGGTCGCGGCCCTTGAACTTGATCGAGCCGCCAACGATACGGCCGTTCTTGCCCAAGTCTTGCATGACACCCAAGGCCACAGTGGATTTACCGCAGCCAGATTCTCCAACAAGACCAACGGCTTCGCCCGGTTGCACGGTCACGGAAAAGTCCATCACTGCAGGAATTTCACGCAGACGGGTGAAGAAAGAAATCGAAAGCTTGTCGATTTCTAGAATTGGACCGTCATAGTCTTCCATCTTACTCATTTTTATCTCCCTGGTTAGAGCATGGGCCCCATGGGCTTTCGCTTGCTCTAAATATCTCGGGGGTCCGGGGGCTGGCCCCCGAACCATGATTGCTTAGTCGCGGAGGCTCTCTTCGCGCAGACCATCGGCCAGAAGGTTCAGACCCAGAACCAGCGTCAGCAGGGCGAACGCAGGTGGCAGAACCGGATGTACATAGAGCTGCATCAGCTTACGGCCATCGTTGATGGTTGTGCCCCAATCCGGGCTCTCTGGTGGCAGGCCAAGGCCAAAGAAGCCCAAGGTGCCAAGCAGGATGGTCGTATACCCAATCCGCAGACAGAAATCGACGATCAGCGGGCCACGTGCGTTGGGCAGGATCTCCCACAGCATGATGTACCACGGACCTTCGCCCCGGGTTTGCGCCGCCGCCACATAGTCGCGCGTCTGGATATCCAGCGCGAGGCCACGGACGATCCGGAACACGGTGATCGAGTTCACAAAAGCCACCGAGACAAACACCACGAGGAAGCCCGACGAGATGTCAAAGAGGTCCAATGTGGACGGTAGAACATCAATGGCAGACCCTTTGGCCGAGACGAGGCAGAGGTAGAACCAGAACATCAGGCCCACAACCGAAATCAAAAGCGGCGTCCGCAGGCGTGGGCGGGTATAGAACCGCGAGTTCAGCAAAACCGCCACAAAGATGATCGGGAAGATGAACAAGACCACCGCCAGATAGTTCGGCACGCCGATCGCCACGATCTCTGGTGTCACCAAGAGGTAGAACAACAGGATCACGGGGAAGGCTAGAACGAGGTTCGCCAGGAACGACAGGAAGGTGTCCAGACGCCCGCCAAAGTAACCTGCTGGCAGACCTAGCGTGATGCCGACCATAAAGGCAAAGAGCGTCGCTGGCGGCGCGATGGTGATCACGATCCAGCTGCCTTCGACTACGCGGCTAAAGACGTCACGCGCAAGGTTGTCACCGCCCAAGAGGTAGTAAGGATAATCCCCTTCCTCGATACCGCGCAGCGGGGTGCCAGGCCCCTTGTTCTTCATGCCAGAGACCTGAGCCAGTTCGTCATGCGTGGTGATCATGTCAAACACGCCGGCAAAGACTGCCGTATAGACCCAGAACATCACGATGCCAAAACCGATCATGCCGACAGTGCTGTCAAAGAGCTTGCCGTAAAGGCCCAGCTTGCGCTTGTAGACGATCGAAATCAGGAAGGTCGCCAAAAGCGAGATCCAGACCGGCGAAAGCTGCGCTGCAAGTGCGCCGACGATGCCGACAGTGCCCAATGGGGTGAACATGCCAGCAACGATATAGACAACGATCAGGGCGAGAAGGGCCAGCAATGCATAGCGCACAGCCATGCCAATCATCGCGTTTGGCCCGCGATCTCGAATGATGGTGCCATCTGCGAGAATACGGTCGTTGACCGCAGGCAGGGCATAGGCGCCGACCACCTGAATGGCGACGAGGATCAAAAAGACCACCAGCACCACAGAGAAGATCGGATCAACAAAGGCTCCGAAAGGGCCTGTCCAGGTTAATGGTTCCATAATCAGGCCTCCTTACGAAATACGGATACGTGGGTTGAGATAGACATAGCCGATGTCCGATATCAGCTGCGTCAAGAGCACCACGACCACAGAGACGACCGAAACCGCCAAGAGCACGTCGATGTCATTGTTTCCCGCCGCATTCACCAGCTGCCAACCGAACCCTTTGTAGTTAAAGAGGTTCTCAACGATCACCACGCCGTTCAAGAGCCAGGGCACCTGCAGCATGATCACCGTAAACGGCGCGATCAGCGCGTTGCGCAGCGCGTGTTTGATGACCACATTGCGAAAGTTCACACCCTTGAGGCGAGCGGTCCGGATATATTGCGCCGTCATGACTTCGGCCATCGAGGCCCGCGTCATCCGGGCGATATATCCCATGCCGTAAAGCGCAATGGTCAGAACCGGCAGGAAGAAGTTCTCAAAGGTCGGCGTTTCCATCGCTTTGGCCGCCGTGCCTTTAAAGAGCGTCTTGCCTTCGATCAGACCCATCTCGGCCAGCCATGGGCTGAGACCGTAACGGGAAGAGGCAAGAAAGACGATAAAGATAACACCAGACACATATTCTGGCGTCGCGGTCGAGAGGATCGAGACGGTCGAGAGGCTTCGGTCAAGCTTGCTGCCTTCGCGCATCCCTGCCAAGACCCCGATGATCAGGGCCGAGGGCACCATCAACACCATGACCCACCACATCAGATATCCCGTATTGGCAAGTCGCGTCCCCAAAACGTCGGACACAGGCGCCTTGGCCACGGTGGACCATCCCCAGTCCCCCTGAAGAATGCCGCAATAATTCGGGACTTCTTCGACTGTCATGCCCGGACGAACACATTTCCCAAGAGGCACGCCGTCTTTCTCTGTCAGATAGCCCGGCGCAAGGCCGACCCATTCCAGATATTTCCGGGGTGTGGATTGCAAATAGCCGCGATCTTCAAGAAAACTCGCAACGGCCTCATCCGACATCCTGAAGTTACCCTGCGTTTTCGCAAGCTTCTCCAGGTTGGGATAGAGGTTCGTCATGAAGAACACGATATAGGTGAGGCAGAGTGCTGTAAGCAGCATCACGCCAAACCGTCTTAGAATGAAAAGTCCCATATCTTCTCCGCTTTGCCGTTACCGAAAAACAAGGCTTGGTCACTCGTTAACCAATTGACAAAAACACAAAGCGGCTGCCGCCGGGGCCGCGAAAAGGCGGACTCCCAGAGAGACTGGATTGAACATGAATTTCTCCCCGGCCATATATGGCTCTAGCTTTCGTTTTGCCGCGACTCCGGGTGCGTGTCAGGCGCACCATCCGCCACAGTCTTTCGTTTAGGTGAGACTATTCGGCCTGATAAATGACCATCCGTCAATGGACGGGATCGTCATAATCGACCCAAAAACGACATGCATGTCGAAAACTGGCGTTTTTCGAAAGATATGGCGCGGAAAGCTAACTTGGGGTTAAGCTGCCTGCAAGTGTCTGAAATTGTTTCGCAAATTGCTCGGCGTTGTGCCGCAGTGTTGCTGAATGAAGCGCGTAAAGTAGGCAGCGCTGCCAAATCCTAACGATTCGGCGATCGCCTTGATGGAAAGGTCGCTGTTCTCCAATTCCATGCGCGCTTTGTAGAGCACGCATTGGGATAGGACATCAGCAGCGGTGATTCCGCTGGTTTGGCGACAAACACGCGCCAGATGGGTTGGTGTGACGTCGAGCATCTGCGCGAAATCAGCCATGGAATGACCTTCGCTAAACCGCTCTGCGGCCAGATCATGGAACTTTTCGACAAGGCGCTCTGCAGCCTTAGGGCGTTTGGGTTCATATTGCTCGCGCATCTCGCGGCGCAGCCAAATGGACAAGAGTTGGGCATGCGCCTGAAGGACTTCGCCTTGCAGCGGACGATCCTTTTCGATCTCGCGCCGCATGTCGTCGATCAATGCGGTCAGCTCGCTCTGAGCCTGAGGCTCCATAATACGCAATTGTTGACAGCGGTCGGGGAAATTCGCGGCCTCGGCATCTTGGATGGACACAGCCAGACCAAGCGCGCCGCGCCCAAGTTCAATCGACCAAAGCTGGCCGTTGGGCACGTAAATCGCGTGATAGGTGCTAAAGCCGCGACGATGTCCATGCAGGTTCACAACACCTTGGCCACGCGTGGTCCAGATCAGCAATCCGCCCCGTTGCGGATGCATCAGCTCCAACGTCCACGACGCGGATTGACCCAATTGGGCCAGTGTCATCACTTGAACCGGTTGCGACATGCCTGCGCGTCCCCTTATTTACGTACTGGTCAAACAAATTGTTCGATTTGTTACACTCAGTGCGCCCCACGAAAGGCAGCTTACGCGAGCTATCTTTAAAAAAAAGTTTTAATTTGCCGGATTAACTATCCTGATGGATAGGTAGGGGGAGTTTTTTCCAATGAGACATACGGCTTTTAAACCAAGTGCGCTGTCGCTTGGCATATTGGCGCGTTAAGATTGTTGCCTGTTCTCGTGCACGATCCAGAGACAATTCCCCCTGAACATGGCGGATTAGTTCCAACGCGCCAATAGTCTTGGCGCTTGGGGCCTTGGGATCCCAGGTTTCCAGATTCGCGCGGGCCTCATCCAGCGCGCCTGCTTCGAGCATCAGGTCGAATCTTTGTTCGATACGCGCGTTTAGCCACGCCTTATCGGCCTCCATCAAACAGGTAACATATTGGCTTTGTTGAAGTAATGGAGGCGGCGTTTCGTCTTGCCATTGCCAGATCGGCTTGCCCGTGGTGTGCAAAACTTCCCAAGCGCGCTGCACACGCATCGGGTTTTGAACATCAATTCGGTTTAGGGTTTCTGCATCCAATTCCGCGCGGAGGGCCTCTAACCCTTCGGCAGCCATACGGTCATTTACCAAGTCTCGAACGTCATCTGGCGTCGGTGGGATCTCTGCCAAACCCTCTGTTAGGGCCGTAAAATAAAGCCCGGTGCCGCCAACAATTATGGCGCGCGAGTTTTCAAGGATTGGGGCAATGTCGCGCAACCAATGGCCCACAGAATAAGCCTGATGGCCCTCAATATGCCCATAGAGCAAATGCTGCGCCGCAGCTTCGTCCTCGGCACTGGGGCGCGCAGAGAGGATCGGCCAATTGTCATAAATCTGTAAGGCGTCCGCATTAACGATGACACCCCCTTGCTGGGCAGCGATTTCCAGCGCCAAGGCGGATTTGCCGCTGGCAGTCGGACCTGCGATCAAAACATGTTTGTCAGCGGGGATTTCGTTCAGATCGATCACTGCCACAAGCGCCTTTGCTGTCTTTTCGGTCTTTCGCATCAGATTCTCTGACATCGCGCATTGAACCTGCGCCGCTTTTCCGACATCTTGTGCACAATTTAAATGTTTGCGTGAACGGAGTGCAACATGAGCGAGGCAGCCCCTGAATCTGAGACCACCTATAAACGCGTGATGCTCAAAATATCTGGGGAAGCCCTGATGGGGGATCAAGGGTTCGGCCTGCATCCTCCGACCGTTCAAAGGATCGCTCAAGAGGTAAAGGCGGTTCACGATCTGGGCGTTGAGATCTGTCTGGTGATCGGTGGCGGCAATATCTTCCGCGGTCTATCGGGGTCTGCGCAGGGGATGGAACGCACCACGGCTGACTATATGGGCATGCTCGCGACCGTGATGAACGCGCTTGGCATGCAATCCGCGCTTGAGGAAATCGGCGTCTTTACCCGCGTAATCTCGGCAATCCGCATGGATGAGGTCGCAGAGCCCTACATCCGTCGCCGCGCCGTGCGCCATTTGGAAAAGAAACGTGTCTGTATTTTCGCAGCAGGTACAGGCAACCCATACTTTACCACTGATACCGCCGCGACTCTGCGCGCCAATGAAATGGCCTGCGAAGCGATCCTCATGGGCAAGAACGGCGTTGATGGCGTTTATGACAAAGACCCAGCCGAGCATGACGACGCCGTGCGCTATGACGAAATCAGCTATGACGACGTCCTGTCCAAGCGCCTGCGCGTGATGGACGCCTCGGCGATCGCTTTGGCGCGCGACAACAATTTGCCTCTGATCGTCTTTGGTCTGGATGAGCCCGGCGGGTTCAAGGGGATCATGGCCGGTCAAGGCACCTATACAAAGGTCAGCTAAACCTCGTAAGCTGATCAAAACCATCGGGACGGCACGGGCCTCCCCAAAAGCAAGAGTATTCGCATGTCCGACGATTTTGAACTCGACACCGACGATCTTACGCGCCGCATGGATGGCGCGATGACCAATCTGAAAACCGAATTCGCATCTTTGCGCACGGGCCGCGCGTCGGCCTCGATGCTGGAGCCGGTGCAGGTGGATGCCTATGGCTCCATGACCCCCATCAATCAGGTGGGGACCGTCAACGTACCAGAGCCTCGGATGGTGACGATCAACGTCTGGGACAAGGCGCTTGTCGGCAAAGTCGAAAAGGCGATCCGGGAATCCGGACTTGGGATCAACCCCCAGCTTAATGGTACAATCATCATGCTGCCGATCCCTGAGCTGAACGAAGAACGTCGTCGCGAGCTGGGCAAAGTAGCCGGTCAATACGCCGAGAACGCGCGGGTCTCGATCCGTAATGTGCGTCGCGACGGGATGGACCAGATCAAGAAGGCCAAAGGGGACGGGATGTCTGAGGACGACCAGAAGCTTTGGGAAGGCGAAGTGCAGGAAATGACCGATGATTACATCAAAAAGGTCGACGAAGCGCTGGCCACCAAACAAGAAGAGATCATGCAGGTCTAAGTGACGAGTAGGGCGGTTATGGCCAAAGATACTGAGGTACAAAACACGCCCGATCACGTGGCCATCATTATGGATGGCAATGGTCGCTGGGCTCAGAGCCGGGGACGTCCTCGGCTGTTTGGGCACCACGCCGGCGCGCGCCGCGTAAAAGAGATCGTGCGGACCTGCAAGGATCTCGATATCGGCTACCTGACCATCTATGCCTTTTCGACTGAGAACTGGAAACGCACGCAGTCTGAAGTTGCTGGGCTGATGACGCTGTTTCGTCAGTACATCAAACGCGAAGCTAAGGCCTTGAAAGAAGAGGGCGTTTGCGTACGTTTTATCGGCGACCGCATGCGTTTGGATAAAAAGCTGCAGGGGCTGATGAACGAACTCGAAGAGGTCACTAAGGGCAATACCGTCGTCAATCTGACCATCGCTATCAACTACGGTGGCCGCGATGAGGTGGCGCGCGCGACGCAGCAACTGGCGCAGGATGTGGCGGACGGAAAGCTCGATCCAAAAACCGTGAATGAGGCTACGCTGTCCTCCTATCTGGATACCCATGTGTTGCCAGACCCCGATCTGGTCATCCGCACCAGCGGCGAAGCGCGGATCTCGAATTTCCTTCTGTGGCAGTCGGCCTATTCGGAATATGAATTTGTCGACACGCTCTGGCCGGATTTCTCGAAAGAAGAATTTACCAAGGTGATCGCCAAGTTCGGCGAACGCAACCGCCGGTTCGGCGCGGTTTCCGCATGAGTTCTGGCAACTGGGGAGACCTGCGCACGCGCGTTTTGTCCGCGATTGTGATGCTCGGGATTGGGGCAGGGGCGATCGCGACGGGGGGCCTTGCCTATGTTGCTTTGATCACGCTGGCGGTCGCCGGGATGAACTGGGAACTCACGCGAATGATCGTGCCGGGAAGGGGCTGGTTGTCGATTGTCGTGGGGGCTGCATCGGCTGCAGTTTTGATTGCGAGCGTGTTTGCAGCGCCTCGGCCGTTGATTGAGTTCGCGATCATTCCGGGGCTCATCGGTGCGCTTTTTGCGACCAAAGATCGTGTGATCTTTGGTGTTTACGCGAGCCTCGTGGTGATTTCAGGCCTTGGGTTGCTCATGCTTTATGATGCGCAGGGCATTTTCCTTGTGATCTGGTTGATTTGTGTGGTCGTGGCCACCGATGTCGCGGGATATTTCGCGGGCAAAGCCATTGGCGGTAAGAAATTCTGGCCCAGCATAAGCCCCAAGAAAACCTGGGCTGGCATCCTCGCGGGCTGGGCTGCTGCAGCAGTCGTCGGCGGGCTCATGGGCGGAGAAGAACTCGCCGCGATCAGCGTCTTTATGTCCTTGGCCAGCCAGCTTGGCGACATCGCGGAAAGCGCCATGAAACGACGGTGGGGTGTCAAAGACAGCTCGAACCTGATCCCCGGTCATGGCGGGCTTTTGGATCGTTTCGATGGGCTGATTGCCGCCAATCTTGTGGTGTTGATCGCACTTCTTACGCTTGGCTTGCAAGGCCAGAGCGGCTAAAGCATCCGCAACAGGGTAAGGGGATCCATGCGACGCGTTTCTATCTTTGGAGCGACAGGCTCGATTGGGCAAAACACGCTGGATCTGATCCGCCGAGACCGCGCGGGCTATGATGTTGTGACCCTGACGGGCGGTGCGAATATTCCGCAACTGGCGCATGATGCGATAGATCTGGGTGCGGAGATTGCGGTAACGGCCTATCCCAACCGCCTTGAAGATCTGCGCGCAGCTTTGTCCGGCACAGGCATCGAAGCTGCTGCCGGTACTGAGGCAATTGCAGAGGCTGCCGCGCGACCCGCGGATTGGGTGATGTCCGCCATCGTTGGGGCCGCTGGCCTTGAGCCCGGATTGATTGCCATGTCCACCGGCGCAACGCTGGCTTTGGCCAATAAAGAAAGCCTCGTGACGGCAGGCGATCTTGTCCACCGCACGGCTGCCAAGCATGGCACGAAAATCCTGCCAGTGGACAGCGAACATTCCGCCGTCTTTCAGGGTCTCATCGGCGAAGACATCGCCTCTGTCGAACGCATCACAATCACCGCCTCAGGCGGCGCGTTCCGCGATTGGCCGCTGGAAGAAATGGCCAAAGCCACGCCAGAACAGGCCGCCAAACATCCCAATTGGGACATGGGGCAACGCATCACGATTGATTCAGCCTCAATGTTCAACAAAGCCCTTGAGGTCATTGAAACAAAAGAGTTCTTTGGCGTGGCACCTCGTCAGATCGAAGTGCTTGTGCACCCAGAATCCCTGGTTCACGCGCTGGTTGGCTTCAACGACGGGGCTCTCATGGCCCACGTCGGCCCGCCGGATATGCGTCACGCGATTGGCTTTGCGCTGCACTACCCAGATCGCAAAGACCTGCCGGTCGAACGCCTTGATCTGGCGCGCATTGGGCAACTCACCTTTAAAGCCCCCAATCCCGACCGCTATCCGGCCCTGAGGCTCGCCTGGGACGTGATGGAAATCGGCGGCATGGCGGGATGCATTTTCAACGCCGCCAAGGAAAAGGCGCTGGATGCCTTCATCGACCTTCAGATCGGTTTTCTGGATATGGCGGATGTGGTAGAGGCGACGCTGAATAAATTGGCCGCCGACAGCTGCCTTATTAATGCCGAAATGACCCTTGATACGGTCAAGCAAACGGACCATCTCGCACGTAAGACTGCGACCGAGATCATTGCGACGAGGGGATAGACCTTGGATCTGACAACACTTCTGCCGTCCTTCGGGTCAAGCCTTTGGGCGATTGTGTTTTTCATCATTGCTCTGTCGATCATCGTGGCGATCCATGAATATGGGCACTACATCGTCGGGCGCTGGTCTGGCATCCACGCCGAAGTGTTCTCGCTGGGCTTTGGCCCTGTGCTCTATTCCACCCATGATAAACGCGGCACCAAATGGCAGATCGCAGCGATCCCTTTGGGGGGCTACGTGCGTTTCAAAGGCGATGCGAACGCGGCCTCTGGGCCGAACGGAGAGTTGATTTCCTCGCTCTCGCCCGAAGAGCTGCGTACGACTATGCATGGCGCGCCGCTGTGGGCGCGGTCAGCAACCGTCGCGGCGGGGCCGATTTTTAACTTTATCCTCTCGATCCTGATCTTTGCTGGCGTGATCCTGAGCCAAGGTGTCGTGGGCGATAAGCTTATCGTAGGAGATCTGCGCGCACTGCCAAATGCAGAATATACGCTTAAGGCAGGCGATGAGGTCGTTGCGATCGAAGGAATGCCCTTTCCCGATGGCACAGATGCAGAGGCTTCCGAGGCCTTTCTAGCGGCTCTGCCCCGCACGCCATATCTGGACTATACTGTCTTGCGGGATGGCGATCAGGTCACGGCGACCGGCCCGTATTTCTATCCACCGCTAATCGTGGAACTGGCTGCGCGCGGGGCTGCGATGGATATCGGCATGGCCTCAGGCGACGTGATCACTGCGATTGACGGGCGGGACATCTATGCGTTCCGTGACCTCAAAGAGGCGGTTGAAGGCGGCAATGGTGAACCGCTGAAACTGGATGTCTGGCGCGATGGTCAGATGTTGGATTTCGTGCTTGTTCCACGTCGCGTCGACGAGCCGCTGGCAGAGGGCGGGTTTCAGACCCAATGGCGCATTGGCATCGCGGGCGGCGTCGCCTTTGATCCAGCGCGGGTGACACCGGGGGTCGGTGAGGCGTTTTCAGCGGCCGTGACCCAAACCGGTCGCATTATCGAAGGGTCTATCTCTGGCCTATATCACATGATCACCGGCGCGATTTCGAGCTGTAACCTCTCGGGACCGGTTGGGATTGCGCAGACCTCTGGCGCGATGGCAAGCCAGGGTGCGGATAACTTCATCTGGTTTATTGCGGTTCTGTCGACCGCCATTGGCCTGTTGAACCTTTTCCCCATTCCCGTGTTGGATGGCGGGCATTTGATGTTTCATGCCTATGAGGCCGTAAGCGGACGTCCACCCAGCGATCGCGTTGCGCGGGCCCTTATGTCCATCGGTCTCACGCTGGTCTTGGGACTGATGATCTTTGGCCTGACCAACGATTTATTCTGCCCTTAACTCAAATTTTACGGAATGCGCCCAATTCTTGCCTCAATTAACGGGCAAGAAGGTTTCATAGGCAAATGTGAGTGAAACCATGCAGACGATCAACAACGGATATCAAGCGCTTGGCGTCCTTTGGGCGGTGAACTGGGAACGCTTCCTCTTTCCTGCTGTGATGCTGGTGTGTCTGAGCCTATGGCACTACGTCGGATCCCAAGGGTTCTTCTGGCACTAAATTAACCAATAGAACGCTTGACGCGCGCGGTTGTGAAAGCAATCCGCGCCGCTTGTCGTATCTGTACCATTTCGCGAAACAATCCCTATTGCGCTTTTGACATTGTTCCTCTGACCAAGTACTCAGAAACGGTCTGGGAATGTCTGTCGGGATGAGGGTTTATGACTAAGAATTACGGGGGGAAATCGCCCTCTACGGTGGTTCAATCTGCGCTGCCGCATCGCATTTTACTTGCGATTTCTCTATTGATTTCAATTGCTTTTGCGCTGCTGCCTGCCGTTTCCAATGCGCAAAGCCTCAATCTGAACTCGATCTCAATCGAAGGAAATAACCGCATCGATGACAGCGCGATCATCGGCTACGCGGGAATCGCTCCGGGACAAACCCTCTCAGGGGGCGATCTGAACGAGGCTTATCAGAACATCCTTGCGTCCGGCCTGTTTGAGAGCGTCGAGTTCACGCCACGCGGCAATACGCTGGTGATTTCCGTTGTTGAATACCCAACCATCAACGTGATCAGCTTTGAGGGCAACCGCCGCCTCAAGGACGATGCGCTGTCCCAGGCGATCTCCTCCCAGTCCCGCCGCGTGTTCAACCCATCCACCGCAGAAAGCGACGCCATTGCCATCGCTGAGGCCTATGCCGCGCAGGGTCGGATTGCAGCCCGAGTGACGCCACGCATCATCCGTCGGTCTGACAATCGTGTGGATCTGGTATTTGAGATCTTTGAAGGCTCTTTGGCGGAAATCGAACGTCTGGGCTTTGTCGGCAACCGTCAATTCAGCGACCGCCGCCTGCGCCGTGTTTTGGCGACCAAACAGGCGGGCATCTTGCGTCAGTTCTTCCGCAGCGACACGCTGGTTGAAGACCGGATCGAGTTCGACAAGCAGGTTCTGCGCGATTTCTATCAGTCCCGTGGTTACGTGGATTTCCGTGTCACCGGCGTGAACGCCGAGCTGGCCAGCGAGCGTGACGGATATTTCATCACCTTCAACGTCGAAGAGGGGCAGCAGTTCACCTTTGGCGAGATCACCACTGTTTCCAACATAGATGACGCAGATGCGGAAGAATACCAAGACGCGCTGCGGATCCGTTCGGGCGTCGTCTATTCTCCGTCCTTGGTGGAAAGCTCGATTGCCCGTCTGGAGCGTCTAGCCAACCGTCAGGGTCTGGACTTCGTACGGATCGAGCCGCGTATTTCACGCAACGATCGCGACCTCAGCCTGGACGTTGAATTCGTCGTCGACCGTGGTCCGCGCATCTTTATCGAGCGCATCGATATCGAGGGCAACACAACCACGCTGGATCGTGTTGTGCGTCAACAGTTCAATGTTGTCGAAGGCGATCCGTTTAATCCTCGTGAGATCCGTGAGTCCGCAGAACGCATCCGCGCGCTTGGCTTCTTTGCCAATGCTGACGTGAACGCCCGCGAAGGCTCGCGTCCGGATCAGGTGATTGTGGATGTAGACGTCGAAGAGCAGAACACCGGCTCTCTGAACTTTGGCGGTACCTATTCGACCGACAGCGGCTTTGGTCTGGTGGCTGGCTTTAAAGAGCGCAATTTCCTTGGTCGCGGTCAGGAACTGGCCGTAGATATTTCGACCTCACCTGACGTGAACAACTATCAGCTTTCTTTCACAGAGCCTCGGTTCCTGGGACGCAACGTTGCAGTTGGCTTTGCCTTGGCTTATCAGGACGTCTCCCTGTCGGATGCGCGGTACACCAATACTGTAGGCTCATTTAAGCCTTTCATCGGTTTCCAGCTGGGTGAACGCAGCACGATGCAACTGCGGTATAACTATGAGAACGTCGAGATGACGGTTCCGGCAGCTTCTGCTGTAGCCGGATCCGTCATTGATGCAGAAGCCGCGGTTGGCACGCAAAATAGCAGCGGTCTTGGCTATACATACCAATATGACTCGCGAGTTGGCGGGTTGAACCCTGATGCTGGCGTGCTGTTTGAAGTGTCTCAGGACTTCTACGGACTTGGCGGCGACATCGAGTACTTAAAAACAACGGCACGCTCCATTGCGCAGCGCAAGATCCTAAACGGTGAAGTGACGCTTCGGGCGACCCTTGAGGGTGGGGCGATTGTTGCACCAAACAATGACACCCGTGTGCATAACCGTTTTGCGCTGAGTTCGTCACAGATCCGCGGCTTTGAACCCTTAGGGATTGGTCCTCGTGACCAGACAGGTACTGCTGACGACGGTCTGGGCGGTAAATACTATGCGGTTGCGCGCTTTGATGCAGAATTCCCGATTGGTCTGCCAGAGGAATATGGCATCTCGGGTGGTCTCTTCTATGACATCGGCTCGCTTTGGGATACGGATGGCAGCCTGACCAATGTGGTTGGCAACGACTTCTCTCTGCGTCAGACCGTCGGAGTGTCGATCTTCTGGGAAACGCCGATTGGTCCACTGCGGTTCAACTTCTCCCGCGCCTTGCAGAAAGAGACTTTCGACAAGGAACAGACCTTTAACCTGACCCTGCGGACAGAGTTCTAAACGTGTCTTTCCTGCGCAAGTTTGCGTGCCTTGTGGCGGTCCTTATTGGGGCCGCCGCAAGCGTTTCGGCCCAAAGCGCAAGTGATTTGCCACGGATTGTGACCAGTCCGATCCTGGTGATCCAGTCTGAGCGCCTATACGCGGAATCCGATTTCGGCAAACGGGTGGCGCAGGAGCGCGACGACGCGATTGCGGCGCTTGAGGCGGAAAATGAACGTGTCGCCAGTGAGTTGGAAGAAGAAGAACGTTTGCTGACAGAGCAACGCAAAACAATGCCCTCCGCTGATTTCAGGGCTGCTGCGGATGCCTTTGACGCCAAAGCTCAGGCGGCTCGAGAGGCGCAGATTAGCAAACAGCGTGAGATTGCCCAACGGGCCGAAGAAGAGCGTCTACGCTTCCTGAGGTCGCTCAATCCGGTTCTGGAACAGATCTTGGCTGAATCCAATGCTCTGATCATTCTGGAACGCCGCACGGCTTTTGCGGTGCGCGATGTTCTGGACGTGACAGATCGCGCGTTGTTTCAGGCCAACCGCATTTTGGGTGACGGCACCGAGACCCCAGAGCAATAACGCGTTTCCCAATCAGCCTGTTGATTTAGGGTCATCGCGAAACGCTTTAGTGCGAAACAACCTGTGACTTGCCCTAAGAGTGCCAGATTGTTAGGGGTTTTCAGGAACCGCACTGACTTATTGCAGGACAAAATATGACCGAGCTCAAAAGCGCCGATATCCATCGCATCCAACGTCTTATCCCACATCGCTACCCGTTTTTGCTGGTGGACAAAGTGGTCGATATCGATGGCTATCAATCCGCC
>JABSOU010000072.1 GCA_013215215.1 Cognatishimia sp. | reverse complement strand
CTTGCTGATCTAGGAATGCCCGCCGCCATCACCATGCGCCACGCCACGCCGCATTTTGCGCATGTCTTTGCAGGCGACGGCTATTCCAGCGGCTACTACAGCTACATGTGGTCCGAGGTCATGGACGCCGATGCCTTCGCGGCCTTTGAAGAGGCGGGTGGGGCCTTTGATCCCAGCATGGCCAAATCGCTTGAGGCCAATATCCTGTCGATGGGCGGTTCAGTAGATGCCGGAGAGCTTTACGAGCGCTTCCGAGGTCGACTTCCGGGGGTAGAGGCTCTGCTGAAAGGGCGCGGGCTCGCGGCCTAAAAAGAAACGCCCAAGCGGCCCCATCGAAGGGCCCTTGGGCGTCGTCAAATCTGCGATTTGTCGGAGATCAGATCTCGATCGGGTTGGCTTTGGCCAGCTGGTCAAACTGCATCAGCGTGTCGATCAGTTTCGGCATTTGGTCCAGATAGATCATGTTTGGCCCGTCAGAAGGTGCGTTGTCAGGGTCCTCATGTGTCTCAATAAAGACCGAAGCCACGCCCAGTGATACAGCCGCGCGCGCCATGACCGGCGCGAACTCACGCTGTCCGCCCGAGCTGCCGCCCTGACCGCCGGGTTGCTGCACCGAGTGGGTCGCATCCATCACCACAGGGTATCCCGTTTTCGCCATCCGAGGCAGGCCGCGCATATCAGCGACCAGAGTGTTGTACCCAAAAGAGGTGCCGCGCTCGGTCAGCATGATCCGTTCATTGCCGGTGCTTTCGACCTTGGTCACAACGTTGTCCATGTCCCAAGGCGCAAGAAACTGACCTTTTTTGATATTGATCACTGCACCGGTTTTTCCTGCAGCGACCAAGAGGTCAGTTTGGCGGCAAAGAAAGGCCGGGATCTGCATGATGTCCACAACCTCGGCCACAGACGCGCATTGCTCTTCGGTGTGGATGTCCGTCAGAACCGGCACGCCAATCGCGTTTTTCACCGCTCCCAGCACCTTAAGGCCTTCGTCGATACCAAGCCCACGTTTGCCGGACACGGATGTGCGGTTTGCCTTATCGTAGCTGGCCTTAAAGACGTATTGCGCCCCCGCCGCGTCGCAGGCCTCTTTCATTTTGCCCGCAATCATTTGCGCGTGGTCCAAGCTTTCCAGCTGGCATGGCCCAGCAATCACGGTCAGCGGCTGGTCATTGGCAATCGTCAGATCGCCGACGGAAACATGTTTCATTACGAAGATACCTGTTCGCGAAGGATAGAACCCGTGAGGGAGATCATCAGGTAAATGCCTGAAAACACCAGAAAGGCCAAGATCGTGTTTTCAAACTTGCGCGGATATGATGGATCCTCTGACGCGACAGGCGCCACCGAGGTCGTCAGATAGCGCACCTGACGGCTGGCTTCGAGTTCCGTTTGCTTCAATGTCTGCAAGGCTGATTGCATGATCAGATCCGCCGTTGCGAGGTCTGCCAAAGCAATCTGGATCTGGCTGTTTTGCCGAGCAAGAGAATCCTCACCACCGCGCGCAGCCGTCATGCGTTCCTGCAGACCCTGCAACACGCCTTCAAGCCGGCGGATCGATCCGCGCGCGCCATCGACACGGGCCTGGTTCGGACGGGCGTTGTCCAACAGCTGCGTCAGTTCCAGCTGCTTTTCCTGCAGTTCCAGTTCGTAGGTCGAAATCTGCTGCCGCAGGCTCGCGATCAAACCTTCTGGGTCCAGCACGGTCCCTTCTTGCAAATCAACCAGAGTGGTCTGGGCTGCACGGCGATCTGCCTTCGCCTGTTCTAGAGACCGGCGCGCGTCCTTCACCTGGTCCTCGCGTTTGCGTTGGCTGAGCTCATCCACGCGCTCTTCGGCATAGGTGATCAAAGCCTGCGCATAGCGTTGTGAAATCGCCGGATCAGGAGAGGCGACTTCCATGCGGATCACGCCCTCAGTCGGGTCGTAACCGATTTTGACGAACTTTTTGTAAACCGAATAGGCGGCCTCGTTTGAGGGATTCTCTTCAAGCCGCTGCAATGGATCCACAGACTGATCAGAGAACACGGACTTAAAACCTTCGTCCGCGTCCAGCCGTAGCATCGCGTCTTTGGATTGCAGATAGGATTGCGTCGCGATGGAATCCTGATTGGTGGCCATCTGCGTGCCCGAGAAAAGCCCCCCCAGACCGCCAGCGCCGCCAGAGCTCTCGGATTGGATGATCAGGAATTCAGACTTGGTCGAATACATCGGCGTTGCGACCGAATAGTAATAATAGCCCGCCAGCAACGTCGGCAGCGCCACAAAGGCCAGCAGGCGCGAGAACATCAGGAATGTTTTGCGGCGACGCCGTTTGGCGATGTCTTTCTGGATGTCGCCGATCTCGCGCTCTCGGGTGGAGGCGGGCGAGGCCATTTCGGTCGACGGCATCGTATTGCCCTGAGGCCGCGTCTGTGGGAGCTGCACGTCGTTAGAAACGACTTCCAGCATATTGCGCGTGCTGAACGGGTCACGCCCCGATTCGCGCAAAAGGCGCACGGCGTCATAGTCAGAGGTCGCAGCCAACCCGTGTTTTTGTGCCAAACGGCGGGCCATGCGCAACTGGCGTCCGGTCAGGCCTTCTTGTCGGATTGCCGCAATCGCTTGTTCTGGGCTGACGGCTGCGGGCATCGAGGCAGGCGGCGCAGTTGTACCAGACGGAGCTGCCGCAGGAGCGGGCGCGCTGTCGGCCATGGCATTTAACCCGCCCATGTCCTCTTCGGGCGAGGTGGGCATCGGGCTGTCTTCGACGGGTGCGATTTTGGCACGACGCTCGGCCGCCCGCGCCAACCGCGCTTCGCGGCGTGAGGCGCGGTCGCTCGGGGCCGCAGCAGGCTCAGGCGCGGTTTGTGCAACGGGTGTTGTTTCAGGCGTCGCGGCTGGGGCCGCCTCGGGCATCTCTGCCTGAGGCGCTGCCGCGGAGCCGCCTTGGCCCCCGCGACGGATGCGGAATTTCTTAGCCTTGGGTTTGGTAGTCATAAAGCTGCTTGGCCTCTTCCAAGGTGTCGAACATATGGAGCTTGCCGTTCCTAAGAACAGCCGCGCTCTTGGCGAATTTTTCCAGCGTCTTGGGCTGGTGGCTGACGATGATCATCGTGGTGGTGCGCAGACGTTCCTTCAGCACCTCGCCCGCCTTGCGGTTAAAGTCTACGTCGGTTGAGGACGGCATGCCCTCATCGACCAGATAGATGTCGAAATCCAAGGCCAGCATGAGCGCGAAAGAAAATCGCGCCCGCATGCCCGAGGAATAGGTGCCCAAAGGCTGGTCGAAGTACTCGCCCAAACCACAGAGCCAGCGACAGAAGGCCTCGACATAATCCGGATCCAGCCCATAGAGCCGCGCAATATAGCGGCTGTTTTCAACCGCCGTATGTTTGTTCACGACCCCGCCCATGAACCCGAGCGGGAAGGAGATGCGACAGGTGCGGCGGATTTCGCCCTCGTCGGGTTTCTCCAGACCGGCCATCATATTGATGATCGTGGTCTTGCCAGAGCCATTGCGCGCAAGGATGCCAACCGAGGTGCCAAGTTCCACGCGAAAAGAGGCGCGTTCAAGGATGACCTTGCGCTGTTTGCCAGTCCAATAGGACTTACTCACGTTGTCGAACTCGAGCATTACACTGCTCCGGCGCTGCTCTGCCTATATCTCTCCTTAGCGGAGAAGTCTTAATACCCTTTTGGGCTTTGAGGCTCATTATGTCGGATTAGGGCCTCATCTGACAATAACTGACTGCCAATTTATTTGATTTTTAACAAAGAAACCGGCGCTTTGACGCCGGTTTCGGGGGTTTCGTTGCTGAATTGAATCAGTCGATGGGTTACATCTCGATCTTTTTCACACGCAGAACGCGACCTGCGATGATCGAGATGATCGCGGCCCCAAAGCTCAGGAGCGCGCCCATCTTGGCTGCATCCTGCACCGGACCTGCATCAAAGGCGACCGAGGCCACAAAGAGCGAGACGGTGAACCCGATGGCCGCAACAAAGCCGATAATGACCAGATCGATGATGCGCATCCCCTCGGGCATGCCCAGTCGCATGGGCGAGGCCGCGATCCAGCCAAAGATCAGAATGCCGACAGGTTTACCGATGATCAGACCTGCCAAAACCAACCAGGTCGCATCGCCAATGGCGCTGAATTCAACACCCGCATTCAAGAGGCCAAAGAAGAACAGAATGATCTCGACCGGGTGTTTCAGCGCATGCTCAATGACGTTAAGCAAATCATGCAGGTGCTTTTCCGCATCCGAAAAGATGCCAAAGGCACGGTCCGCATGAGGGATCGCTGGCACCACTGGCAAAAGGCCCAGCGCCGGATGCAGGCCCGAACGCATAAAGCCATACCAGCTGAGGGCAGCCGCTGCTGCATAGGGCAGAAAGTGCAGGTTCTTGCGCACCCATGTGGAGTTCGGACGCGCTTGGTTGCCGCGGTCCATGCGACGGGGCAGCCAGTTGAACAGGATGTAAACGCCCAGCGCACCGCCAAAGGAGGCCAAGAGCCAGACAGGGGCGAGGTCTCCAGACGGGTAGAAGATCGCGAGGATGATCAGGCCCGCCGCATCGTCGGCAATTGCCAAGAGCAGCAGGAAGCGCACAGCCGGGTGTCCCGCGCCAAAGACCAGTCGGCCCACAAGATAGGAAAACGCGATGTCTGTCGCCGTTGGGATCGCCCAGCCATTGGCGACTGCGTTATAGGTGTCGGACCCAAGGAAAGCCGCCAGGCCAAGATACACCGCGATCGGGCCAAACATGCCGCCCGCCGTTGCAAACAAGGGCGTCGCGGCCTTTTTTCCGCGCAACGAGCCGTCTTTCAGAACAACCGCTTCCCAGACTTCTTTCGCCGCAATCGCAAAGAAGAACGCCATCAGGACGTCATTCACGAGGTAGTGGAACGACAAAACCTTCGTCGTGCCCGGAGACCCAAATGCGTCATAGCCCTTGCCGTAGACTTTCTTCCAATAGTCATAGTCCAGACCGACCCAGTCGTTGAACCAGACGGGGTATTCCACCAGATGGTGGTAGCTATGTGCATCTGTGTTTGCCCAGACTAACGCAATTAACGCCCCTATGATCAAAAGCAGGGAATAGTTGGTTAAAAAGTTCCAAACGCGATACATACTTGCTCCTCCAAAGCTTTCAACGGGGATAGCCTAATGGGGCAGGGTCTTCAACGTTTTGGACGCGCGTTTTGCCCAATACCGTATCACTACGGCGTGTTAGCGCCCCATCTCAGGGTCGTGGGATCATCGCACAAAAAAGAGGCTGCGCAATTGCACAGCCTCTCGGGTTTTAGCGTTTAAGTGATGTCAGGCGACCATCTGCCACGCGATGCCAGCGATAAAGCTGCCCACAAGTGCAAAGCCGAGGTAAGCCACAAACACGCGCGGTTTCACCAAGGCCCAGACCGCGATGGCGGCGGGGATCGAGCTGACGCCGCCTGCGATCATGAAACTCATCGCGGCACCGGCGGCCATGCCTTGTTGCAGGAGCGCATCGACAAGGGCAGGGGCGGCGTAACCGTTCAGATAGGCGGGAGCACCCACAAGCGAGCCCAGGAAGATTGGCAGCACGCCGTCGCCACCCAGAACGCTTGCGATCAGATCGGCAGGCACATAGCGCACCATCAGTGCTTCGATTGTGTAAGCCAAGGCCAGCCATTTCAGCAGGAAGAGCGCATTCTCAAGCCCTGTGTCACGGAAGGTTTCGCGCCGCGCGGACTCGGTCCAGAATTTCCAGACAGGCGTTTCAGAGAAAGGCTTTTTCACACCACAGCAGCCGCCGACCTGCGGTTTTTCCCGCAAAGGCTCGTCAAAGACTGCGGATTTCGCGAAACTCATGGTGACAAAGCCACCAAAGAGGCCCAGCGACACAGCCGCGATGGTCTTCGCAATGGTGAAGTCCAGACCCAGAGTGCCCGCCGTGATCGAAAACATCGCCGGATCCATCAAGGGCGAGGCCAGCCAGAAAGCCATTACTGCGGACAAAGGCGCACCAGCAGCAAGAAGCGCTGCGATAAATGGGATGACTTCGCAGGAGCAAAACGGCGACAGCCCGCCCAGCAAGGCCGCAAAGATGATCATGCGACTTTCCTTGCCGATAAAGGCCTTCGCGAGGACGTTCTCTGCCCCGCTCGCTTTCATGTAGGCGATGGCCACGACGGCAAAGAGGATGAAGGGAGCTGTGCCCGCCAACGCATCCAAAGCAAAGCTCACCGTTGGGACAAACTCGGCAAAATCGAGCACAGCCACTGCGATCAATATGACAGCAATCGCAAGCCAAACGCGGTCAATCCGTTTGATCAGCGGCGTGCGGGGGGAGTGGGAGATATCAGCCATGGTCATGGGCCTCTTCAGGAGCATCGGCGCAGCATTCGTTCACAAGGAATTCGGACAATGCGCGCAGTTCTTCAAATTCAACGGCCGCGCAGATGATGCTGCGGCCTTCTTTGTGCTGCCGGATCAGACCCGATTGCAGCAGGATCTTCAGATGATGGGTCAGCGTAGACCCCGCGACGCCCGTGCGATCCCCGAGTTCTCCGATCGACAGGCCTTGGGTGCCCGCGCGCGTCAGGCTGCGCAGAACCGCAAGGCGTTGTTCGCTGCCAAGGGCTGCGAAGGTAGAGGCGGCGACTTCGAGGGAGAGGTCATTGATGTCTGAATGTTTCATATTTCTAGAATTGTCGAAATAACGAGTCGGTGCAAGTTTTATTTTCATATTTTTCGAAATATCGAAATGAGGGGTTATTTTTGGCTTTCCCTTAGAGCGTCAATCGGCAGGATAAGGCGATGGATATTCGCGACGACATCCGCGCCTGCAGGCTTTGTGCCGAGCGTTTCGCAGCCACCCATACCGCGCATGCTCCGCGCCCGGTCGTGTGGTTTCGCCCCTCGGCGCGGCTTTTGATCTGCGGCCAGGCGCCCGGCGCCAAAGTGCATGAAAGCGGCGTGCCCTTCACGGATCCCTCTGGCGTGCGTCTGCGTGATTGGATGGGGGTGGATGACGCCACCTTCTATGACCGCGACCGTATCGGCATCCTGCCAATGGCCTTTTGTTTTCCTGGCTACAACGCCAAAGGCTCGGACCTGCCGCCGCCGCCAATATGCGCCCAAACATGGCGGCAACCTGCGTTGGACATGCTGCCAAAGGTCGAACTGATCCTCTTGGTCGGCGGCCACGCTCAGAAATGGCACCTCGGCACCAAAAACGTCACCGAGACCGTGCGCGACTGGCGCGCGCATGGGCCGCGGGTCTTGCCCTTGCCTCATCCGTCCTGGCGCAATACGGCTTGGCTCAAAACGAATCCCTGGTTTGAAGCAGAGCTATTGCCGGTTCTGCGGGCGAGGGTGAAAGAGGTTTTGACATGACCGACACCCCTCTGGACCTTGCCCATGCCGCCATGGAGGCCGCGCCCGAAGACGAGCGCGCGCGGCTGCGGTTCTATGAACGATTGGCCGATGCAGAGCTGTTCCTGCTCTTGAGCGATGAGGCCACGGGCGAGACGATCAAACCTGAGGTCTTCGAGCTGCAGGATGCGAGCTTTGTTTTGGTCTTTGACACCGAAGAGCGTCTTGCCTCTTTCGTTGGAAAGCCCGCGCCTTTTGCCGCGTTGTCAGGCCGTATGATTGCACAAATGCTCGCGCCATCTGGCATCGGCATGGGTGTGAACCTCGAGGTCGCACCGTCGTCGATTCTGATCCCGCCTACTGCCGTTACTTGGTTGGTCGAAACGCTGGACAATGCACCCGACGAGGTGGAGCAGAAGCTCTCAGAAGTGACCGCGCCCGCAGGCCTGCCTGAGGTTTTAATCGAAGCGCTGGACACAAAACTCTCGACCGCCATGGGTCTGGCGCGCTGGGCCTATCTGGTGGGGACCGTCTCTGAAACGGGCGGGCGTGGGCATATGCTGGGCTTTGTCGGCGCCATCCCCGAAGCGCAGGACGCTTTGGCGAAGGCCGTCTCAGAAGCGCTGAGTTTCTCCGGTCTTGAGGCAGGCACTTTAGATGTTGGCTTTTTTGATGCCGCCCACCCTGTGGCCGCACAACTTGCGCAGGTCGGCTTGCGCTTTGATTTGCCGCAGCCAGAGGTTCAGACTGAAATGGTCCCAATGGCTCCAGGCAGCGATCCCGACAAGCCCCCGCGCTTGAAGTAAGGGAGGGGCGCTGCCCCTCGGCCCTGTGGGCCTCACCCCGGAGTACTTGCGGCAAGATGAATGCGTTCAGTAGCCTGCCGCGCGGTCCACGAGATGCAGGAATGGCTCACCAGCTACGCCGCGTCGGATGTTTTCGGCAATCACATCAGAAGCAGTAATGGCGCGGGTTTCGGCGGCGATATGGGGCGTGACGGTGACCTTGGGGTGTGCCCAATAGGGGTGGTCTTTGGGCAGAGGCTCGATGCGGAAAACGTCTAGCGTCGCATGGGCGATTTGGCCTGTGTTGAGCGCCGCAAGCAGGGCGTCGTCATCGATCAGTGGGCCTCGTCCCGGATTGATGATCCGCGCGCCTTTGGGCAGCAGATCCAGCGTGTTTGCATTTAGCAGGTTGGTCGTAGCAGGCGTGTCCGGCAAAAGCAGGATCAGGATCTCAGCCGTTGAAAGCGCGTCCTCCAGCCCTTCAGCGTCATGCAGACATGTGATGCCGTCAATCTGTTTCGCCCGCCGCGCCCAGCCGGTGACGTTGAAGCCCAAGGAAGCCAGAGTCTTCGCACAGGCCGTGCCGAGTTCGCCCAAGCCCAAGACCGTCACATTACGCTGAGACGCCAGTGGCGGACAGATCGGCGACCAGTCCCCACCTTGGTGATGAACCCAATGATCAATATCCAAGTGATAGCGCAGCGTATGGCCCGTGACCCATTCCACCATACCTTGGGTCAGCCCCGGATCCACCATCCGACAGAGCGGCTGGGTCAGGGTCGTATTGCCCGTAATGGCCTCAACCCCCGCCCATAGGTTCAGGACCGCTTTGCAGCGCACAAAGGCCGTGAAATCCTGCAGGTCGGAATTGGGCGCATAGACGATATAGTCCACATCCTGAGGCGCGTGATCCAGACGCAGGTCCACATTGAGATCAAACTTTTCAAAGGCTGCGCGCAGGGGCGCCTCATAGGTCTCCCAACGCTCTGGCAGGGCCGCAAATTGCACGTTGATCATGACGCGAAAACTCCGGAGGCCTCGGCGAAGCCTTTGACCTCGATCGGGTTGCCAGAGGGGTCACGGAAGAACATCGTGCCTTGCTCGCCGGGTTCGCCGGCAAAGCGCACGAAGGGGGCGAGCTCAAACTCCAGGCCTTCCTCGGTGAGGCGATCCGCCAGCATCTGCCAGTCCTCCATCGGAAGGATCACGCCCATATGGGGCATCGGGACCATATGGTCTCCGACTTTGCCGGTGTTGGTGGTCTCAAACGGCTTGCCGAGATGCAGAGAAATCTGGTGGCCAAAGAAATCGAAATCCACCCATGTGTCCGTGCTGCGGCCCTCGGCACAGCCCAAAAGACCTCCGTAAAAGGCACGCGCCTTGTCCAGATCTGTGACGTGATAGGCGAGATGAAAGATCGACATAGGGGCTCCTATTTAACGGGGGCGGTGCACATGGGCGCTTTGGACTATGCCGAAGGCCATCATCAAGACGAGCATCGATGATCCGCCCCAGCTGACCAAGGGCAGCGGCACGCCAACGACGGGCGCCATGCCCATGACCATCGACATATTGACCGCAAAGAACAGGAAGAACGTGCCGGCCATGCCCATGGTCATCAGCGACGAGAAGCGGTCTCGATTGGACAGAGCGCTGAGCACGCAGAAGATGATGATGAGCGCATAGAGGCTGAGCAAGGAGACGGCGCCTAGGAAGCCAAATTCCTCAGCCAACGTTGTGAAGATAAAGTCGGTGTGCTTTTCGGGCAGGAAGTTCAACCGGCTTTGTGTGCCTTGCATGAACCCGCGCCCGGTCCAGCCGCCAGAGCCCAAGGCGATCTTGGATTGGGTGATGTGGTACCCTGCGCCCAAAGGATCAGAGGCCGGATCCAAGAACGTATCGATGCGACGGTATTGATAGTCCTGCAAAAGCTGCCAGCCCGTGCCGCGGCTTTGAAACACGGCCGTGATCAATCCGACCCCCGCCGTGATCACCACGGCGAAATAGCCCCAATGGACGCCCGCCATAAAGATCACGGTCGCGCCGCCCATCAACAGCAGAAGCGAGGTGCCAAGATCCGGTTGGCGCAGCACGAGCATCACAGGCACCATGATGATCACTATCGGGATCAAGAGCCACAGCGGATGCGAGGACCGATTGAGCGGCAGCCAGTCGTAGTAGGCCGCCAGAAACATCACCATGGCGATCTTCATCAGTTCTGACGGCTGCAGGCGCATAAACCCAAGGTCGATCCAGCGCTGGGCCCCCATCTGGACGGTGCCAAAGAACTCGACCCCGACCAGCAAAAGCAACGCACCGGCGTAGAACACTGCAGAGACATTGCGCCAGAACCAGATTGGCACCATGGCCATGCCAAACATCAGGAAAAGCCCCATGGCAAAGCGTTTCATCTGCGCTTCTGCCCATGGGTTAAACGAGCCGCCCGCGACCGAATAGAGCATCAGGAAACCGACGCTTGAGACGGCAATGAGCAGGATCACCAAGGCCCAGTTGATGTAGAAAATCTTGCGCAGCCCCGTGGGGACATGTTTGACCGTATACTCGAGATAACTCATGCGCGGTCACGCCCGGTGTTGCGCAGCTGCGGATAGTCGCGTTTCAGGCGGGCTTGCTGCAGGCGGATCTTTTCGCGGTCTTTGGTGGGGTAGGCCTCAAGCGGCGGGTCGCCATCATAGAGCGCCTGCAGCGTGATGTCGCGCGCAATAGGCGCGGCTGCGGTAGATCCACCGCCGCCGTGTTCCACAACAACGCAGACCGCAATTTTCGGATCATCATAGGGCGCGAAATTTACGAAAAGCGCGTGGTCGCGGCGGTTCCACGGCAGGTCTTCGTTCTTGGTCACACCCGCTTCGCGTTCGGCCGCGGTGATGTTGCGGACCTGACTGGTGCCGGTTTTGCCCGCTAGACGGAACTCGTCTTCGATAATGCGGCTGGAATAGGCCGTGCCGCGCCGGTGGTTGGAGACTGCAAACATGGATTTGCGTACCAGACGCAGATGGTTTTCATTCACACCAAGTGGCGAGAGCCCCCGCACTGGTTGTTCGACCCCATCGACGGATTTCACAAGGCGCGGCGCAAGCTGCAAACCAGAGGCCAAACGCGCCGTCATCACCGCCAATTGCAAGGGCGAGGCCAGCACGAAACCCTGACCAATCGAGGCGTTTACTGTGTCGCCCGGCAACCAGGACGCATCTCTGTTGCGCAGCTTCCAGTCCATGGTTGGCGCAAGCCCCTGCGCGACGGCCGACATCGGAATATTATGCCGCACACCCAGACCCAGACGCCGCGCCATGGCCGAGATCTTTTCGATCCCCACCTTCAGAGCAATCTCGTAGAAATAGACGTCACAGCTCTCGCGCAGCGCGGTCTCGAAGTTCACATTCCCATGCCCGCCGCGTTTCCAGCAATGGAACTTGCGATTGCTGACCTCAAGGTGGCCCGGACAATAGAAGGTGTCTTCACTGTCGATCAGGCCTTCCTCCAGCGCGGCCAGCGCGGTGATCATCTTAAAGGTCGAACCGGGCGGATAAGTGCCTTGCACGGACTTCGTCGCAAGCGGGCGGTGATCGTTCTCTGTAAGTTTCGAGTAATCCGCGACCGAAATCCCGCGCACAAAGAGGTTGGGATCAAAAGTGGGCGACGAGTTGATCGACAGGATGTCGCCCGTTTTGACATCCATCACAACAGCAGCTGCGCTTTCCTCTCCGAGGCGCGCTTGTGTATAGGTTTGCAGTTTCTGATCTACAGTCAGCTGCATATCGGCACCCGCAAGGCCCTCGCGGCGATCCAANTCGCGCATCACGCGGCCGACAGCATTGACTTCGACGCGCTTGGTGCCGGCTTTGCCACGCAGGGACTCTTCGCGTTTGGCCTCGATACCGACTTTGCCGATCTGGAAGCGCGGGATCAGCAAGAGCTGATCGGGATCTTCGATCTTGGACAGGTCATAGTCCGACACCGGACCCACATAACCGATCACATGGGCGAAATCCCCGTCGTGCAGATACCGCCGCGACAGGCCGACCTCTGGCGTAATGCCGGGCAGGGCAGGCGCATTGACCGCCACGCGGGACATCTCTTCCCAGGAAATCCGTTCCGCGACTGTCACTGGTAAGAACGGCGGCGAGCGCTTCATCTCTGTCATCGCGCGATTGAGCGCGGTGGCGTCGAGTTCCACCAGATTGGACAGCTTCGCAATCACCGCATCCACATCGCCCGCATCTTCGCGCACGATGGTGATCCGGTAGCTGGGTTCATTCACCGCCAAAGTCCGCCCGTTGCGGTCAAAGATCTCTCCACGGGCGGGCGGGATCAGACGGATGTTGATCCGGTTTTCTTCGGCCAAGAGGCGGAACTCATCGGCTTGGTCCACCTGCAGATGCCGCATGCGCAGACCCAGAACGCCCATAAACGCCAATTGCGCACCGCCTAGAAATAGCGCGCGCCGCGTCATGCGGGCCTGGTTCGCGACGATATCGGCTTGCGTCTTTCTCATACGCGCCCCTGCAGGAGTTCCGGATCCGATGGGTTGATTTTCCGCAAGCCAATGAAGACGAAAAGCAGGATTGCCACAAGCGGGTAGGCCAGCACGCTCATGATCAGTTGAATAAGCGTGAGCCCGAGGCTCGCGTGATCCAAGAGGAAGATGGTCTCAAGCAGACGGTTGCCAAGCACAATCGCGGCCATCCCGCCCGCCGCCGTCAGCCATTCCACGCTAAATGGCATGTCACGCACGCTAGTGGAGCGATTGCGCAGGTTCTCGCAGACCAGATAGGTCGCCAAAGCCATCAGGCCGGGGGGGCGCAGGAACACAAAATCCGCGAGTAGCATCACGCCTGCGATAGCCACAGGCGGCGCGTAATCCGGACGACGCAGCACCCAAAGCACGCACATCACCAAGAGCATATCTGGCCCCGTGAAACGACGCGGCACGGTCTCCATCGGCAAGAGCTGCCAAAAGATCACCAAAAGCGCGAGCGCCACAAAGGCCGCGCGCATCAGCCAAAGGCGGGTGGTGAGGTTCTCACTCATCCTCAACCTCTTCGGCAATGATGGCCGGTTCGGGATCGGCAAGCTGATCTGGCGCGATGAGGCCGCCGGTGCCCGTGATGCTTTCTTTACCGTGGTCTCGCAGCACGCGCAGGAATTCGAGCCGTTCATAGTCGGCCGAGAGGCGCACGCGCAGACGGCCTCCGGGATCAGAGGCCACATGGCCGATCAGAAGACCCGATGGGAAAACACCGCCATCACCCGAGGACACAACGCGATCCCCAGGACGCACCTGATCGGGGTTCTCTAGAAAATCAATCACCGGCGCGACCGAGTTGTCGCCAACCACCAACGCGGTTTCCCCCGAAGGCTGGATTGTCGCCGGAATCCGCGAGGAACTGTCAGACAAAAGCATCACACGGCTCGTGGTATTGCCCACGCCCGAGATCCGACCCACAAGCCCAATCCCGTCCATAGCCGCCCAGCCATCCACAATCCCATCGCGCGCACCGATGTTCAGCAAAACCGACTGCCGGAACGGAGATCCCGCGTCCGCCAAGACAACGCCAGTCACAAAGGTCAGTTGAGGATCCAGACGCACATTGTTCAGATCCAAAAGCCGCGCGTTTTCTTGTTCCAACTGCAGCGCGGCCTCTTTCCAGGCCTTCATCTGCTGAAGTTCACGACGCAGCTCTTTGTTCTGGTCGACCACGCGTTGATAGCTCTGAAATTCGCGGATCAGATTGATCGAGCCGGTGACGGGCGCCATGGCCCAATCCATCGAGGGCACAAAGCGGTCAATTACCATCGCGCGGAACCGCTCAACACGCGGGCTATCGATGCGCCATAAAAGGAACGTCAGCAGCAAAATCGCAATCGTAAGCACGTAAAGCAGCCGCTTGAGCGGTGTTACGAAATCCTCCTGATTGCGATCTCGAGCCATTACGTCTCCGGTCTCAGGGCCTTACGCCTTTGGCGCCTATGTAGCACGGGGTGCGGATTGGCCCAAAACATCGCTGTTTCAGGCCCTGTTTGTTTAGCTTTCGTAATCAATCGCGTGGCGCAGCTGGTTTTCGTATTCCAGCGCTTTACCAGTGCCCAAGGCCACACAGTTGAGGCTTTCGTCTGCAATCGAAACGGCCAAGCCAGTCTGTTCACGCAGCGCCAGATCCAGATCGCCCAGCAATGCACCGCCACCCGTCAGCATCACACCGCGGTCAACAATATCCGCCGCCAGATCCGGTGGGGTTGCCTCAAGTGCCGTCATCACCGCTTCGCAAATCTGCTGCACAGGTTCCGCGAGGGCCTCAGCCACCTGCGCCTGCGAAATCTCGGTTTCCTTCGGCACGCCGTTCAGCAAGTCGCGACCCCGCACCAGCATAGAGGCACCACGGCCGTCATCCGGCATCCGCGCCGTCCCGATAGAGGTCTTGATCCGCTCGGCAGAGCTTTCGCCCACCAGCAAGTTCTGCTGACGGCGCAGGTAGGAAATGATCGCTTCGTCCATCCGGTCGCCACCCACACGCACCGAGCGAGCGTAAACGATGTCACCCAGCGAGAGAACCGCGACCTCGGTCGTGCCGCCGCCAATGTCCACAACCATGTTGCCGGTCGGATCCGTGATTGGCATGCCTGCGCCAATGGCAGCTGCAATCGGCTCGGCAATCAGGCCCGCGCGGCGCGCACCAGCGGAGAGAACCGACTGACGGATCGCACGTTTTTCAACGGGGGTCGCGCCATGGGGCACACAGACGATGATCTTGGGCTTAGAGAAGGTCGAACGCTTATGCACCTTGCGGATGAAGTGTTTGATCATCTCTTCCGCGGTGTCAAAATCCGCGATGACGCCTTCGCGCATCGGACGGATCGCTTCGATCGATCCAGGCGTCCGGCCCAGCATCAATTTCGCGTCTTCTCCGACGGCCAAAACCTTCTTCACGCCATCCTTGACGTGATAGGCCACAACCGATGGTTCTGACATGACGACACCTTTGCCTTTGACATAGACCAGCGTGTTCGCCGTGCCCAAATCAATCGCCATGTCTGACGAAAACAGCCCGCCCAGATTTCCCAGCATAAAGTCTCGTTCCCCAGTAATGTTTCGGGTCCGCGACTCTGGGACGAGCGCGAACCGCTTTGTTATAGGCGGGCCTTAGGAAATGGGGAAGTGAGTCGCTGCGCAAAATCAGCGCGAATCCGCCGCGAAATGGGGTAGGGATGGTGTTTGAGACTGTCTTAGGCGGCAAATCTGGCCTATGTGGGCAGAAAATGAGAGGCGCGCCATGCTGAGCTATCAACATATCTATCACGCAGGCAATCTGGCCGATGTGCAGAAACACGCGCTGATGGCCTGGGTGCTGGACTATATGACCGCCAAAGATAAGCCGCTCAGCTATCTGGAAACCCACGCGGGGCGGGGACTCTATGATCTGGGATCCGAAGAAGCCGCCAAGACCGGAGAGGCTGCGGCAGGCATCGCAATCGCCGAGGCTTGGTTTGATGAGGACCATCCCTATCGCCGTGCGCTCGCCTCTGTGCGCGCGCAGTTTGGCGAAAACACCTATGCCGGATCACCCCTCTTGGCCGCCAATCTCCTGCGCCCATCAGACAAGCTCCACCTTGCAGAGCTCCATCCCGGCGAAGGCGACGCTCTTGAGAGCGCGATGGCGATGTTCTCGGTCAAAATCCACCGTCAGGACGGCTTTGCCATGGCCCATGCGGTCTGCCCACCAGAGCCGCGCCGCGGGGTTTTGCTGATCGACCCAAGCTATGAGATCAAAACCGACTTTGACCGTATCCCCGGCATCATCGCCAAACTGCACAAAAAGTGGAACGTCGGCGTTATCGCACTTTGGTATCCGATCCTAAAAGACGGGAGCCACCTGCCGATGGTCACGGCGCTGGAGTTCCAGAATCTACCCAAAACCCTGCGCCACGAAGTGCGCTTCCCGCCTGCCAAAGACAAGCACCGGATGATAGGCTCAGGCATGTTCTTTGTGAATGCACCTTGGGGGCTTGAGGCAGAGACCCAGACGCTTACCGCCAAGTTTGAAACGCTTTAGGGGCTCTGCCCCTCGCAGGCCCTGCCTGCTCACCCCAGAGTATTTTGGGCAAGATGAAAGCTAAGAGCTTTCGCCGCGGAGCAGGTGGATTTCGGACACAGAGAGATCCGCCTCGAAGTCTTTGCCATAGGCGACGATGCCGATGCCAACGATTTTCTGAGGCTTAAGGTCTGGGGGTAGGGACGGTTGCGATGGTGTGAAATCCGCGAGAGGCAAATCAACGTCACGCCACTCATCTGTCGTCTCAAAGCGTGCGCGGTAGCTGTGCCACGGGCGGCGACGGTCGGTTGTTCGGATAAAGACAAAATAGCTCTCGCCATTGCCTTTAACGCGCAGCCTGAGGGCTTGGGTCCAATCCGGCAGCCCTTCGGCGATGCCCGCGCGGAATTGGATAAACCCGCCATTGTTGTCGGTACTGACGGTGCCGGTGAGGCGCGCGTAGCTTGTGTCGCCCTCTGATGCAAAGCTGAGTTGGCCTTGCGAGACACCGCCCATCACGCCGTCTTGCACATAGCCCCAACGCCGATCGGCGCCGGCCTCAAAACTCTCGATCAATTGGTTTGCCTGAGCCGTCAGAGCAGAGACGCTTAGCGCCACTGCGACGGATCCAACTTTCAAGGACAAGTTCATTCCAGCCACCTCTTTTGATGGGAGGTAGCTGGAACGATGTGTTTGGCAAGCCGTGGATCAGGCCATGTCTTTGTAAGACACTTCCCGCGCGTCTGCGCCTTCGCCCATTTTGCTGCGCCGCACATGCAGGCGGTTCAGCGCATGGATATAGGCCTTGGCCGAGGCCACGACGGTGTCGGTGTCCGCAGACTCACCCGTCGCGACATTGCCGTCCTCGGTCAGGCGCACAGACACAGTCGCCTGCGCATCGGTGCCTTGGGTGACCGCGTGCACTTGGTAAAGCTCCAGTCGCGCTGCATTCGGGTGCAGCTTACGGATCGCTTTGAACGCCGCATCCACAGGGCCGTCGCCTTTTTCAATGGCGGTTTTCTCTTCGCCGTCCACGGTCATGACAAGCGTCGCATCTGCCGGGCCTCCGGTGCCGCACACGACACGCAGCGTGACCAGCTTCAGCAGGTCATTTTCGTCATCCTCGCCAATCCGCATCAAGGCGATCAGGTCGTCGTCAAAGACTTCTTTCTTGCGGTCCGCCAGGTCTTTGAACCGCACAAACAGGTCCTTGAGTTGGTTGTCGGCCAGCTCATAGCCCATCTGGTCCAGCTTATCGCGCAGCGCCGCGCGGCCCGAGTGTTTGCCCAGCGGCAACGAGGTGCCCGCGAGGCCCACGTCTTCGGGGCGCATGATCTCGAAGGTCTCTTTGTTCTTCAGCATGCCATCCTGGTGGATGCCCGATTCATGCGCGAAAGCGTTTTTACCGACGATGGCTTTGTTAGGCTGCACCTGAAAGCCAGAGACGGTGGAAACACGGCGCGAAATGGCCATGATCTTGGTGG
>JABSOU010000071.1 GCA_013215215.1 Cognatishimia sp. | reverse complement strand
GACAGCCGCAATTGGGCTCACAAGAAGAGCAAGTCCTTACCGCAGGTTTGATAACTACGTTTTTGGGCTTCGCCGGAAGTGAGGTATACCAATTGCGGCTCGTCACTAGACAATCCTTCGACCGTTCTCAACTGATCGGTTTTTTATTTCGCAAATACAGAGAAGGCACGGCTCCAGCCCTAGTTACTAGTTCATGAGTTCCACATCATATTGAACTTTGGTCTCAAAACCGCATCTTGCCGACAAAGTCCCGAAGGTAAAAAAAAACCAATTACGGATTCAACAATCAACGTATGGGCAGAGCCCTCCACCCCACCTCAAAAAACACCCGCAGGTAGAAAAAACACAAGATATTGCGGGTGGCTTCTGCTAGAGTACAGCAAAAGACTAACAGGCATCTCATGAGCAGCACGGCAAAAATCGAAGATACTCTGCGCGACAAGATTCTCTCGAAACCCGAGATTATTCTTGAAGACCAAGATGTTATGAAGGCGCTTATTGCGGCCAATGAACGCTCGATGGGTGGCAATATTGTCGATCTGCGCGGCATCGCCATGGAACGGCTTGAGGCGCGGCTGGACAGGTTAGAGGACACCCACCGCAGCGTGATCGCCGCCGCCTATGAAAACCTTGCTGGTACCAATCAGGTGCATCGTGCGGTTTTGCGCATGCTGGACCCGCTGGAGTTTGAGATGTTCCTCAAGGATCTAGACGGCGAGGTCGCAAATATTCTGCGAGTTGATGCGGTGCGCCTGGTGCTCGAGACCGCTCAGGACGAGAAAGAAGCCCAGATCAAACGCCTCGGTGACGTACTTAGCGTCGCTGAGCCTGGGTTTGTTGAACGCTATTTGACAGGTGGCCGCAATGTGCCCGCGCGGCAAGTCACTCTGCGCCAGATGGAAAGCGGCTCCAAACCCGTCTTTGGCGAGCGCGCGGACTACATTCGCTCCGAGGCTTGCCTTAAGCTCGACTTTGGCGAAGGCCGTCTGCCCGGCATGTTGGTGATGGGGGCGGAAGATCCGCATCATTTCACGCCGCAGCAAGGCACGGATCTGCTGAGTTTCTTTGCGGGCGTTTTTGAGCGCGCCATGCGGCGCTGGCTGTCTTGATTTCACCAGCGGCAACGGCGGCAAGGGACAGTTGGCTTGAGGCCGAGAAGGCTCTGAAAGGCAATTCAGACAACACGCTCAAGGCCTATTTCGCGGATGTGACCGAATTTCTGGCCTTTATGAGTGAACATAAAGGTGCCCAGCAGGGTCTCGCGCCTTTGGCCAAGATCACCGTCTCGGATATGCGCTCTTGGATGGCGCGGATGCGCTCGGGTGATGTCGGATCGCGCACCTTGGCGCGCAAGCTATCTGCGGTGAAAGGCTTCTTTCGTTGGCTGGCAGAGCGCGAAGGGTTTGACCCCACCGCTGTGCTGTCGACGCGCGCACCGAAGTTTCAAAAGAAACTCCCCCGCCCCTTGGCCCCAGATGCGGCGAAGGCTGTGATTGAAATGGTCGAGCTGCAAACCCGCGAGGGCTGGCAAGGTGCGCGCGATATTGCGGTGATGACGTTGCTGTATGGTTGTGGCTTGCGGATCTCTGAGGCGCTGGGATTGAACGTCGAAGATCATCCGCTGCCCGATGTTCTGCGCATTGTCGGCAAGGGCAATAAAGAGCGCCTTGTGCCGGTGATCCCTGCGGCACGCGACGCGGTTGCGGATTATGTGCGCCAGGCGCCGGTGCCGCTTGAGCCAGGTCGTCCCTTGTTCATTGGCGCGCGCGGCGGTCGGCTGAATGCGCGTCATATTCAGGGTGTCATGCAAAACACCCGTATGCAGCTGGGCCTGCCTGCCAGCGCCACGCCGCATGCGATGCGCCACAGTTTCGCGACCCATTTGCTGGAGGCGGGCGGAGACCTGCGCGCCATTCAGGAACTTTTGGGGCATGCGTCTCTATCCACCACACAAGCCTATACCGCTGTTGATACTGCGCGCCTGATGGAAGTTTACAACCGCACGCACCCCAAAGCGTAGCGAGACCAGCAGTGGCCGATCGCAGCAAATGCCGGCAAACAGGTCCGAAGACTTCCTGAAAACCAACGCTTTCGCACAAATATTAAGCAACACCGCTGTTTTCATCCCCTTTGCCGCAGCGCAGAAATTCAAGAGGCCGCCGGCATTGGTTAAGAACTCTGCAAGCCGGTCACAGTTGTCGAGCCATACGAGTACCCATTGTCAGAGAACCTCACCATCGTTGTTGTCGAAAAAGATCGAGATCGAGCCTGCGCGATCGTAGATGCTTTGGCGGAAACGGGATCGCATAAGATTCATGTTCTGTCTGAGGTCAGCGGGCTTGCGCGGTCTGTGGCCCGGTTTTCGCCGGATGTGGTGCTGGTGGACGTGACCGACCCGTCCCGCGACGCCATTGAGCAGCTGGCCATCGCCTCTGATCCGCTGGAACGGCCGGTTGCCCTGTTTGTGGATCGCTCAAATGCGCAACTGACGAAGGCTGCGATTGAGGCGGGTGTGTCGGCTTATATTGTCGACGGGCTCCAGAACGACCGGATCAAGCCAATCCTTGATGCCGCGATTGCGCGGTTTCAGATGTTCCAGCGCATGCGCACGGAACTCGAGACCACCAAGCGCGCGCTGGAAGAACGCAAAATCGTAGATCGCGCCAAAGGCATCGTCATGAAGGCGCGCGGATTGGGCGAAGAAGAGGCATATGCGCTCTTGCGCAAAACCGCGATGGATCAGGGTAAAAAGGTTGCCGATGTGGCGCAGGCTCTTGTGACGGCTTCGGAGCTTCTGTCATGAGCCTCACTCCGATTTCCGCTGGCTTTATCCCCCTCGTTGACGCAGCTCCTTTGATCGTCGCCAAGGAACTTGGGTTCGCCGAAGAAGAAGGGCTGGCCCTGTCGCTGGTGCAAGCGCCAAGCTGGAGCACGCTGCGTGATCAGCTGGCGTTTGGACATATTCAAGCGGCTCATATGCTTTCGCCTGTACCGGTCGCCTCGCATATGGGGCTGATGAACGGGCTGCCCAAACTGCAGGTGCTGTCTGTCCTCAGCATGAATGGCAATGTGATCGGGGTCAGTCCGACCATGGCGGGCCTGCTTGAGGTTCGTGGGTATCAATTCGACTTTTCTGATGCCAAAGCCGCCGCCCTCGCGGTTGCGTCGCTTCCAAAGCCCCTGCGCATTGGGGTGCCGTTCCTTTTGTCAATGCATGCCGAATTGGTGTCCCTTTGGTTGAACTCAGTCGGCCTGTCGGCTGGCACAGACTTTCAGATCCACGCGGTACCGCCGCCATTGATGGCGCAGGCCATTAAGAATGGCGATCTGGATGTGTTTTGCGTTGGCGAACCCTGGGGGTCTTTCACAGTCGACACCGCCGATGGCACGCTGATCTTGCCCGGCGCGGCAATCTGGACCGCAGCCCCCGAAAAGGTGCTGGCAACGCGAGTGGATTGGTCTGAGCAGAACGAAGACACTGCCCTAAGGCTGATCCGAGCGCTGTGGCGCGCGGGTCAATGGTTGGACTTGCCAAGCAAGCAACTCGCGCTCGCCGAAGTGCTGGCCCGCAAAGACTATGTCGGCGTGAATTCTGACCTGATCGATCGCGCCTTGACCGGGCGATTGGTGGTGAATGGCGCGGGCGATACCAAACATCACGAGAACTTCCTGCGCTTTCATAACGAGGGTGCTACTTTCCCCTGGCAGTCCCAAGCCGAATGGATCGCAGATCGCCTGAAAGCACGCCTCGGCAAGACCGCGCAAGGCGAAAACGCCGAGATCCTAGGCATTTTCAGAAGCGATCTCTACCGAGTCGCTTTGCGCCAACTTGGCACCCCGATGCCGCTCACAAACTCGAAAATCGAGGGCAGCCTTTCGGCGAAAACCGAAGTCCGCGCGGTTTCGGGCAGCCTGAGTCTCGGGCAGAACCGCTTCTTTGATGGGCAGACCTTTGACCCGCAGCGGTGACTCTGCTTAAAAAATGTGCAGTTGCAGCGAATAGACGCTGCAACGCAGAAAAATTAACGGATTCGACTCGCCTCACGGGGGGGTGCACCGCATAAGATGATCAACAACACGACAACGGCGTCGTGTAATTCCCGCGAAATTACCTGGGAACTCTCTGAGCAAAGTCGCTCGACCTTTGACCCCCTATCCCTGGGGCCAAATGCGTCGGCGGCTTTTTTTATTTTGCCCAACAGGGCTGAAACACGAGGACGGAAGACATGAAACGCATAGCTTCGATCCTGGCGGCGACCACAATGATGGCGGCGCCTGCGTTTGCAGAGCTGGAGCTGGAAAAGGACGAACTGACCTTTGGCTTCATTAAACTCACTGACATGGCCCCACTGGCCGTGGCTTACGAACAAGGCTTTTTTGACGACGAAGGTCTGTTTGTCACTTTGGAAGCCCAAGCGAACTGGAAAGTTCTGCTAGACGGTGTGATCGACGGCCAATTGGACGGCGCGCATATGCTGGCGGGTCAGCCACTGGCGGCGACCATCGGCTACGGCACCGAGGCCCACATCATCACCCCATTCTCTATGGACCTGAACGGCAACGGCATCACCGTCTCCAACGAAGTTTGGGAAATGATGAAGCCAAACATCCCAACCATGGATGACGGCCGCCCTCAGCACCCGATTTCCGCTCAGGCCCTGGCGCCCGTTGTTGAGAAGTTCAACAGCGAAGGTAAGCNGTTTAACATGGGCATGGTGTTCCCGGTGTCGACCCACAACTACGAGCTACGCTATTGGCTCGCGGCCGGTGGTCTGGAGCCCGGGTATTACTCGCCAGAAAACATTTCCGGTCAGATCGGCGCGGATGTCTTCCTGTCTGTGACCCCTCCTCCACAGATGCCAGCGACGCTGGAAGCGGGCACAATCCACGGCTACTGCGTGGGTGAGCCTTGGAACCAACAGGCCGTGTTCAAAGGCATCGGTGTGCCTGTGATCACCGACTATGAGCTCTGGAAGAACAACCCAGAGAAGGTCTTCGGCATCACCAACGAATTCGCCGAGATGTATCCAAACACCACCAAAGCTGTTGTGAAGGCTCTGATCCGCGCGGCGATGTGGCTGGATGAAAACGACAACGCGAACCGTCCTGCGGCCGTGGANATCCTGTCTCGCCCTGAGTATGTTGGCGCGGACTATGAGGTCATCGCGAACTCTATGACCGGTACCTTCGAGTATGAAAAAGGCGACAAGCGCGAAGTCCCAGACTTCAACGTGTTCTTCCGCTATAACGCGACCTACCCTTATTACTCCGACGCAATCTGGTATCTGACCCAGATGCGCCGCTGGGGTCAGATCGCCGAGACCAAGCCTGACAGCTGGTACGACGAAGTTGCGAAATCCGTTTACAAGCCTGAGATCTACCTCGAAGCCGCGAAACTGCTGGTCGAAGAAGGTCTGGCGAACGAAGCGGACTTCCCTTGGGACAGCGACGGCTACAAAGCGCCGACACCTGCAGCCGACATCATTGACGGCATCGCATACGACGGTCGCACCCCGAACGCTTATCTGGAAAGCCTGCCAATTGGTCTGAAGTCTGGCCAAACCGTGGTTGGCGCAGAAGTCCAAGGCTAACCCAAACAATTCCCCTCTCCCCGCCTTGGGGAGAGGGCTCTCCCCGCGATTAACACCGCAGCTATTCGAATTCTCAGGACCAGAGCTATGACAGCCATCGACCCACAAACCATCACAGACGCAGATCGCGAGGCACGACGCGCGCGTCTGTTTACGCGTATCAACAAAGCCGACGCCTGGTTTCAGGTTCTGGGCCTTGCTTGGATCACTCCGATCCTGAAAGCCGCTGCGGGCGATAACCCGCGCGCTCAAATGAAAGAAATCTGGCGCCTTTTGTGTGTGCCATTGCTGGCGATTGCTGCCTTTCTTGTAATGTGGGGCACTTTGGCGCCAACCGTACAGACATCCCTGGGCGCAGTCCCCGGTCCGCAGCAAGTCTGGACCGAAGCCGTCAACCTGCATGAGGACGCACAGGCCAAAGCCGAAAAGCGCGCAAAGCATGAAGAACGTGTTGCAAAGCGCAACGAGCGCTTCATCGCAAACGGCCAGCCTGAGAAAGTCAAAGACATCCCCTTCACCGGCGCGCCAAGCTATTACCAACAGATCTGGACCTCGATCCAAACCGTCTTCTTCGGCTTCCTGATCGCCACTGTGATCGCCGTGCCTCTGGGCATCATGGCAGGTCTCAGCCCGACCGCGAACTCTGCGATCAACCCGCTTATTCAGATCTTTAAGCCGGTCTCGCCGCTCGCGTGGTTGCCGATTGTGACCATGGTTGTCTCGGCTGTCGCCGCGTCCGAAGGCGGGCTGTTTGCGAAATCCTTCCTGGTGTCCGCGATCACAGTGACGCTCTGTTCCTTGTGGCCAACGCTGATCAACACAGCGCTGGGTGTGGCGTCGATCGACAAAGATCTGGTGGCCGTGTCCAAAGTTCTGAAAATGAACACTTATACCAAGATCACCAAGCTGGTTCTGCCATCCGCGCTGCCGCTGATCTTCACCGGTCTGCGTCTGTCCCTCGGTGTGGGCTGGATGGTTCTGATTGCCGCCGAAATGCTGGCGCAGAACCCAGGGCTCGGCAAATTCGTCTGGGATGAATTCCAGAACGGCTCTTCCAGCTCTTTGGCGAAAATCATGGTCGCAGTTCTGACCATCGGCCTCATTGGCTTCCTCTTGGACCGCGTGATGTACGCCATCCAATCCCTCTTCACCTTTACCTCTAACCGGTGATCGACATGAGCTTTTTCAAATTCGAAAACGTCGACAAGAGTTTCGGGGAAGGCACTGCCAAAACCGACGTTCTGAAAAACATCAACCTTGAGGTTCAGGAGGGCGAGTTCCTCGTCCTGCTGGGGTTCTCTGGCACCGGCAAGACCACTCTGATCAACCTGATGGCGGGTCTTGAGGAGCCAACCAAAGGGTCTGTCACGTTCAAAGGCGAACCGGTGAAGGGTCCAAGCCCTGAGCGTGGTGTGATTTTCCAAAGTTACTCCCTGATGCCTTGGCTGACGGTCAACGGAAACGTCAAACTTGCGCTCGACTCTGTTTTCCCAAACATGCCGAAGGCCGAAAAAGAAGAGAAAGTCGCCCATTACGTCAAGATGGTTAGCCTGTCTCATGCAGCCACCCGCCGTCCAGCGGAACTGTCTGGCGGCATGCGTCAACGGGTGAACGTGGCGCGTGCGCTGGCGATGAACCCAGAGATGCTCTTGCTAGACGAGCCTCTGTCCGCACTGGACGCCCTCACCCGCGCCAATCTGGCGGATGAGATCGAGGCGATCTGGCAGGGCGACAAAAAAACCTGCGTTCTGATCACCAACGATGTGGATGAGGCAATCATTCTGGCCGACCGCATCATTGCGCTGCGTCCTGATGGCACCCTTGGCGAAGAATTCAAAGTCTCGATCCCGCGTCCACGTGACCGCATGGAGATGAACAACCACGACAGCTTTAAAAAGCTGCGCGCGGATGTGACCAAATACCTGATGGATGTAGGGATTGAGGCGAAGGTCGAAGGCTCCAAGATCCTGCCCGACGTGACCCCGATCCACGGCGCACCCAAGGCGGTGGCTGATGCGCAAAAGGGGATGATCGACAAAAACTTCCTCGATTTCTCCCAGCTGCACAAAATTTATCCGACACCCAAAGGCCCGCTCACTGTGGTTGAGGGCTTTAACCTCAAACTGAACCGAGGCGAGTTTATCTCTCTGATCGGCCACTCGGGTTGCGGTAAATCCACGGTTCTGACCATGGCGGCGGGCCTGAATGACATTTCCAAAGGCGCGATCCGTCTGGACGGTCGTCACGTCGAAGGCGCAGATCCCGAGCGCGCGGTGGTGTTTCAATCACCAAACCTCTTCCCTTGGCTGAGCGCTCGGGAGAACTGTGCGATTGGTGTGGACAAAGTCTATCCAAAGGCTAGCCAGGCCGAGAAACAGGATGTGGTCGAGTACTACCTCGAACGCGTCGGTCTGGCCGATGCCATGGACCGCCCAGCCCATTCCATGTCCAACGGCATGAAGCAACGGGTCGGCATCGCCCGCGCCTTTGCTCTGTCACCGAAACTGCTTTTGCTGGATGAACCCTTCGGCATGCTCGACAGCCTCACCCGCTGGGAGCTGCAAGAAGTACTGATGGAAGTCTGGGACCGCACCAAAGTCACCGCGATCTGTGTGACCCATGATGTGGACGAAGCCATCCTTTTGGCGGACCGTGTGGTCATGATGACCAACGGCCCTCAAGCGACAGTCGGTAAAATTGTAGACGTTAATCTGCCGCGCCCACGTAGCCGTAAGGCCCTGCTTGAGCATCCGGATTACTACAAATTCCGTCAGGAAGTGCTTGATTTCCTTGAAGAGTATGAGCACGGTGCGAAACCCAAGGCCAAAACACCCGCCAAAGCGATCGCTGCGGAATAAGGGTTTGAGGCCAGCGATGTTCAGACTTTCGAAAGCCAGCCTGCCTAATGTGCACTCTCTTTTTGAGGAGAGTGTCCATGGCGGATCTGACCAAAGACGAAGTGAAACTTATCCAAGACAGCTATCGCGGCATCAAGATGCAGCAGGGCTATCTGGCCGAGGCTTTCTATCGCATCCTATTTCGCAACACGCCCGCTGCGCGCGAGTTGTTTCCCGAGGAAATGTCGGGCCAGCTCGAGAAGTTCAGCGACATGCTGGATTTCCTTGTGAACAATCTCAGCACACCCTGGCTGTTCACCGGCAAGATCAAGCGACTTGGACGGCGGCATGTGAATTACAACGCCCAAGCGGAACACTACGAGCTGTTGGGCGAGGCCTTAATGCAAGCGATCGAGGATATGGCGCCCCGCACGTTAACGGATGCGGAAATCGCGGCCTGGGAGAAGGCCTATCGCGGAATTTCCTCAATGATGAAAGACGCGGCGCAGATCAACGCCGCCTAACACGGGCTCTCCCTGCCCGCACAAAAGGGCAAGGAGTAAATCGTGTCTAAGAAACTTGTTGTCATCGGGGCCGGCATGGCCTCGGGCCGGGTGCTGGAGCACCTACTTGAGGCCGACAAAGAGGCCTATGACGTCACGCTGTTCAATGCTGAGCCGCGCGGCAATTATAACCGGATCATGCTGTCTCCGGTCCTCTCGGGTGAGAAAACCTACGAGGATATCGTGACCCATGACGCGGATTGGTACGAAGAAAATGGTGTCACCTGTCGCTTTGGCGAGCATGTGACCCAGATCGACCGCGAGCGCAAAGTGGTGGTGGGTCAGAACGGCGAAGTCGCCTATGACAAGCTTCTGATCGCGACGGGCTCTGCGCCCTTCATCATCCCAGTGCCCGGCAAAGATCTGCCCGGCGTCATCGCCTATCGCGATCTGGAAGACACCAACGCGATGATCGAGGCCTCCGGCATCGAAGGCGGCAAAGCCGTTGTCATCGGCGGCGGCCTTTTGGGTCTTGAAGCCGCAGCGGGTCTGAAAGCGCGTGGTATGGACGTGACCGTTTTGCACCTGATGGGCCATTTGATGGAACGTCAGCTGGATGAGGCGGCAGGTTATCTTTTGCGTCGCAGCCTTGAGGACAAAGGCATCGAGATCAAATGTCAGGCCTCGACTGCCGCGATCCTGGGTGAGGACAAAGTCGAAGCAGTCATGCTGCAGGACAAAACTGTGATCCCAGCCGATCTGGTGGTGATGGCCGTCGGCATCCGCCCAGAGACACGTCTGGCCACGGATACAGCACTCGAAGTTGAACGTGGCATCACCGTGAGCGATGCGATGGTCACCTCTGATCCGGACGTCCTTGCGGTTGGTGAATGCGTTGAACACCGTGGACAGCTCTTTGGTCTGGTGGCTCCGCTCTATGACCAAGCGAAGGTCGTCGCCAAGACGCTGCTGGATGAGGCCGCCGAATTTGAACCCAAAGAGGTTGCCACCAAGCTTAAGGTCACCGGCTGTGACCTCTTCAGCGCCGGTGATTTCGCCGAAGGTCCGGGCCGCGAGGACATCGTATTCCGCGATCCTGCGCGCGGCGTTTACAAACGTTTGGTTCTGGAAGGCGACGTTCTGGTCGGTGCTGTCATGTATGGCGACACGGCGGACGGCAACTGGTTCTTCGGTCTGATCAAAGACAAGACTGACGTCTCTGAAATGCGCGAAACTTTGATTTTCGGCCCAGCATACCAGGGGGGAGATAGCCTGGACCCTATGGCGGCCGTTGCAGCCTTACCGCTTGACGCGGAGATCTGCGGTTGTAACGGCGTGAGCAAGGGGCAGATCGTTGAGGCCATCCAAGCCGGATCCACGGATCTGGCGGCCATCAAGGCAACCACCAAAGCCAGCGCATCTTGCGGCACCTGTACCGGATTGGTCGAGCAGGTTCTGGCGACCACGTTGGGCGATGATTTCGTTATCCCCGCGCCGGCCTCGATCTGTGGCTGCACCGACCTCACCCATGAGGACGTGCGCCGCCTGATCAAGTCCAAAGAGCTGAAAAGCCAAGAGGCGGTCTGGCAGGAACTCGGCTGGAAGAGCCGCAATGGCTGTCACGTCTGCCGCCCTGCGATCAACTATTACCTGCTGGCCGATTGGCCGGTGGAATATCAGGACGATCCGCAGTCGCGTTTTGTGAACGAACGCAAACACGCCAACATTCAAAAGGACGGCACCTATTCCGTCGTGCCTCGGATGTGGGGTGGCATGACCACGCCGAACGAGCTCCGCGCGATTGCCGATGCGGCCGAGAAATACAATGTGCCGGCGGTTCACGTAACCGGCGGTCAGCGTATCGACCTTTTGGGCGTCAAAGGCGAAGACCTGCCTGCGATTTGGGCGGATCTGAACGCGGCGGGCATGATCTCTGGCCATGCTTATGCCAAAGGTCTGCGGACCGTGAAAACCTGTGTGGGCAAGGAGCATTGTCGCTTTGGCACGCAGGACTCCACGGGTCTTGGTATCAAGCTTGAGGAAAAACTCTGGGGCTCCTGGTCTCCGCATAAGGTGAAGCTGGCCGTGTCGGGTTGCCCGCGCAACTGTGCCGAGGCGACCTGTAAAGACATCGGCGTTGTCTGTGTGGACAGCGGCTATCAGGTCGGCGTCGCAGGGGCTGCGGGCATGGACGTGAAGGAAACCGAGCGTCTGATGGATTGCACCACCGAGGAAGAGACCATCGAGGTCGCAACCGCCTTTATGCAGCTTTACCGGGAGAACGCGAAATATCTGGACCGCCCCTATAAATGGGTCGCGAAAGTGGGTCTGGATTGGGTCAAAGAGCAAATCGTTGAGGATATCGAGAACCGCAAGGCCTTGGTTGAACGCTTTGAGCTGTCTCAGTCGATCTATCAGAAAGACCCATGGGCCGAACTAGCCCAAGAGGAAGAGGCGCCGAAATTCGCGCCTCTGGCAAACCTGACATTGGAGGCCGCAGAATGAGCTGGATTGATATCGGATCGATAGAGCAGATCCCGGTGCGCGGCGCGCGGGTTGTGAAGACGAAACTCGGCTGTATTGCGGTCTTTCGCACGGCCGAAGACGAGGTCTTTGCGACCTCGGACCGCTGCCCGCACAAAGACGGCCCTTTGAGCGAAGGCATCGTGCATGGCACCTCTGTGACCTGCCCTCTGCACAATTGGGTGTTTGATTTAAACACCGGCGAAGCGCAGGGCGCGGACGAGGGCAAGATCGACACCTACGCGATCCGCGTTGAAAACGGGCGTTTGATGCTGGATGCGGCGGTCATGGAGCGCTCGGCGGCATGAATGTCAAAACCACCTGCGCCTATTGCGGTGTCGGCTGTGGGGTTCTTGCGGATGTCGGCCCTAACGGTGTGGCGATCAAAGGCGATCCCGATCACCCGGCGAATTTTGGGCGGCTCTGTTCCAAAGGCTCGGCACTCGGCGAGACCCTCGGGACCGAGGTTCGTCTTCTCGCGCCGCAGATCGGCGACCGCAGCGCAGGCTGGGATGAAGCTCTTGATCTGGTTGCAGACAAGTTCTCCGCAGCCATTGCCGAACATGGGCCAAATTCCGTCGCCTTTTATGTTTCAGGTCAGCTGCTGACTGAGGACTACTATGTGATCAACAAGCTCGCGAAGGGCTTTGTTGGCACAGCAAATATCGACACGAATTCGCGGCTGTGCATGGCCTCGACCGTGGTCGGCCACAAACGAGCCTTTGGCACGGACACGGTGCCGGGGCTTTACACGGACCTGGAGGAGGCCGACACCGTGGTGTTGGTCGGGTCCAATCTCGCCTGGTGTCATCCGGTGCTTTATCAAAGGCTTGCGGCCGCGAAAGCGGCACGGCCCGAGATGCGCGTGATCAACGTGGACCCGAGGAGGACGGCGACATGTGATCTGGCAGATTTGCACCTCAGGATTGCACCAGGCGGGGATGTGGCCCTGTTTAACCATCTGCTCGCCGAGATTTCTAACCGCGGCTTGGTGGATGAGGCCTATTTGGCCGAGGCTGTGTCAGGATTTGAGGCCGCTTTAGATGCGACCCGTGCAGATGATGTCTCTGAAACCGGCCTGTCTGATGCAGATCTGTCCGCATTCGTGGACACGTGGCTTGCCAATGAGAAGACCGTGACCGTGTTTTCTCAGGGCGTGAACCAATCCACCAGCGGCGTGGATAAGGTCAATTCGATCATCAATTGCCATCTGGCGACAGGTCGTATCGGCAAAGCTGGAATGGGGCCTTTGTCGGTCACTGGTCAGCCCAACGCCATGGGAGGCCGCGAGGTCGGCGGACTCGCGAATACGTTGGCCTGTCATCTGGACATCGAGAACCCCGATCATTCCGAGGCCGTAAAGGACTTCTGGAACGCCCCAGTGATGCCAGCGGCGCAGGGTCTGAAGGCCGTCGACATGTTTGACGCGGTGGAGCGCGGCGACATCAAAGCGCTCTGGGTGATTTGCACCAATCCGGCACAGTCCCTGCCCGACGCCGATCGCGTGCGCGCGGCCATCAAAGGCTGTGACTTTGTGGTGGTCAGCGATATGTATGACACGACTGACACGGCCCAAGTTGCTGATGTGGTTTTGCCCGCCAGTGGGTGGGGTGAGAAATTCGGCACCGTCACCAATTCAGACCGCCTGATCAGCCGCCAGCGCGCTTTGCGCGCGGCGCCGGGCAAAGCGCGGCATGACTGGGAGATCATCTGCGGTGTCGCGCGGCGTATGGGGTTTGGCGAAGCGTTCAATTACCACGGCCCTGCCGAGATTTTCCGCGAGCATGCAGCGCTCTCGGGCATCGCGGCCGCGTTTAACAAAGACTTCGACATCTCTGGCCTCGCCGAGATTTCCGATGACGACTACGAGACGTTTACGCCCCAACATTGGCCTGTCAGCGCTGTGAAAACCGGGGGGCGGTTCTTTGGCGACCGCAAGTTCTTCACCGAAGACGGGCGCGCTCGCATGGTGGCGGTGTCTCACAAACCGCTGGCGCAAACGACGGATGCGGACCGACCCTATCGGTTGAACACCGGCCGGATCCGAGATCAGTGGCACACGATGACCCGTACGGGCCAGACCGGCCGTCTGACCCAGCACATGGGCGAACCCTATCTGGAAATTCATCCCGAGGACGCACTCAAACTTGGCCTGGCCGCCGCAACGTTGGCCAAGGTCGACAGCCCTCATGGCAGCGCCATTCTTAGGGTCATGATCAGCGACAAAGTCACCCAAGGCGAGGTCTTTGCACCCCTCCATTGGACAGAAGACACCTGCCCCACGGGTCGCGTGAACGCTTTGGTGGCTCCCAATGTCGACAAGCTCTCGGGGCAACCTGAAAGCAAAGCAACGCCGGTAGCGATCTCGCCCTATAAGGCTGCATGGTATGGGTTTGCGGTGTCGGCGCAGAAACCGATGGCCAAAACCGACTATTGGGCGCGTGCGCGGACCAATGCTGGCTGGCAGGTAGAGCTGGGGCACCACGAGGTGCCGGAGGACTGGGACAGCTTTGCGCAGGATCTCTTTGGACTTGGCGATGTGGACGTGCTGTCGGTCGCTGGAGCAAAGCCCGGATCGGCGCGCATTGCGTTCCAAAAGGAAGGCCAGGTGTTGGCAGCGCTTTTCGCGGCGCCCACACCGGTCGAAGTGTCTCGCCAATTTGTGGGCAACGCCATCGGATCAGAGGTCCCAATTCTCGCAGGCCGCCCCGGCGCAGATCAGCCCGATCCCGGCCCCACGCTTTGCGCCTGTTTCAACGTCGGAGCCAACACGATCCTGCGCGCCATCGAGACGCAGAACCTTGCGACCGTCGAGGAAATTGGCGCAGCGCTTGAGGCCGGCACCAACTGTGGTTCTTGCCGTCCGGAAATCTCTGCTATATTGGCTGGAGCCCATCTGAAAACCGCGGCGGAATAGATCATGCAAAGCTTTCCGATGTTCATCAAAACCACCGGCCGGACGATTGTCGTCGTCGGCGCCGGAGAGCAGGCTGCGCAGAAATGTCGTCTGTTGTTGAAGTCGGACGCGGATATTCTGTTGCTCGGGGATCAGCCGGATGACGAGCTGAGCGCGATGATCAAGCAGGGGCGTATTCGCCATCAAGCTGGGCCTGTCACGCGCGCCTCTTTTGCCGACGCAACGATTGGTTTCATCGCGACCGGTTCGCCCGCGGCAGACGTGGCGATCCATGCGATTGCCAAGGACGCTGGGCTTTTGGTGAATGTTGTGGACCGTCCAGAACTCTGCGACCTGACAACACCCTCCATTGTGGACCGCGATCCGGTCGTGGTGGCGATTGGCACCGAAGGCAATGCTCCCGTTTTGGGCCGTCGCATCAAGACCCAGATCGAGCAGATGCTAGACCCGAACCTCGGCCGCTTCGCCGCCGCTGCGGGGCGTCTGCGTGGGATGGTTGCGCGCTATGTGCCACAATCGCAGCGTCGTGCCTTCTGGCGCGAGGTCTTTGCAGGGCCGATCTGGCAGACCTTCAAACGCGGAGCGGAACGCGAGGCCATGCAGAGCCTCAAGCAGCGCATCACCGGTGAGTTTGACGAAAGCCGCGCAGCGCAAGTCACTGTTGTGGACACAGCGGCAGGCGCGGCCGATCTGATTTCCCTGCGCGCGGTTGAACGGCTGCAAGAAGCGGACGAGATCTTTTTTGAAACGCCAGCTGACGAGGCCGTGCTAGAACTCGCGCGGCGGGATGCGGAACGTCATCTGATGGGCGGTGTAGGTCACGATGTGCCCTGGCCCGCCAAGATCTGTGTGGCCTTTATCAAGCGCGCGGCAAGGCCCGGGCGAAATGTGGTTTGGGTCAAGAATTGCGCCGAGCCTGGCACGTTGGGACTGCTTGAGGCCTTTGAAACGGACCCTGACATTCAATTTGAGGTCTTGTTGGCGGCACCGGTGTCAAAAGACGCCGAGGCCCTTCGCAAGCTGTAGGTCGCTACGCTAGGTTCGCAACCGGCCCGAGGGCGGGGTCTCATCTTGGCACAACGCTCAATTCATTCAAAACGTTTAGCTTTGCCGAAACGTCGGTGTTTCGCACCCGCCCTGCGGGGCGGGTCGGGTGCGAACCGGATCGCAAGCGATCCAGTGGGCTTTCTAAAACGGTACGTCGTCCGCCGCCGTGACGAATTTCGCGACCAGCTTCTTCTCACCCGCCTTGTCAAACTCGATCACCAGCTTATCGCCTTCGATCTCCATGATCTCTCCATAGCCGAACTTCTGATGGAAAACGCGCTCGCCAACGGAGTGACTGGACACCGCCTCTAGATCAATCACAGACCCACGGCTCTCGCGCGGCTGAGAAATCCCGCGCTCCCCTGCCCGATCCTGCATCCGCTTCCAGCCCGGAGAGTTATAGGTATTGGCACTTTGCATGCGTGATTGCATGCCCCCGCCGAAATCCCCTGCCGCGGCACCGTAACCACCACCGTAAATCCCGGGCGCGGTCAGGACCTCGACGTGGTCCTCAGGCAGCTCATCAATAAAACGGCTGGGCAGTTGGCTTTGCCATTGCCCAAAGACCCGCCGGTTGCCCGCAAAGGAAATCGTACAGACCTCTTCCGCGCGCGTAATGCCGACATAGGCCAAGCGGCGTTCTTCCTCGAGGCCCTTGAGGCCGCTTTCGTCCATCGAACGTTGCGACGGGAACAACCCGTCCTCCCAGCCCGGCAGAAAGACCACAGGAAACTCCAGACCCTTGGCCGCGTGCAGCGTCATGATCGAGATCTTTTCCTCGGTATCCTCGCTCTCATTGTCCATGATCAGGCTGACGTGTTCGAGGAAGCCTTGCAAGTTCTCAAAGGACTCAAGCGCTTTAACCAGTTCCTTGAGGTTTTCGAGCCGGCCCGGTGCCTCTGGTGTCTTATCGTTCTGCCACATAGCGGTGTAGCCAGACTCGTCCAGAATAACTTCTGCCAGTTCTATATGTGTCAGCGCCTCTTGCGCGGAAATGAAGGTGGTTGTGGTCCGCGTGAGGCCATCGTCGATGACTTCTTCGTCGTTCAGCGGCACTTCGACTTCGCGCTGTACGCCCAGCGCGCGCCAGCGGTCGATGCCGTCGATCAACAACTGCAGCTCCTTCGCGCCTTTGCCGCCAATCCCCTTGAGTTCCAAAAGCTTGCGCGCGCCCTCAACCAGCGACACCCCGTGATCCCGCGCGCAGGTCTGGATCTTTTGCTGCGCGACATTGCCGAGGCCGCGTTTGGGCGTATTCACGATCCGCTCGAAGGCCAGATCGTCATCGGGGCTCGTAACAACGCGGAAATAGGCCATCGCGTCACGGATCTCCATCCGCTCGTAGAACCGAGGCCCGCCGATCACGCGATAGGGCAGACCGATGGTCAGAAACCGATCCTCAAAGGCGCGCATTTGGTGGGAGGCGCGCACGAGGATCGCCATGTCCTCAAGGCTCTTGGGGTCTTTGCCACGGGTGCCGGATTGCAGCGCCTCAACGTCCTCGCCAATCCAACGCGCTTCTTCTTCGCCGTCCCAATGGCCGATCAGACGGATTTTGTCGCCGTCCTCAGCTTCAGTCCAAAGCGTCTTGCCCAAGCGGTTCTCGTTGCCCGCGATGACCGCAGAGGCTCCGGCCAGAATATGCGGAGTCGAGCGATAGTTCTGTTCTAAGCGCACCACATGGGCGCCGGGGAAATCCTTTTCGAACTTGAGGATATTGCCCACCTCGGCCCCGCGCCAGCCATAGATCGACTGGTCGTCATCGCCCACGCAGCAGATGTTTTTGTGCTCTGCCGCAATCAGACGCAGCCAGAGGTATTGGGCGACGTTGGTATCTTGGTATTCGTCCACCAGCACATAGCGGAACCAGCGTTGATACTGCGCGAGGATGTCGCTGTGGTTCTGGAAGATCGTGACCATGTGCAAAAGAAGGTCACCGAAATCAACCGCATTCAGCTCGCGCAGGCGAGTCTGATATTGAGCATAGAGTTCAGGGCCGCGGTCATTATAGGCTTGGCCTTCGGACGCCGGCAGGTTCTCGGGCGTCCAGGCCTTGTTTTTCCAGCCATCAATGATGGACGACAGCATCCGCGCAGGCCAGCGTTTGTCGTCAATATTGGCCGCTTGGATCAGTTGTTTCAGCAAGCGGATCTGATCGTCGGTGTCCAGAATGGTGAAGTTAGACTTCAGCCCCACCAGTTCCGCATGACGGCGCAAGAGTTTAACGCAGATCGCGTGGAACGTCCCCAGCCAAGGCATGCCCTCAACCGTCTGTCCCAACATGCGCCCAACGCGGTTCTTCATTTCACGCGCGGCTTTGTTGGTAAAAGTGACCGCCAATATTTCATTTGGCTGCGCGCGGCCTGTGTTCAGCAAATGCACGATCCGCGCGGTCAGAGCTTTGGTTTTCCCGGTTCCAGCCCCCGCGAGCATCAAAACTGGACCGTCCAGCGTTTCGACGGCCTCACGTTGCGCCGGATTGAGTTCATCCAAATACGGCATCGGCCGCGCCGCCATCGCGCGGGCGGACAAGGAAGCGCCTTCAAAGGCGTCGAATTCGTCAAAGCTGCTCATGGGCGAACCCTATCGGTTTCGTTATGGCTTGAAAAGGCACGTTCGCTTAATGTTCGCAGGTCGATACGGCATGAACAAAAGGAATTTAAACAAATTCGACAAATTAAATTTGACGCCATTAACGGATTTCCCAGGGCTCGCGTGTCAGAAACAGGACGGGTCATCTTGGAGAAAGTGGATGTCAGTTCTGCACAAACTCAAAGGGTATTTGCGCGCAGCACCTATCCTCGTTCTGTTCTTTGTCTCGGCAGGGCTGTCATTCTGGGGATCACAGCAAATCCCTGAACCCACGGTGAACTACCTTTTGACGCAAGACTACGTCACGCAGGCCGAATTGTGGAAACGGCGGGTGCTTGCACATTTGCAAGATGGGGTCACCCCTTTCAAAACCGCCT
>JABSOU010000070.1 GCA_013215215.1 Cognatishimia sp. | reverse complement strand
GGGCAGGGGGATGGTCCGGTCGCGGCCGCACGTGCTCCGGTTGTTGCGTTTCTGAGTAATGCTGCCCTGTTGTCGCCGCATGTCTCCTCTTGGATTGCACAGCTTGACGCGTTGGATGCGCCGATGGTGCTGTGTCTGGATTTGCCTGAGGGCCGTGAGGCCGTGGATCTGGAACGGGCGCAGCTCAATATCGACCTGCTAGAGATCGAGCAGGCCGCGTGGCGACTGTCTGCAGAGTATCCTTCATTGACCGTTGCGGGGACGCGCACGGAACTCGACTGGGCGATGAAGAACCAGCTCTCGGTGGTCTGGGCACCCTCGAAGTTGGTTTTGGACGCAACCGACTCACCAGATCCTGCACCAAACGCTTTGGCGGGGTGGTTTGCTGAACAATGGCAGGCATCCCGGATGATTTGTTTCGGCGACACGTTGCCGATGGCCCACACAATTCCCACCGAGACTGTAACAGTGGATCAAAGCCAATTCTGACCGCTTGCCAAGGCCTCTCACATAGAACATGCAGAATATATGACGACCTATTACCGTGCCATACCGCAAGTTGATGCGGCCCGCCCTGAAGGGGCTTTTGACCTCGCCGGAGGCTGGGCGTGGTTTTCTGAGGTAGAGGTTCTGCGGCGAGGACAAGCGCCCGAAATTATTCCCGCGGCCCAAGCGACGGAAGAGGCGCTTGCGCGGATGACGGAGCCGCGTGGCACCTTAGCAGGGCTGGATATGGCCGCACCACAAGTCATGGGTATCCTCAATGTGACGCCCGACAGTTTCTCGGATGGCGGCGAATTCAATGCCCCCGATGCGGCCATCGCGCGCGTGGCCGAGATGGCCAATCAAGGCGCGACCATCATAGACATTGGCGGAGAATCCACCCGCCCAGGCGCAGGTCACGTGGCTGTGGTCGAAGAGATTGCCCGCACCGCGCCTGTGATTGCGGCCGTAACGGCCAAATCCGTTGTGCCGATCAGCATCGACACTCGCAAAGCCCCTGTAGCGCGCGAGGCGCTTTCGGCAGGCGCAACGCTGATTAACGACGTCTCGGGCTTCACCTGGGACGGAGACCTCGCGCCCTTTGCAGCCGAGGCTAGCGCGCCGGTCTGTGTGATGCACGCACAGGGGGATCCGGCCACGATGCAGGACGATCCGACCTATGACGACGTGCTGCTCGACGTGTATGATTTTCTAGAGGCGCAGGTCGGCTATCTGACCAGTCTGGGTATTCCACGACATCAAATTCTGGTCGATCCGGGCATCGGCTTTGGCAAGACTTTGGCGCATAACCTTGCACTCTTGGCGCGGCTCAGCCTGTTTCACAGCTTGGGCTGCCCGATTTTGCTGGGGGCGTCACGAAAACGATTTATTGGGACATTAAGCAACACCGAAGACGCCCACGACCGGATGCCCGGCTCTGTGGCCGTCGCTTTGGCAGGCGTGGCGCAGGGCGTACAGGTTCTGCGGGTGCATGACGTGGCAGAGACCACGCAGGCGCTCACGCTTTGGCAAGCGGTGACGAAAGGGACGAGTTAAATGGGACGCAAACTCTTTGGCACCGATGGGGTGCGTGGGACCGCGAATACCTATCCGATGACCGCCGAAATGGCGCTGAAGATCGGGGCCGCGGTTGGGCGGTACTTCCGCAAAGACAAATCCGACACCCACCGTGTGGTGATCGGCAAAGACACGCGGTTGTCGGGTTACATGTTTGAACATGCTTTGACGGCGGGTCTGACCTCTACGGGGATGAACGTCTTTCTGTTGGGCCCGGTGCCGACGCCGGCGGTTGGTCTGCTGACCACCTCAATGCGTGCCGATTTGGGCGTGATGATCTCGGCCAGCCACAACCCGGCCTGCGACAATGGCATCAAGTTTTTTGGCCCCGATGGGTTCAAACTCTCTGANGAGGCCGAAGAAGAAATCGAGAAATTGGTGCTTGAGGGTGTCGAACCTGCGCAAGCGCGCCACATTGGGCGGGCCAAGCGAATTGATGACGGCCGGTTCCGTTACATCGAGCGGATCAAAAGCTCTTTGCCGTCCTCTTTGCCTCTGCGCGGGCTGAAAGTCGTTGTGGATTGCGCTAATGGCGCAGCGCATAAAGCAGCGCCTGAAGCCTTGTGGGAAATGGGCGCCGAAGTCGTGTCGATTGGCGTCTCGCCGAATGGCTTTAACATCAACGACAAATGCGGCTCCACCTACCCGGCCACCATCAGTGAAGCGGTTGTGCGCCATAATGCACATGTTGGCATTTCGCTCGACGGCGATGCAGACCGCGTGATGATCGTGGACGAAGCGGGCATGGTGGCCGATGGCGACCAGATCATGGCGCTTTTGGCGGATCGCTGGGCAGGTGCTGGGAAACTGGCCAATGACACTTTGGTTGCAACGGTTATGTCTAACCTCGGGCTTGAGCGTTTCTTGCAAGCGCGTGGCCTGAAACTTGAGCGTACCAAGGTCGGCGACCGCTATGTTGTCGAACGTATGCGCCAAGGCGGGTTCAACCTTGGGGGCGAACAGTCCGGTCACATTGTCATGACCGACTACGCAACCACAGGTGACGGCCTTCTGGCGGGTCTTCAGTTCCTTGCGGCCATGGTGGAAACCGGACGTCCGGCCAGCGAGCTCACGCAGAACTTCGACAAAGTTCCGCAACTCTTGAAAAACGTGCGCTACGGCGCCGGCCAAGACCCGCTTGAGGTGGCTCAGGTGCAAAAGGCGATCTCGGATGCGGAAACCAAGCTGAACGGCTACGGCCGCCTCTTGATCCGCAAATCTGGCACCGAACCGCTAATCCGCGTGATGGCGGAATGCGAAGACCCGGTGTTGCTCGAGCATGTGGTGGACGGCATCGTCGCCGAGGTTGCTGCCAGCGTCTAGCTGCGCGAGAACATCCGTTTAAGCGCTCCGTATTGTGAGACGGCGACGCCCGAAAGGATCAAAAGAAGCGCCAAGAGCATGGTGGCCGGCAGCGGCTCGCCCAAAATGAGCGCGCCCATGACCACGGACCAGACCGGCACCTGATAATTCACGAGGCTCATAAACGTGGAGCCTGCTTCACGGATCACACGCACCCGAAGCAGGTTCGCTGCCGCGGTTGGGATCAAGCCCAAGACCGCCACCACAACTAGCGTGTCCTGCGGGATGGCAGGGGGCAGACCCTCGACAATCAGAGCGATTGGCAGAATGACCACAGCTCCAATCAACAAGAGCACGGCTGACAAGCCTACAGGGTCCGCTGCTGGCATCTTGCGCAACACGATCGAGCAGACGGCATAGCACGCAGTCGCCCCCAACAGGGAAAACCGCCCCCAGGTCTCCATCTCGCTGCCGCTTGAGGCCAGTACATCGCCGCCCATCAAAAAGGCCACGCCGATAAAACCCACGACAAAGCCAAAGACTTTGCGCAGGTTCATCTTTTCATCGGGTAGGAAAAAATGCGCGAGCGGCAAAATCATCAGGGCAATCGCCGCCATACTGATGCCTGCAAAGCCTGACGTGACATATTGCTGACCCCAACCGATCAGAAAGAATGGCACCACAGAGCTAAAGATCGCAACAAAGGTGAGCCGTCCCCAGGCGGTGTCCTCGGGAAAGAGCTTGAAGCCGCGCAATCCCCAAAACAGCGTCAAAAGCACCGACCCAAGGCAGATACGACTGGTGGCAAGCCAAATCGGGGTCAGGTCTTCGATGGCCAGTTCTGTGAGGAGAAACGTTGATCCCCAGACAAAGCCAAGGGTGGCGATCATGATCCAATATTTGGCGGGAATATCTGGCATTGCACCCTCTTAAATTCCCGCGCACGTTCTGCCTGTTTCAGAGCGGCGTCAAGCAAGTTTCACCGTGAGAGATCGAACTGCGAGGTCGCTTTGTCGCGTATGAAATTCAACCTTTTGTTATACTGTTGCTCAAAAAATAAGCTTTAGGTTGATTTTAAAAATGGAATGCGTACCATGGAAAAAAACAAAATTGAGTGCAGAGCAGAATTGAACATGTGTTCCCGGGCGCCGCGGGTAACTCCCTAAGTTCAGGAAATACATGTGAAAATGAGAAGGAGATCGCTATGCCTTCGCCGATACAGAAAAGAGTCCTTGTCGAGTGCGACGCCGCAACGGCCTTTGATATTTTCGTTCGTCATTTAGATCGCTGGTGGCCGGTCCGAGAGCACTCGGTGTCGGGCGCGCGAGGTCAGGTGCCGCTGGCAGTCCATGTGGATGCACAGCCCGGAGGGGCCATAACGGAAACCAAATTCGATGGGTCGCCCACAATCTGGGGGCATGTGATGGATATTACGCCGGGCGCGCGCTTCGTGACGTCTTGGCATCCTGGCCACGGGTCCAAAATGGCGACCAAGCTGGACGTCAGCTTTCAGAACGCGCCGCTTGGAAAATGCAAAGTCACGCTGGTGCATGGCGGCTGGCGCGTCTGGGGCCCAGAAGCCTTTAAGCGTCGCGACATGTATTTGGGCGGTTGGGATTATGTTCTTGGCAAATGCTATACCGAGAGCGTAGCCGAACTTTTGGCCTAGACCCGCAAAAGAAAAGGCCCCGCCAAAAGGCGAGGCCTGACCAATTGCGATCACGCGCAGATTAGTTCTTGGATTTGTCGACCATTTTGCCAGCCGCGATCCATGGCATCATGCCACGCAGTTTCGCGCCGGTTTCTTCGATCATATGTTCGTCGTTTGCACGGCGGGACGCTTTCAGAGTTGGCTGGCCAACCTGATTTTCCAGCATGAAGTCACGCACAAAACGGCCGGACTGGATGTCTTCCAGAACTTCTTTCATACGCGCTTTGGTTTCGTCGTACTTCAGGATGCGTGGGCCGGTGACATACTGACCGTATTCCGCAGTGTTCGAGATCGAGTAATCCATGTTCGCGATGCCGCCTTCATAGATCAGGTCAACGATCAGCTTCACTTCGTGTAGACACTCAAAGTATGCCATCTCAGGCGCGTAGCCTGCTTCGACCAGAGTTTCGAAACCGCAGCGGATCAGCTCTACCAGACCACCGCAGAGAACAGCTTGTTCACCGAACAGGTCGGTTTCACACTCTTCGCGGAAGTTCGTTTCGATGATGCCGGAGCGGCCGCCACCGATTGCGGAGCAATAAGACAGGCCGATTTCCAGCGCTTTGCCGGTTGCGTCGGTGTTGACTGCCACCAGGCAAGGTACGCCGCCGCCTTTGGTGTATTCGCCACGTACGGTGTGACCTGGGCCTTTTGGCGCCATCATGATCACGTCAACGCCTTCTTTTGGCTCGATCAGGCCGAAGTGTACGTTCAGGCCGTGGGCGAATGCAATCGCCGCACCTGGCTTGATGTTGTCGTGAACGTATTTCTTGTAGGTCTCTGCTTGCAGTTCGTCGGGCATGGTGAACATGATGACGTCACACCATGCGGCCGCTTCCGCGATGCCCATGACTTTCAGGCCTTCCGCTTCGGCTTTCGCCGCAGATGCAGAGCCTTCGCGCAACGCAACAACAACGTTCTTCGCGCCAGAGTCGCGCAGGTTCAGCGCATGTGCATGGCCCTGAGAGCCATAGCCCAGGATCGCAACTTTTGCTTCTTTGATCAGGTTCACATCGCAATCGCGGTCATAATATACGCGCATGATTTTCTCCTCATTGTCCCATCGGGGTTTGAATTGACGCCAGCATAGGGAGGATTGAGTGGGTTTCGAGTGCATTTTGCGCGAAATTCTACGCATGAATGCGCTGTTCATTCGTGGAAATTTAAAATAATGAAGTATTCATGCTTGATGACCTCGATCGCCGCATCCTGCGGCGCATGCAATTCAATCCGGATCAGTCGATTCCTGATCTCGCTGACGCTTTGGGCGTCACCGCCTCGCGGCTTACGCGGCGGCTGGAACGTCTGCGCGAGGCAGGCATCCTGCGCGGCATCCGCGCGGTTATTGACTGGCGGGCCTTGGGTTTTGAGGTCGAGGTGTCTTTGCGCGTGACACTCGACAAAACCCAGACCCGCGCCTTTGACGATTTCATCGAAGCCGCCCGCGACATTGCCGAAGTCATAGAGATTCAGACCTTCCTCGGCCGCGTCGACGTGCGCCTCTCGGTGATCGCCCGCGACATGCCGCACTACCAACAGATCTACCGCGACAAGATCCTCGCCTTGCCCCATATCGCCGACATCGAAGCCTTGATGCATGTCGCCCGCATCAAAGCCGAAGAAAGCCTGCCGCTGTGATCGATCTGGACGACATCGACCGAGCGCTGATCAAATCTCTCAGCGAAGACGCCACCCAATCTGCGGGTGCCTTGGGGCGCGCTTTTGGCCTCAGCCAACCGGCTACGTGGCGGCGCATCAAACGGTTAGAGTCCCAGGGCATCCTTGCAGGACGCACGCTCGATCTGGATCGCGAGAAACTGGGCTTTGGCGTGACCGTCTTTCTGGGCGTCAAACTCGCCACCAAAGGCCGCGTGAGCCTTGATGACTTCGAGCGCGCGGTGACCGCTATTCCCGAGGTTCAGCGCGTCGAGCATGTCCTTGGTATGTATGACTATCGCCTGCGTGTCACCGCCCGCGACATCGCCGATTTCGAACGCGTGCTGCGTCGCCGGATCATGACATTGCCGGGTGTTGGGGATGTCGAAGCCAATGTGCTATTGAGCGAAGAACGCAGGCCCGGCCCGCTTTAAAGTGAAACTCTTTCAAACGTGGATGACAAAAAGCCCTGTTGGCTCCCACGTCGCCTCTGCATAAGCTTGCGCCAAGCTGATAGACGAAAGAGGTTCCCAAATGGCATTGCTGAACACGATTGATCCCGGCGGTCTGGACGAGTTTTCCGTGGTCTTCACCGACCGCTCACTAAACCATATGTCCGCGAGCTTTCAGCAAGTCATGCGAGACATCTCGGGGATGCTCAAAGAGGTCTATAATGCCGACGCGGTGGCCCTGATCCCGGGCGGTGGCACCTACGGGATGGAGGCCGTCGCCCGTCAGTTTGCCCGCGATGCCAAGACCCTCGTGGTGCGCAACGGCTGGTTCTCTTATCGCTGGAGCCAGATTTTTGAATCCGGAGGCTTCGCCGCCGAAAGCACCGTGATGAAGGCACGCCAAACCGGCAATGGCATCACCGAACCCTTCGCACCTGCGCCGATCGAAGAGGTGGTGGCCAAGATCCGCGAGCAGCAGCCGGACGTGGTCTTTACCCCGCATGTGGAGACCTCTGCCGGTGTGATTCTGCTTGATGACTATGTGACGGCCATGGCCGCCGCGGCTCATGAGGTCGGTGCTTTGATGGTGCTGGATTGCATCGCATCGGGTTGCGCTTGGGTCGACATGAAGGCGACCGGTGTTGATGTGCTGATTTCCGCGCCGCAAAAGGGGTGGTCGGCGTCTCCGTCGGCGGGACTCGTGATGATGGGCGAACGCGCTTTGGCGCGGTTGGCTGAGACTGTAAGCGACAGTTTCGCCATCGATCTCAAGAAATGGCATTCGATAATGCAGGCCTATGAGAACGGCGGCCACGCCTATCACGCCACCATGCCAACCGATGCGCTGAAAGAGTTCCGCGATACGATGGTTGAAACCCGTGACTATGGGTTCGAGAAACTGCGCGATGCGCAATGGGCGCTCGGCAACCAAGTGCGCGCGATGCTGAAGGAAAAGGGCATCACCTCTGTCGCCGCCGAAGGGTTCGGAGCGCCGGGCGTTGTCGTGAGCTACACAAGCGACCCGGCCATCCAAAACGGCAGCAAATTCAGCGCATTGGGGATGCAGATCGCGGCCGGTGTTCCGCTGGCATGTGATGAGCCAGAAGGCTTCATGACCTTCCGCCTTGGCCTCTTTGGCCTGGACAAGCTCTATGATGTCGATGCCACTGTGGAGCGTCTAAAGGTGGCTTTGGATCAGGTCCTCTAGGGCATTCATCTTGCCAAAAATACTCAACAGACGGTTTGCCACGCAAACCGTCTTAACGCATGCCGAGACCCATTTGCATGAGGGTCTTGCGCACCGGCGCCATAGAATAAAGCGCGTTCAGACCAAAGGCACGCGCGTCGCGTAAAAGCGGAGCTTCCACCATCGACGCGCGGTTGAGCATATCAATGCCACGCACACGCAGGCTGATGTCGCCGTGACGTTGGCGATGGTATTTGTCCAGCATCGCGGCACTTCCCAGCGCATCGGGGGATGCTTCAGCCAAATCCAACAGCGCGGCCAGATCTGCAAGCGACATATTAAGACCCTGCGCCCCAATCGGGGGCACCACATGTGCAGCCTCTGCGATCAGCGCGATGCGCTCGCCCGACATGCGTGAGGCGACTTGGTTGATGATCGGCCAGATCGTGCGTTGAGAGGCCAGCTTGAGCGGGCCGTAAAGTCCCGCGCTGCGCGTTGTCATCGTCTCTTCAAAGTCATGGTCGTTCATCGCAAACAGGGCTTGTGCCCTGGCACTCCGCTCCATCCACACAAGAGCGGAGCAGGGCATGCCGTCGCGGTCAGGCAAAGGCACCAAGGTGAAAGGGCCGCCCGTGCGATGGATCTCGGTTGAGACGTTTTCGTGCGGAATAGGGTGGCTCACGGCAAGCGCGAGGGCTTTTTGCCCATAGCGCGTGGTGCGCACTGGAATCCCCGCCGCCTCGCGCATCGGCGAGCCTCGCCCATCGGCGGCGATCACGAGTTTGCAGGTGCTGACGCTGTCATCGCTGAGGGTCACACGCGCTTCGCCGGCGCGGGTGAACAGAGCTTTGGTGCCTGTGCCTAGGTGCAGATCCACATTGGGTAAGGTCTGAAGGTGCGTGACCATTTCGCGGCGCAAGAGCCAGTTAGGCAAGTTCCAGCCAAACGGTTTCTCGGATATCTCGGAGGCATTAAATTCTTTGACGATCCGCGCCTTGGGCGTTTCGCCGCCAGCGTCCACAATCCGCATGACTTGAAGCGCTGCAGCGTGATCTTCGAGCCGCGACCATAGTCCCGCGCGCGCGAGCAGCGTCTGTGCAGGCTGCAGGAATGCCGTGGTGCGCATGTCCGCACCTTTGGTCTCGCGGTCCGTGCTTGGGGGCATCGGGTCCAGACATTGCACGGTGAACCCCGCTTGCGCGAAAGTAGCTGCTGCGGTCAGGCCCGCGATGCCTCCGCCCGAGATCACAATGTCGAAATGCTGCGCGCTCATGGGCACTCCTCTTTGCCTGATATCTAGGCCTGTTGCGCGGGGCGGGAAAGGGGCAACTTGCCGCTGCGCGTGAGGCCCATGTTGGATTTGAGTATTTTGGGCAAGATGAATGCGGGTCAGAGAAGCTGGCTCAGGAAGGCTCCGAGGTCGTTTGTGTGGTGCTGGAGGTGTGGTTCGTCTTTTGCCTCTGGTGCGACGAGAACGGTGTTCAAACCCATGTCGCGCGGAACTTTCAGGTTACGATGATCGTCCTCAAACATGGCCGATTTTGAAGGGTCCAGCCTGTCTTTGGCGAAAACAGTTTCAAAGGCGATGCGTTCGGGTTTTGGAAAATACCCAGCGTGTTCAATGCCGTAGACTTCTTCGAAAGGCGCGCTTAGGCCGCGTGCGGCGAGGACGTTGCGCGCATAGGGGGCGGACCCGTTCGTGTAGACGATCTTGCGGCCCGGCAGCGCGGCGATGGTTTCGGCCAAGTCCGGATCCGGCGCGAGGACCGAGAAATCGATGTCATGGACTTCGTGCAGATAGGGATCGGGATCAATGTCGTGAACGCGCATGAGGCCTGCAAGCGTCGTGCCGTAGTCGCGCCAATAGGTAGCGCGGAGGCGGTCGGCTTCGGTCTGATCGACCCCGATTTCGCGCATGACATAGCGGGTCATGCGCTCTTCGATCTGGTCAAAAAGCCTCATTTCGGGCGGATAGAGCGTGTGGTCAAGATCAAAGACCCAGGTGGTCACATGAGAGAAAGCGTGTTTTGGCATGCGCGAGACCCTAGGAGGCTTGGGAGCGAAGTCAATCTGTCCCTTGCAAGTTAATCATGGGGATGCATAGTCTGGCGCATTCTGAGGAGAGACATCATGAGCCAGAGCCGCGGGCAAACCCGGGACGCCTACTCGCTGATTTTGGAAGCGATTGACCATGGCGAGTACAAGCCAGGGGATCGTTTGGTTGAAAGCGATCTGGCAGAGCGCTTTGGGGTCTCGCGCACACCGATCCGGGAGGCATTGCAGCGGTTGGAAACCCAATCGCTTTTGGCGCGGGACGGGCGGAGTTTGATTGTCGCATCTTTGGATCACAACCAGCTCTCTGAGCTTTATCTGGTCCGTACGGAGTTGGAGGGGCTAGCGGCGCGGCTTGCTGCGCGTCACGCGGCAGTCGAAGAAGTCAAAGTGCTGCGCGAGATGGTAGAGGAAGACAAAGCGATTGTCGACGATCCCACGGCTCTGTCCCGCGCGAACCGGCGGTTTCACAAAATGATCCATCTGGCATCTCACAACCGGTACTTGGTTCAGCAGTTGGATCTGGTGCACCGCACGATGGCGCTCATGGCGACCACGTCTTTGGCGGTCGAAGGGCGGGGCGTTGTGGCCTTGCAAGAGCATGCGGCCATTGTGGAAGCTATCGCAAACCGCGACGAGGATGGCGCCTATCGCGCCCTCAAGAGCCATATTTCCGAGGCCTTTGAAACGCGCATCAAGCTAAGTGCTGACAGCTGAGAAAGCTGCGGTCTGGCCTTCGGTGGTTTGCCCGTGAGTGGTTTTGTCCCAGAAGAACGGCAGAAAGATCAGCTCGAACAGGGCTTTGTAGGCCGCGATTGTCGCCATTGGGAAATAGATCACAAATCCAATCACCCAAGGGATGAGGCTACGTCTGTTTTGGCCGCGCATTGACAGGCTTGCGATTGTGAAATCGATCAGCGTCGCGGCTCCTAGGGCGACCATGGAAGCCCCGATGATGTGCGGCGACAAATCCGCCAGACCAAGTGGTTCGGATAGTCCAAAGGCCAAGAACCAGAAACACCAAAGGACCGGTGCGAGTAGGAACTGCATGAAGGCTGCGAGCAGGATGACGTTAAGGCCGATAAATCGGCTCAGCCCGAGGGACTGCAGCAGAAGGCCGGGGCGTTTCATATGCACCAGATAGGTGATCATATAGCCCTTTAGCCACCGCGATCTTTGCCGGATCCAGGGGCGAAAGCGGCAGGTGGCTTCTTCTTGTGTGACAGTGAGTGACAGCTCGGTGCGATAGCCGAAACGGGCCAGCCTGATGCCGAGATCCGCGTCTTCGGTCACGTTATGCGCGTCCCAACGACCGATACATTCCAAGACATCCCGACGCATAAAAAGTGTCGTGCCTCCAAGCGGGATTGGCACGCCGATGCGGGCCATGCCGCGCAGGATGATGCGGAACCACATGGAATACTCCAGCGTAAAGCAGCGCGAGATCCAGTTTGTGTTGGGGTTATAATAGTCCAGAACGCCCTGCACACAGGCCACATCCGGCGCGGCATTGGCGAAATGCGCGGCGATGGTTTCAAGCTGGCGCGGGTCGGGCGCGTCTTCGGCGTCCCAGATGCCGATGATGTCGCCACGGCAGAAATCTAGCGCATAGTTCATGGCACGTGGTTTGGTGGTCAGCCCGCTGCCCTCGGGTACGGTCACAACGCGCATCCAGTTCGGCAGAGTGGTCCGCGCAAGCGTCTCTTGCGTCAGCGGGTCTTTTTCCTCGAGCACCAGAACGACATCCAATAGCGCGCGCGGATAGGTGAGCGCACAGAGCCTGCGAAAAAGGGCGCCCGCGATCTCGGTTTCTTTGAAAAGCGGCACCAGCACGGAAATTTTGGGCAGGCGGCTTGAACGTTTTCGCACCTGTTTCACAAGCGCGGGCTTGGCCTGCCTGCTGGCAACCAATGCGATACATTTCATAGCTATCCCGATTGCGAGAAAGCCCATGGTTAGCAGAACCAAGGCGCTGATGCTGGCCTCTGGAGCGAGTTGAAACACGGCACTCAGAGCCATAAAAAACGTCGCGACCCAGGCTAAACGGAGCCAGAGTTTCTGTGCCCAACCTCGGCAACTTAGCTCTTTCTCTACACGCGTCTCACAAGCCTGCGTGAGAGCCGCGACGTGCATCTGCGCCACCACATGCTTGATGTCGCGTTCTTTGGCCAGAACCATTTTTGGCAGGCGGCAATTGGCGGGTAAATGGGGGCGGAGCCTTTCGAATTTCTCAGGTCGGCTTGTGGCCAAGATCAGTTGTCCCGGCGTTTCGATCCAGGGCACCACCGCGTGTTTGAGGCAAATCTCAGGACGCAGATAATGTTTCAGCCGCGGGTCTGGCGGGGCCTGTCCAAGGTCGATCACCTCGGTCTGAAGCTCGGCGGCCAAGGCCTTGAGCGCTTGAGTTTCTGTGATCCAATCATTGGCGATCAGCACGTCCGTAAAGCTGGCGTCCCAGACGTTAAGGCGCTGTTTCGCATAAAAAAACTGTAGGGAGCTGATGTGCCCGGCCTCAAGCAACCGCCGCCCTGCGCCAAGATGCGGGTCTGCGTAGGCGCGTTGCGTCAGGTCTGAAAGGGCTGCGTTTTGAAAGCCCATAAAACTTCGCCTCCAGAGTGCTGACGCTAGTCTGGAGGCGAATAATTACCGAATGCTTAAAGGTTTGCGAGAATTCGAGCGGATCAGGCCGCCTTTGCCTCGTCCATATAGGCCGCAAACCGTTCAAACAGGTAGAAGCTGTCTTGCGGGCCCGGGCTTGCCTCGGGGTGGTGCTGCACGGAATAGACCGGCTTGTCTTTGATGCGGATACCACAGTTGGAGCCGTCAAAGAGGGACGTATGCGTCTCCATGACGTGATCAGGCAGGGTGGCGCTGTCGACCGCGAAACCGTGGTTCATCGAGGTGATCTCGACCTTGCCGGTTTCGTGATCCTTCACCGGATGGTTTGCACCATGGTGGCCGTGGTTCATTTTGATGGTCTGACCGCCAAGCGCCAGCGCCAGCATCTGGTGACCCAAGCAAATACCAAAGACCGGCAAGTCGGCCTTCAGGATCTCTTGGATCATCGGTACGGCATATTCGCCTGTCGCCGCAGGGTCGCCGGGGCCGTTTGACAGGAAAACACCGTCGGGGCTATGCGCGAGGATTTCTTCGGCGGTTGCTGTCGCTGGCAGAACGGTCACATCACAGCCCGCTGACGTCAGCGAGCGCAGGATGTTGCGTTTCGCACCAAAATCGATGGCGACAACCTTATGGCGCGCGTTCTCCTGACGCGTGTAGCCCTCAGGCCAGGCCCAACGCATCTCGTCCCACTTATAGCTCTGCGCGCAGGTGACGTCTTTGGCCAGATCCAGCCCCTCAAGACCCACGAACTCACGCGCCTTAGCGACCAGAGCGTCGGTGTCAAAGTTGCCCTCAGGATCATATGCAATCGCCACATGCGGTGCGCCAGCCTGACGGATCGCGCGGGTCAGACGACGCGTATCGACGCCTCCGATCGCGATGCGACCGCGAGACGCCAGCCAGTCAGAGAGGTGCCCGGTGGAGCGCCAGTTGGATGGCTCGGTTGGGTCCCATTTCACCACCATGCCCGCCGCAACCGGATCAGCGGTTTCGTCATCCTCAGGGGTGACGCCTGTGTTGCCGATATGCGGGAAGGTGAAGGTCACGATCTGGCCCGCATAAGACGGGTCCGTCATGATCTCTTGGTAGCCGGTCATCGCCGTATTGAAGCAGAGTTCCGCGACTGTCTCGCCGGTTGCGCCAAATCCGCGTCCGTAAAACAGGGTTCCATCGGCCATAGCAAGGCAGGCAGTCGGTGCTGAATTGGACGCAAGGGTCATGGGGCGAGTCTCCGGGCTGACAAATTGTCGGGAAACTAAGGTTGAACCCACCGGGCGTCAAGGTCTGGGGTGAAAGTAGAAAGTTTTAAATTACAAAAGCTTAGCTTTTTTCTTCACAAGTTGCACAGACCTTTGCTTTCTTCTATGGTTCAAGCTTCGTATCTGAGACGCATCAAAAGGTGGGCAAACATGCGTGACACGATCAATGAGGCTTTGAAGCAAGCCATGCGCGACAAGGCCAAAGAGCGCTTGTCGACCCTGCGTCTGATCAATGCAGCGATTAAGGACATGGACATCTCTTTGCGTGGCGAAGGCCGCGAAGAGGGCACAAGCGATGATGATATCCTGAAGATCCTCGCCAAGATGGTGAAACAGCGTCAGGAAAGCGCGCGCACCTACGAGGAAGGCGGTCGTCTGGATCTGGCAGAGCGTGAATTCGAAGAGATCAAGGTGATCGAAGAATTCTTGCCGCGCCAGTTGGAGGAAACCGAAGTGGTTTCCGCCATCGACAAAGCGATTTCGGCGGTTGGCGCGAGCTCGATCCGCGACATGGGCAAGATCATGGGCGCTTTGAAATCCAAATACACCGGCCAAATCGATTTCGCGAAAGCGGGACCGATGGTGAAAGAGCGTCTGAACCAGCTTTGAGCGGACTGTTTTTCGAGCCGTAGAAAAAAATCTCTACCGGCTCGAAATTTTCACGATTCAGGTCTTGCGCATGTGAAGATCACATCGTATTCAGCCGCTCACCGTTGGGGTGTAGCCAAGTGGTAAGGCAACTGTTTTTGGTACAGTGTACCGTAGGTTCGAATCCTACCACCCCAGCCAAACACTTCCTTGTTTTGAGACGTTGAGACTTTGCAGCGCGAATGTCGCGTGTTTTCGGGTGCTTAGCAGACAGGAATTTCAGCAGAGACGCAGGCAAGAGCACGAACAGGGCCGATTTCAGGCCGCAGTCTCTATTTGTGATTCCGGCGGTACGAGTTTGCAGATTTCAGTGTGTTTTGTTTCAGAGCGCGGCGAACTGTTCACGCTGCTCCGACCAGACAGCCGAGAAGCGGTTCTTGATCAGGTAGTCCGTAGTGAGGCTATCTGGCTGCTCACCCGTGGCAATGCCGTCAAGAACGTCAGGCGCCAGCAGTGCCAGATTGGTCACGTCCTGAACACGGCGCTTCGACACCCCTTCGATATCGGCTATCTCGGAGAAGGTTTTGCCCGCGATGACCATTGCCAGCCAGCTACGCCCCTTTACTATGTTCTGCACCAACGTTTTGTCGATCTCCGCCGGCGCCGCTCCCAGATGCAGTTTCAGCTCAACGCCACGCCTGCGCATCTGGAAGGGAGCTTCGATTGTCAACTCAACCAGATTGATCTGCTCCGGTTTGCTGCCAAGACGTTTAGCAAGCATTGACTCGTCCAGCCGTACAGTCAGGGAACCCGGTCGCAAATCAACGCGCTCAATTAAAGCCAGCCGTTCCTTTCCTCCAAACTGAACCTGAAGCTTTTCCGTTACGACTGATAGTTCGGCTGCCGTCAAATCCGCAGTCAGCATTGCTGCGGCACCGGGTCTGGTCAGATGTTGCTTTATAAGTTCAGCCAGCAAGCTCTCCACCTGATCTGCGGGCAGCCGCCAGGCGTCCGGATGTTTCCGGCTGCGATCTTTGACCAACCTGCGAGAAATGTAGTAGCGAAGTCTCTTTCCGTTCTTTCGGCTGTGGCTGGGTGTCAGGCGATCGCCGGTTTCATCAAAGAGCTTGCCTGCTAAAGGCGATTTCATTGCCTTTTGTTTGGAGCCGCGAGCAACTGCAGCTCCATTCTGCAGCATGTTCTGAACCTTTTCCCAAACCGTCGGATCAATGATGGCCGGATGCTGACCTTCATAGACCTTTTTTTTGTGCCGGATGCGGCCGGCATAGACGGGATTGCTCAAAATATGCTGGAGTTGACCGCGGTCGAAATGCGTTCCACCCGACATTTGACCGCCTGCTCGTTGCCGGCTCCGGGACTTGAGATCGAGTTCCTCCGCCCGTTCTTTTACATCCCGCAGGGTGCCAAGTTTCAGATAGAGGCCAAATAGCGTCCTGATCGTTTCAGCTTCAGTCTCATCTATCTTCAGCGTTCGGCCATCCGGCTGATAGCCCATTGGCACGCTACCACCCATCCACATACCCTTCCTCTTGGACGCGGCGATTTTGTCCCGGATACGTTCTGCCGTGACCTCACGTTCGAACTGGGCAAAACTCAGGAGCATGTTCAAGGTCAGGCGCCCCATGCTTGTGGCGGTGTTAAAGCTCTGGGTGACCGATACGAAGGAAGTTTCTGCCGCATCCAGCCGGTCAACCAGCTTGGCAAAGTCGGCCAGCGAACGTGTCAATCTGTCGATCTTGTAGACCACAATCTGATCGACGCGTTTCTCGTCCACAGCCTGCACTAGGCGCTGAAGCGCAGGGCGATCCAGATGGCCGCCCGATATGCCGCCATCGTCATAGTGATCGGGCAGCAGTTCCCAGCCTTCGTGTTTCTGGCTGGCGATATAGGCCTCGCAGGCTTCCCGCTGGGCATGCAGCGAGTTAAAGTCCTGCTCTAGCCCGTCTTCCGAACTCTTGCGGGTATAGATTGCACAGCGGATCCGGCGCATCACTGAACCCCAAAGAAGCGTGGCCCGGACCAGCGAGCGCCCGTGATGTATCGCGCAATCGCTGAAAGGGACCTCCATGTTCTGCCATCCATGACATAGCCGCCGTCGATCACCTCAACCATATAGGTGCGCCCGTTCCATTCTCGAACCAGGTGCGAACCCGGCTTCGCCTGTGAAGTTGGTGTCTTGCCTGACGCAATTTGTTTCAAGCGGCGTTCAGTCTTCGCCGATAAACCTCCCAGCTCCTTGTTTTGCAGATCCCAGATCAACACCCGCTTCATGAATTGAAGGGATAGATGTTTTGGCGGTGATCGCTCGAATATCTCCCTCCAGCGTTCAATGCAGCCTAGTCTATCCAGTCGCTCAATGTCATTGATCGCCCGTTCGAGGTGTAAGATGCATGCACTCATCATTGCCTCACACCAGAGCAACGATGTGATAGACAGCCCCTTTTTGGGCGTCGCTGCGTTCTACTGAAATTCCCGCCTTGGGCAGTTTCGATATCGCGGCCCGTGCTGTATGCGGCTGCCAGCCAAAAGCCTCCTGAAACTCTTTAATTGTAGTGCCAGCCTTGCGGTTCAGCAGTTTGATTAGCTGTTCCTGCCGCTTAGGCCTCGACTTTACGGCCTTGGCTTTTCCCGTTTTGGTTTTCTGTGTTGATACCATCATCATCTCTCTCTACTCATTTGCGAAGGCCAATCCTCCGCCAGTACTGAGTGGAGCCTGGCGATCCCAGGCGATGTGTCGTGAAGACAGTACCGCTCTCAAATGCCGGGAAGTCCAGTTATTATTAACGAAAAGGGCGGATAGCCGCCATTCGCTGCAGATGGGTTACGCCAGCTTATCCTGTTAATAGCAGACATACACGGGTGAGAATTCGATGGGTCACTTCGATGTTTAGTTGCTAGCATCGGCGAATTGAATATTCGGGCTCTGGTAGACTAACTAGACTCATAGATCTAAAAATAGGTGTCATTACGATTCATGCTTTTTAGCAAAAAATTTACTTAAATCGCAAAAGGCATTCGATTTGTTAGAGGAATGAAATCGTGACTATCGAGGGTCGATACCTGGATGAAATATTGAGAAAGGTCTATGCTGATCTTTCCAAAAGCACAGATAGTTTTGAAGCGAGTAAAGGCAAAGGGCTGGACCTTCTTGGGCAGAAAGTCATCCTAAAAGATCCCCGAGCAAGAATAAGTGCAACAGCTACACGCGGCATGCTTATTTCAGCTCTTGCAGAGTTTTGTTGGTATATGAGTGGCAGCGCCTGAGCCTCCCCAACTGAACTGGTCCGCCGCTATGTTTAGGAAACGGAGGACCAAGAATGGCAAACAAGAGACCGAAGCCAGAAGAGATAGTTTCGACGTTACGGCAAGTTGAGGTGTTGATGGGGCAAGGCATGTCTCGTCTTGATGCGATCAGACAGATCGGTGTTGTTGAACAAACCTATTACCGCTGGCGAAAGAATGGAGCCATTGAGAGCGCCATTGGTCCGAGCGACAATGGCGACGGGCGGAATGGGCGTAGATCAATTGAAAGAACTGAAGCGGCTTCAGAAGGAAAATGAGCGG
>JABSOU010000069.1 GCA_013215215.1 Cognatishimia sp. | reverse complement strand
GTAAAAGGCTCATGACGCGCGGCTCAAGACTTGCATCCAAGGCAATGAAACCAAAGAACTTTCCGTCGCGACCAACTTCAACTTCGCTCAGCGTCGCCCCATCCAAAAGGATCGCAACCACTGCACCCGGCTCAGCCGTTCCCGCGACCTGCCCCGCTCCATCCGGCGCAATACGCACCAGATCAAAACTCGGCTTAATCAGCGCCACGACCGCGGGCTCTGGCGTGGCCTCTGGAACCACCTCAGGCGTCGCTTCCACGACCACGGGCGCTTCGACAGGCGTTTCTGGCTCCACCTGCACCACAGGCTCAACCGGTGCGTTTTGCTGCGGCAAGCTCGCAGGCGCGAAAACGCCCGACGTATAGACCGCGCCAGACACAACGACCACGGCAATCCCTGCCAATAACAGCGTCTGCCCAGACGCAGCTGATCCCATTTTAGACATTCACGGTCTTCCCAGTAATTTTTGCAGTCCCCTCGGTTGAGGGACAGTATCAACAAGGGATACGGTGGTCAAAACAGATTCCTTAAATTGAGATCAAACATGGCAAAACTGTCGATCTGCGTCTTCTGCGGCTCCCGCATGGGTGCAAAACCCTCCTACGAACAAGCGGCCATTGAGATCGGCCAAGCCATCGGCGACAACAACTGGCGGCTGGTCTATGGCGCCGGAGACGTGGGCCTGATGGGCACCGTGGCTCGCGCGGCGCAAGAGGCTGGGGCTGAGACCTTTGGCGTGATCCCTGAGCATCTTGAAAAGGCCGAAGTCGGCAAACGTGATCTGACCGAATATGTCGTGACCAAGGACATGCACACGCGCAAGACGCGGATGTATGAAGAAGCCGATGTGATCTTCGTTCTCCCCGGTGGTGCGGGGTCACTGGACGAGTTCTTTGAAGTTCTCACATGGCGACAACTCGGCCTGCATGAAAAGCCGATCTATGTCGTGAACACCGAGGGCTATTGGGACAAGCTTCTAGACCTTATCGATCATGTGATCGATGAGGGTTTTGCGAGCAACAGCTTGAAAACCCTCATCAAACCGGTCTCAACACCCGCTGAGATCGTTGAAGACCTCAACGCATAGCTTTTTCTCTTGCTTTAAATATCCAAAAGGAAACGCCCCACCGAATGGCAGGGCGTTTCCTTTAGTCATATGACCCGAAATCACATACGGGACGCAACATTTTCCCAGTTCACAAGGTTGTCCAGGAAGTTGGTCAGATACGCCGGACGCTTGTTGCGGAAATCAATGTAGTAGGAGTGCTCCCACACGTCGCAACCCAGCAGAGCAGTTTGACCGAAGCAGAGCGGGTTCACACCGTTCTCGGTTTTGGTGACAGCCAGCGAGCCGTCTGCGTTTTTCACAAGCCACGCCCAGCCAGAGCCGAACTGACCTGCGCCTGCCGCAGAGAATTGGGATTTGAAGTCATCAACAGAGCCAAAGTTCTCAACCAGCGCCGCTTCCAGTTCGGAAGGCATCGCGGATTTGCCAGGGCCCATCATTTCCCAGAACTGGTTGTGGTTCCACAGCTGAGAGATGTTGTTGAAGATGCCGTTCTGCGCGACCGCAGATTTGTCGTAGGTGCCGACAATGATCTCTTCGAGGGACTTGCCGTCCCAATCGGTGCCCGCAATGGCTGCGTTGCCATTGGTCACATAGGCGTTGTGATGCAGATCGTGGTGGTATTCCAGGGTTTCTGCGGACATGCCAAACTCGGCCAGAGCGTCATGTGCGTAAGGAAGATCGGGGAGTTCAAATGCCATTTCGGCCTCCTAAAGTTCAAAGCGGTCTCTGATCGCTAGATGTGAGCTTTTGCCCCAAAAGGTCAAGAGCAAATGACTATTATCATTTGCTCTTGGACGCGCTTCACGAAAATGATGGTAAGGTCGCTGAATTACTTCGCGATCTTGCACGGACCTGAGGACCGGAAAGAATTGTCATAGCCGCGCGGCACCATATGGGCATTGGCGCGCATTTTGCTTTTGATAAGAACAAGCCGATAGTCAGACTTCACGTTCTGGCCCGAACGGTCTTTCAGGTTCTCTACCTTCCAAGTCACGGTCATGCGCTTGCTGCTGTTGTTGGCCAGCTTGGCATCATACCAGCCTTTTTTGATGGAATGCGTGATGGCGTCCTGAACGGCCGCAGTGCCTTTGGCTTCATCAACCTGAATAAAGATATTCGGCGCAATCCAACCGCCTGATCCTCCACGAGAGAAATCACATTCATAGATCTCCGCCTGCGCGGCAGTTGCTGCCAAAGACAATGCGACTGCGGTCAAAATACGTTTCATAACTTTCTCCAATACGTAAAAGAATTCAAAGTCATGCGTACGAAAAAAGTCTCGCCTATCACAAGCGAGACTTTTTATTTTCATGCAAAGGTCGGGTTTTCCTTAAGTTCAACAATAGCCCTAAGTCTAGGCCTCCCCCCGCTTTAGGAGCACATTAAACGGAAACCTGTCTGCCCTCAGCTGCCGCCGTCTTCAACACGTCGAAAACATATTGCGCAACAGAGCGGAAACAGACGAGTTCAAAGTCTCCGCTTTCTGTTTTCCAAACAGCTGCCGCGACTTGCGACAAGCGAGACCGGCGGAAGTCTCCGGCCTCAAAGGTGCTGAAATCCACAGGCATGACTTTGGATAGAGCTTCATGCGCCGCATCGCCGCTGATACGGAAATGCGCACGCGCATCAGAGACGACTTCTGCCAAAAAATGCTGCCCCGCCAAAGCCGCCTCAAGCGCCGCTTTCGCCTCACCGGTCGCCGTGTAGTCCACCAGAACCAGCAACTCATCCGGCGACATCCAGGCCACAGAGCCTTTGGCACCAAAAGTGACCTTCCGTGTGGCCGGCACCTTCGCCCCAGTGGCGTCTTTGATGGCTTTCGCCATTTCCTTGCTGGTCAGATCCCCGCGCAGGGTGATCATACCGGACAGGCCAAGTTCCGAGACTGCGGCGAACCCTTTGGCTTTGACGCCATTTAATGCGCTGACAAGATTAGACATTTTGCTTTTCTCCGTCCTTGTCATAAAAGACCTGATCGACGATGCGTGCCTTCACGCTGGTGCCGTCAAGCTTCGGAATATCCAGAACTTCGCCCATGCGATCCGGCCCCTTATGAACAAGCGCCATCGCGATGCCGCGATCCAGTGTTGGCGAATAGTAGGTCGAGGTGATGCGCCCCTGAACATTGCGCTGCCCATTGGCATTGTCCCCGGCCGACGGGATATACGCCCCGTCAGGAATAACCGATCCATCCAGCGTTTCCAGACCGACCAGTTTCCAGCGATCGCCCGAGGCCATATGCGCCCGTTCCTGTGCACGTTTGCCGAGGAAATCCTCTTTCTTCTTGGAAATCGCCCACTGCATGTTGAGATCCTGCGGGATCACCGTGCCGTCGGTCTCGTCTCCGATCATGATAAAGCCCTTCTCGGCCCGCATCACGTGGAGAGCTTCGGTGCCGTAGGGCATCACGCCAAACTCTTCGCCCGCCGCAAGCAGCGCGTCCCAGAAGGCACGGCCCTGGCTCGCAGGCACGGCGATCTCGTAGGACAGCTCGCCCGAGAATGAAATCCGGTAGGCCCGCGCGTCAAACTCCCCGATCTTGCCGTCACGCCATTCCATGAACGGCAGCGCCTCGGCCGAGACATCCATACCACCCAGCTTTTCCAAGACTTTGCGGGCATTCGGGCCGACCACAGCGATCTGCGCCAGTTGCTCGGTGACATTTGCAACATAGACGTTCCAGTCCCACCATTCGCACTGCAGCCAATCTTCCATCCAGCCGTGGATGCGCTCGGCCCCGCCGGTGGTGGTGTGACAGAGGAAGGTTTCCTCGTCGATGCGCGCAACCACGCCGTCGTCAATCAAAAAGCCGTTCTCGTTGCACATCAGGCCATAGCGGCATTTGCCGACCTTCAGCGTGCTCATCATATTGGTGTAGAGCATGTCGAGGAACTTGCCCGCATCCGGGCCTTTGACCACGAGCTTACCAAGAGTGGACGCATCCAGCATGCCCAAAGAGTTGCGGGTCTGGTTGATCTCGCGTTTGACCGCGTCGGCGTGGCTTTCGCCTGCTTTCGGGAAGCAGTATGGGCGACGCCATTGGCCGACGGGCTCAAAGAACGCGTTTTGCTCTTCGTGCCAGTCGTGGATCGGTGTGCGGCGGATCGGTTGGAAAATCTCGCCACGGGCTTCGCCGCCGATGGACCCCATGGAAATCGGGGTGTAAGGCGGACGGAAGGTCGTGGTACCCACCGCTGGGATCGGCGCGTTCAACTGACCTGCTAGAGTCGCCAGGCCATTGATATTGCTGAGCTTCCCTTGATCGGTCGCCATGCCAAGCGTTGTGTAGCGCTTGGTATGTTCGACGCTCTCATAGCCCTCTTGGGCGGCGAGGCGCACGTCAGAGACTTTAACGTCGTTCTGGTAATCCAGCCAGGATTTCGCACGCAGTTTGGCGCTTGCGCCTTGCGGCATGAGCCAAACAGGTTCCATTGCCGCCTCATCGCTCGCAACGACCTTCGGCGTCGCAACGCTTTTCGCGGGCTTGCCGACCATTTTGGCGGCTTGCTTGCCCGCCTCTGTGGCGTCCGTCAGCACGTCTCCGAGAGAGATCGGCCCATTGGCCGCCCCCGCAGGGATCACAAAAACATCACCGTCTTGGTTGGTCGGACCGCGAGAGGCGTCTGGAGCGAAGTGGTTCTGCACCTCGTCCCAGTTCAACTTGCCGCCACAGTGCGACCAGAGGTGCACCACAGGGGACCACCCGCCAGACATGGCGACCGCGTCGCATTTGATCTCTTCCAGAACCGAGCCCTCGCCCGCCTGTGCACAGATCGCAACGCCGGTCACGCGCTTGCCGCCTTTGACTTTGGCGATGCCTTTTCCGGTTTCCACACGGATACCGATTGCCTTGGCCTCTTCCATCAAAGCGCCGCCCCCCGCTGGGCGCGCGTCGATGATCGCGGGCACTTCGAGGCCTGCGTTTTTCAGAGCAATGGCCGTGCGGTAGGCGTCGTCGTTGTTGGTGACAACGACGGTGCGGTCTCCGATAGACACACCATAACCGGTCACATAATCGCGCACAGCAGAGGCCAGCATAACGCCGGGGATATCGTTGCCTGCAAAAGACAGCGGACGTTCGATGGCACCGGTTGCGGTTACGATCTGACCTGCTCGGATACGCCAGAGGCGGTGACGCGGGCCATTTTGGGTCGGCGCGTGATCGGCGACACGTTCGTAGCCCAGCACATAGCCGTGGTCATAGACCCCTGCCCCCATCATGCGGGTGCGCAGGGTGACGTTTTCGTTGGCTTTCAACTCGTTGAGCGTCTCGGCCACAAAATCCTCAGCGGATTTGCCGTCGATCTCGCCACCGTCAATGACCGCGCGACCACCCCAAGAGGCGTCTTGCTCGATCAAAAGAACCTTTGCACCGCCCTTGGCCGCCACTTTCGCCGCCTGCAGACCCGCAACACCACCGCCGATGACCACGACGTCATAGAAGGCATAGAAATGCTCGTAGGTGTCCGCATCCCGNTCTTTGGGCGCTTTGCCGAGGCCTGCGGCCTGACGGATGAAAGGCTCAAACAGGTGTTTCCACGCAAAGCGCGGGAAGAGGAAAGTCTTGTAATAGAAACCCGCTGGCATAAAGCGCGAGGCAAAGCTGTTGAGCGCACCGATGTCGAACTCGAGGCTCGGCCAGTGGTTCTGGCTGGTGGCGGTAAGGCCATGAAACAGCTCGGTCGTGGTGGCGCGTTGGTTGGGTTCGAACTTACCGCCTTCGCCGAGGTTCATCAGAGCGTTCGGCTCTTCGGCCCCGCTCGCGACGATCCCGCGCGGGCGGTGGTATTTGAACGAGCGGCCCACCAGCATCTGGTCATTGGCCAAAAGGGCTGAGGCGAGCGTGTCGCCTTCAAAGCCCTTCAGGCGTTTGCCGTTGAAGGTGAATTCGATGGCTTTGCCCCGATTGAGGAGGCTGCCGCCTGTGGAAAGTCTTGTGCTCATGTGTCAGCCCTTTGCTTCGGGTTGAGAGGCCGGATTGCCTCCGGCGGGGATATTTGTCGCAAGAGAAAGGATCACAGCGTGAACTCGCGCCATGTCCAATTGGGGTGTTTGGCGGCGATCTTGTCTTTGATCTCTTGAGGAGGTTCATAGGTCTGGGCGGGATATGTGCCGAAAACCTCAAGCGTCATGGTGCAGCGCGCCGCGTGGAAGTATTTGCCGCAGCCGTTCTGGTGACGCCAACGTTCCAGGTGCACGCCCTTGGGGTTTTCGCGCATGAAGAGATAGGCCTCAAAATCCTCGTCCTTAGAGCCCGGACCAAAGCGTTTCAGATGCGCTTCGCCTTCGGCGTGGAATTCGGTTTCTTCGGCGGTGACGCCGCAATATGGACAGGTCAGGACAAGCATCAGCTGGCTCCCTTTCTTAGTCTTACGATCTCGCCGGAAAGGCAGCCAATCAGGCCGCCCAGCACGACGAACACCCAGTAGCCTGAAACACCTCCGATCAGGCCGCCAACAATGCCGGTGCCGTTTCCGACGATGGCGCCGAGCAAAACACCCAGCAGTGTGCCTCCGATCAATGCGTTCATTAGTGGGCCACCCCTGCTGCGACGCTCTCGTCGATGAAGCGGCCTTCGATGAAGCGTTCCATGCCGAATTCCGCGCTCAGTGGCCCTGGCTCGCCTTTGGCGATCAGTTCCGCTGTGGCCCAACCGCCGCCCGGGATGGCTTTGAAGCCGCCGGTGCCCCAGCCTGCGTTGATAAAGCAGTTGCCGAGCGGTGTCTTGCCAATCACAGGAGAACGATCGCCGGTCACATCCACGATGCCGCCCCATTGGCGCAGCATTTTGAGGCGCGAGATCATGGGGAAGGTCTCGACCAAGGCACGCACGGTTTCCTCAATGTGGTGGAAAGAGCCGCGTTGTGTGTAGTTGTTGAACCCGTCGGTGCCGCCGCCGATGACCATTTCGCCTTTGTCAGACTGGCTCATGTAGCCATGTACCGTGTTGGCCATGACCACGACGTCCATGCAAGGCTTGATCGGCTCGGACACAAGCGCCTGAAGAGCGACGGACTCCATAGGCAGGCGGAAGCCTGCCATTTCGGCCAGTGCGCCAGAGTTGCCTGCAACCACAAGGCCGAGCTTATCGCAATCAATCGGGCCTTTGGTGGTGTCAACGCCTTTGACCTTGCCGCCCTCAGAGCGCACGCCAATGACTTCGCATTTCTGGATGATGTCCATGCCCATGTCGGAACAGGCGCGCGCATAGCCCCAGGCCACCGCATCGTGACGGCCTGTGCCGCCGCGGGCCTGCCACAGAGCACCCAGCACCGGGTAGCGTGGACCCGAGATATTCATGATCGGGCAGAGTTCTTTAACCTTTTCGGGTCCGATGAATTCAGTCTGCACGCCCTGCAGCGCGTTCGCATGCGCCGTGCGCTGATAGCCGCGAACCTCTGCTTCGGTCTGCGCCAGCATCATCACACCGCGCGGGGAGAACATGACGTTGTAGTTCAGGTCTTGGGACAGGGTCTCATAGAGGCTGCGCGCTTTTTCGTACAAAGCGGCCGAGCTGTCCTGCAGATAGTTCGAGCGGATGATTGTCGTGTTCCGCCCTGTGTTGCCGCCACCCAGCCAGCCTTTTTCGATGATCGCCACATTGGTGATGCCGAAATTCTTGCCCAAATAGTAGGCCGTGGCCAGACCATGGCCCCCTGCTCCGACAATGATGACGTCGTATTTCTTTTTCGGCTCGGGGCTGCGCCAGGCGCGTTCCCAGCCGCTGTGAAAGCGCAGGGCCTCGCGGGCGATGGCAAATGCAGAGTAGCGTTTCATACAAGGCATCCAATTGTGGTGTTTTTATCCATGTGACTCATGGGCAAGAAATCGGCCCCAGTCAAACCGTCCCTTTTGCGCCAAGTTGCGACATTGTGACGACAAATAGCGCTTCCTCTTTTTTGTCGAGCCCCGCGAGGTTACATGATGGGGGCATAACACGAGGATGTACGATGNAATTCTGGCTGATCGCGGGATTGATCTCGGCTTTGGTGGCCGCGCTTTTGGGGCGCAGCCTTTTGCGAGGTCAGGACGGTGCGGTGGATGCCGCCGCCTTTGATGTGCAGGTCTATCGCGACCAGCTGAGCGAAGTGGATCGCGACCTCGCGCGCGGTGTTCTCGGAGAGGCTGAGGCCGAACGCACTAGAACCGAGATTTCGCGGCGCCTTCTGGCCGCAGATGCGGCAGCAAAATCAGTCACCGCCAAGGGCGCGCGGACGGGCGTGGAAACTTGGGGCGGACTGACCTTGGCCGCTATTCTTGTGACCGCTGGGGGGCTCGGGCTCTACAGCTATCTGGGCCAACCTCAGATGGCGGATATGCCGTTGGAGAACCGCTTCCAAGAGGCGCGCGATCTTGCGAGCACACGCCTGTCTCAGGCGGAGTTTGAGGCTCAGATGCCGGCGGCGAATGTGCCAGATCCCGATCCAAGTTTATTGAACCTTGTCGAACAGTTACGAGACGTTGTTGAAGAACGTCCAGACGATCTGCGCGGCTTCCAACTCTTGGCGCGAAATGAGGCGGCCTTGGGCAATTATCCCCTCGCTTATGCTGCTCAGAACCGCATCATCGCTTTGACGGGCGACGCGGTTGAAGCGAATGATTTCCTGACGCTGGCAGACTACTACATGATCGCCGCGCAGGGCTATATTTCGCCTGAGGCTGAAGAGGCCCTTGGCAATGCTATCCGTCGCGATCCGCAGAACGGGTTTGGGCGTTACTACACCGGGCTTTTGATGATGCAGACCGGACGTCCCGATCTGACCTTCCGCTTCTGGCGCGCATTGCTGGAAGAAGGCCCCGAGAACGCGCCATGGATCGCGCCTATTAGGGCCAATATCGACGATCTCGCCTGGATTGCGGGCGTGCGCTACGACGCTCCTGCCCCGCGCGGCCCTTCTGCTGAGGACATTGCCGCCGCTGAGTCGCTGGGCGCAGAAGACCGAGCCGCCATGATCGAAGGCATGGTGGCGAGCCTGTCGGACCGGCTGGCCTCGGAAGGTGGATCCGCGCAGGAATGGGCTCAGTTGATAACCGCCCTGGGCGTTTTGGGACGCACAGGCGATGCAAAAGACATTTGGACAGAGGCGCAGGATATTTTTAAAGAGACGCCCGAAGGCTTGGCCATGATCAACCAAGCCGCTGCCAATGCGGGCCTTACGGAAGAATAGATGATTTTGGACGATCTGAACGCTCAGGTGCAGGATATTCCTGTGATGCAGGCACTAATGGGGTTGGACCTTGGCACCAAGACCATCGGGATCGCCGTGTCGGATGGGATGCAATCTGTTGCCACGCCGCTGGAAACCGTAAAGCGCAAGAAATTCACGCAGGATGCCGAGCGTCTGTTGCAGATCATCGCAGAGCGCAATATCGGGGCTGTCATTCTGGGCTTGCCGCTGAACATGGACGGCACCGAAGGCCCGCGCGCGCAATCCACCCGCGCATTTGCCCGCAATCTAGAGAAACTGATCCCGATCCCAATCACCTTTTGGGACGAACGCCTGTCCACCGTGGCCGCCGAACGCGCGCTTTTAGAGGGCGATACGTCCCGAAAACGTCGCTCTGAGGTTATCGATCACGTGGCGGCGTCCTATATCCTTCAGGGTGTGCTGGACCGTTTGGGTCACCTGCGCCGCAGCTAGGAGTGGATTGGGCAATGAGTGAGAAGTCTCGGGTCTGGAAACGCAACGAAATTGACAGCCCCTGCATTCAGATCTGTGTGATCCATCCGACAGAGCGGATCTGTACCGGCTGTTATAGGTCTATCGACGAGATCGGTGCTTGGTCGAAGTTCTCAGACGACGAACGCGCTGAAATCATGGCAGAGTTGCCAGATCGCGCACCCCGGTTGAAAAAGCGCCGCGGCGGTCGCGCGGCGCGTTTGAAGTAGGTCAATTTTGCGGGCTCCACTTAGCGTGTCGACGCCCGCAGAACTGTTTAACGTCAATAACTTATGAAACCGCAGCCCGAAGTGCCGAGGTTTCAAGAACAGCGATATCCAAGATGGTCACCGATCCTGCGACGCCTTCCAGTCGCGCGACGGCCTGCCCATTCACGGTCACGACTGCAGCGCCGCTGTCGGAGGAGATGCCGACAGTTCCGGTCGCGCCCTCTGGCACTTGAATAACCAGACGATCTTCGCCGGGCGTAAAGTCCTCGACAACAGGCGGCTGGGTGCCGTCGACGTAAGCGCCCGTCAAAAATGCATCCCCATCTGCGCCGCCATTCGCGACGTCTCCGGTTCCCATAAAGAAGATATCCTGGCCCGCGCCACCTTCCATCCGGTCCACATCAAGCAAATCCGCGGCATCAATGACGCCATCGCGCACGGAGTCGTGGATACCAAAGAGGATATCATTGCCCGCGCCGCCGATCAGAGTGTCCTCACCCTGTCCGCCGTCCAAAAGGTCTTCACCAGCGTCACCAGACAGGGAATCATCGCCGACACCACCGTAAAGAAAGTCGCTGCCATCACCGCCAAGCAGGGTGTCCTCCCCGCGGGCCGCCAAAAGCGCGTCATCGCCTGCTCCGCCCTGCAAGAGATCGTCGCCAAATCCGCCTTCCAATTGGTCATCACCCGCACCGCCATCCAGACTGTCCGCCCCAGCCGCGCCGATCAGCAAATCACGCCCTTCGCCGCCGATGATCGTGTCATCGCCTTCCGTTCCGTCTGTTCGGGTGATCGGGTCAGCGTCTTCGTCGCTGCTAAAATCTACCAGCGAGGACAGCGTGACACCTACGGCCACGAGGCCCAACAATACCAAAAGTTCCATAGCAATCTCTTCTTCAAATATGCCTTTGGATAGGTATCATCTTACTTTCTATCCGGGTGCAAGCCGTTGGCTGAAACACACCGCAAGATCGAAACGAACGACAACTTTGACGCGAACTGTTAACCTTTGACGAACGATGCGCTTGCTATGGTGAAAGAGCAGCCTAGCCGGAGGTCACCCTTGTCCTAATAGCTTTGCGCTGCGGTACTCTCTCGCTAAAAACCTGGTGAGATGAGCGCCTAAATCGGGAGAAATCGGCCATTCCCTATCGAGGGAAATATTAATTAAAGAACAATTACACACTCTATACGTGTGTAATTTNGCCGAATTTGGANAAATATTTACAATTTCCAACAAATTCGGCCAAAGCGTGGGTTAGGCCGCATCCGAGGTAAGATTTGGATTTTCAACAGCCACCACATTCATATCGGTGATGTCCGTTGGGGCGACATTCAACCGAGCAACCGGGACTCCGTCCAGCAAAACGATGGATCCACCTGTGGATGAATAAGGCTCCACAGTAATGGTGTAATCCGCGCCGGGCACGACCTCGACCTCCAGCAGATCTTCGCCAGGGGTAAAGTCCGTGACCACCGGAACATTGGCGGCATCGACATACCCGCCTGTCACAAAGGTGTCCGCATCGGCACCACCGGTGGCTGTGTCACCGCTGCCCATAAGCAAGCGGTCCATACCGTCGCCACCATCCAGCGTGTCACGGTCCAGAAGGTCGGCCGCGTCTTTCACGTCGTCAATCCGCGAGTCCATAAAGCCTACGAGCACGTCATCCCCTGCGCCGCCCAGCAATGTGTCTTCGCCACGACCGCCAATCAGCGTATCGCCCTCGGTGCCGCCATCCAGCAGATCGTTGCCAACGCCGCCATAGAGGTGGTCCTGACCGCCTTCGCCATAGAGTGAGTCCTGACCACGTGCGCCAAACAGAGAGTCATCGGACGCTCCGCCCCGCAGCACGTCATTGCCAAGACCGCCTTGCAGCTGGTCATTGCCATCGCCGCCCATCAGCGTGTCATCGCCATCGGTGCCCGGAACGATCGTAATGTCGTCATGTTCATCAGCGTCATCGTCGCCGCCGTCATCATCGTCGCCACCGTCCCCAGTGTCGTCGTCCATGCCGTCATCATCCCCCATGTCGTCGTCGTCCATGTCGTCGTCGTCCATGCCGTCGTCACCATCCCCTGTGCCGTCATCCATTGGCATGTCACCGTCACCGCCACCGGTGTCGTCGTCATCGTTGTCCGAGATTTCATCGCTTACGAAATCAACCAGAAAGAACAGTCCTGCGCCCACAGTGAGGCAGCACAATAAGTACATTATGTGGTGCATTGTAATCCTCGTTAATAAATCGCCACTGCCTCGAAATCGCCGCAATTATTAACAAAAGACAAATTTTAGCCCCAAAGTGTCTTGGGGATTGGAAACACTCTTAGAGGTTCACTGAAAACTGTTTAGCTCAGCTCTACAATCGTCCGAAATTGGCTGAAAACATAGGGTTTTCAGAATGTGATCCAGTCACCCAAACCGCCATCCATCTCGGGGCGGAAGTAGGCGATCATGCGCCCCTCAGGCTCTGCCTCACCGTCCTGCCCCCAAGGCGCAACCCCATGTAAGAGGTGCCGTTGGATCACATAGGCTTCACCGGGTTTCGCCGCGAGTTCAATCCGCGCGCAGGTCTCAAAGACCTCACGCCGGGCGGCTTTATAGGGCTCGGAAATATCGACCTTGGGCCATTCCGTGCGCGGATGCTCGGCCAAAGCTTCCAACAAAGCGCGCTGCATGATGTGATGGCTGCCGTTCCAAAGAACCATCGGACTTGCCGAGACGTTGGCCTCGTTCAAGGGCAGGCCCAGAATGAACTGGTGGTATTCCTCACAGACGCGCGCGCCGGATTCGCGGTTCAAGCGCAGCCCATCCACATGGGCCGCATCACGCCTGAGGCGATATCCAAAAGCGGCCTCGGTCTCTCCGTCGCGGGGCTTGGGGTATCCGGGCTTGATGATCGAGACCTGAGCAGGGTGAAGATCGGGCAGATCTCCAAAGAGGGTGCTGAGGTTCTGGACTAGTGTGTCGCCCAGGGTGAAACCGCTGATCACTCCAGCGGTATCATTTTCCAGCACATCGACCCCAACAAACCATGTGCCGCCACATTGCCACCAATGCGCGTGCTTGGGATCCTGCGCTGCCGCTTGCCCCGCGCGACGCGCCGCTGTGGCCCAATCCGCGAGTTCTGCGTCATAGGAAAACCGCAGCCAGCCTTGCTGCGCGAATTGGTCTTGGGGGCTCAGATCAGAAGCCAAAGCTGCGCCGAAGCATATTGATGGCCACCAGCACAAGGAACACGGCAAACACGCGTTTGAGCGGTTTGGGGTCCATGCTATGGGCCAGTTTTACACCCCAAGGCGCAGTGATCAGTGTCATGGCTACGATGATGGCAAAGGCGATGAGGTTAACAGCGCCAAAAGTGAAGGGCGGTTTTGACGTCGGATCGACCTCGAGCATCAGAAAGCCGATGACACCGGGCACTGCGATGACCAAACCAAAACCCGCCGCCGTCGCAACGGCACGGTGGATCGGCACATTGTGCAAGGACATAAGCGGCACGCCGAAACTGCCACCGCCGATGCCCATGAGGACTGACAGAAAGCCAACCGAGGGGCTCATGACCGCGCGGCGCGGCCCCTTGGGCATCTCTTGCCCCAAACGCCATTCAGACCGGCCAAAGCCCATATAGAGACCCACGATCATCGCGAGCACGCCAAAGATCCCCTGCAACACATCAGACCGCAGATTAGACGCCACCGCCACTCCGACAACGGCACCAATGGCAATGCCCGGTGCCCAGCTTTTCAGAATCTCCCAATCCACCGCGCCCTTCTTATTGTGGCTCATCACAGAGCGCACAGAGGTCACAACAATTGTCGCCAAAGAGGTCGCGAGGCAGACCTGCATCAACTGCGGCCCCTCATAGCCAAGCACTTGAAAGCTATAGAAAAACGCAGGTACCAGGACGATGCCGCCGCCAACACCTAAGAGGCCTGCGAGCACGCCAGCAAAGGCTCCGATGGCAAGCAGGAAGGCCAGCAAAGGCAACAGTAAACTCATCTCTGGCATTCTACTCTCCTACCGCGAAGGCGGCGTTTTCGACGTGGCTTAGGGCGTCTAGAACCAACTCAGGGCCTGCGCCCGCTTTGCTGGCGCCTTCGGACAACACCCGCCGCCACAAACGCGCGCCGGGACGACCCGCAAACAGGCCTAACATATGGCGCGTGACCTGATGCAGCCGCCCGCCAGAACTTAGGTGGCTTTCGATATAAGGCAACATCGCGCGGACGGCGTCTTGGGCTGTGATCTGGTGATCCTTGCCATAGATGCGCGCGTCGGCCTCAACCAGAACATCGGAAGGGTTGTGATAGGCAGCCCGCCCGATCATGACGCCATCCAACCCCGCCTCCAGATGCAAAAGCGCCTCATCCAGCGTCGCGATGCCGCCATTGATCGACAGATGCAGCTCTGGGAATTGCGCTTTCATGCGATGGACAAGCGGGTAATCCAGCGGCGGAATATCCCGGTTTTCTTTCGGCGAGAGACCCTGCAGCCAGGCCTTGCGCGCGTGGATTGTGAACCTTGTGATGCCGCGCCTCGCGATGGTCTCGAGAAACTGTGGCAGGATCTCTTCGGGTTCTTGATCATCTACGCCGATGCGGCATTTCACCGTGACCTCGACATCAACCGCATCCTGCATCGCCGCGACACAATCCGCGACCAGCTCTGGCTGGCGCATCAAAACCGCGCCAAATGTGCCTGATTGCACGCGGTCTGACGGGCAGCCGACGTTTAGGTTGATTTCATCATAGCCCGCATCTGCCCCTAATGTGGCCGCCTGCGCCAGTTCGACCGGATCCGATCCACCCAGCTGCAGCGCAACCGGATGTTCTTCAGGTGAATAGTCCAAAAGATGCAGCGCCCCACCCCGCACCAAAGCCGGCGCGGTAACCATTTCCGTGTAAAGCAACGTTTCGCGCGATAAGAGACGGTGCAGATAGCGGCAATGACGGTCGGTCCAATCCATCATCGGCGCACAACTTAGGGTTGCATTTTTCCATAGTTTTTTATGCCTAATTTCAGACACTTATTTCGCTCCTAAGACTTTTGTTGCCGAGATGAGATAAACGAACAAACAAAATGTACAAAAATAAGCAAGAATACATGCAACTATACTATTATAGACCCGCCAAATTACTAAGGTAGGCGAGTACCTAAATACTGGCATGCAACGTGTCCATAGCTCTCAGAAATACCGGTGCTAGGGTTTGAAAAGTCCGAAGCGTCAAGCTCCTCCGTATCTAACTTTTCAATAATTTTTGCCCGATCATACTTTAGTTCTGCGTGATTCAAGCCAAGATGATCAATCATGTTTTGAGCGGCCAAGTCGCCTGGATGGGCAGTGCGAATACTTCCATCATAACGAAAACTGAATCTCTTTGTGCAACAATCATAGTTTGGAGCAACATGTTCTGCCTCATCAAACCAGCGATCTTTTTTTGTCCCACAGATTTTCGAACGGTCACCGCTTCTATCCGTATGTCCGCAACTTAAGAAGAGATTCTCAAAACTGATCTGAAGTTCTGGGTAGCGGTGCTGCGGCCTAAAGTGTTCGACATGAAAGGAATGACCGGGGTTTTCCAATTCAATTTTGCGACCGCAGTAGACACAAAGCCCCCTTTGTTCATAGTAAAGCGCGTCCACAACTGCCTTGCGAACAGCTGGATCGTCAATTGGATAGCTCGGTTTCCAATCATCATTTTCAAGCGCTACCCAGTCAGTGAACTCTTTCGGCGCGCACCCCTTGCGTGCCCCCTTCATTGCTGTGCTTTCAGTCTGTTTAGCCGCTTTTTGAACAAAATCAGATCTGCTGAATCGCCTTCTAACTCGGAACAGATCTCAACAAAAAGGCTTTCTGCCTCCGTCAGCTTACTATCTTCGATGGCCATGTTGAAACGATCAATCAAATCTTTTGTGCCCGGGTTTCGTTCACTTGCCCCGAAAACTCCTTCTAACAAATAGTTGCTAGTGCGTCCTTTAGTGCTAAGCGGGGTCGTAACAGATATCGAACCACTTTCGGACGACTCCAAAATTCTAACATTGTCATGTGGAACCGATGAGATCACCTGTGGTGAATGAGTAGTGACAATGAACTGACACATCGGAAAATGCTTCATAAGCGACGGAACGATTTCGCTTTGCCATGCCGGATGCAAGTTTAATTCGATTTCATCAATTAACACGATACCTCTGATCTGGTCCGGACTCTTATCGGGCTCACTGACTTGAAGTCTTCGAGCGAGATCCGCCAACAAAATAATGTAAGATCGCTCACCACTGGACAGATCATTGACGTGAACAACCTCGCCTGATCTTTTCCTCAAGTGCAGCCCAGGATTTTTAGCTGTCGCCAAGTATGAAATACTAAAAAAACTATCAATTTGTTTGATTAGGTGACGAATTGCTTCAAGTTGTGGGTCTCGGTAGTTCTGATCTACATCACGCACCTCTCTAGCCTCTTGGGCGTCGCGTCGATCCCACCAAGTTTGCAAATCGTTGATAGCCCGTAAATCTGGTGTAAGAGAAACATTCCGCATCTCGTCTTGATTGAGAACATCGTTTGATTTGCCACCGCCCCGGAATCCACGATCTTGGTGGTAGTAGACAAAGAGACAAGGACGGAGAGGCAACTTACGGCCGTTTCTCATTTCCTGTAGCAGCTTATGGGGGCTATCCTCATCAAATTGCGGCCCCTGTTCTGGCAACATGCTTTTGAGGCTCTTCACTGAGTCCTTCGCCAGTTCATCGAGAATGTAATTAACTTTTACAAAACACTCAGATTCCCCTTCGGAGATATCCTTTTGACTTATTTCATGAGGATAGAATTTCGTTTTTCCGGATGAGTCCGGCCAATACATTCTGAGTTGCTTTAGAGATTTGGAAATAGCTTCGAGTAACGTTGTTTTGCCCGCGCCATTCCTACCAACAATTACAGTGACTTGTGATTCGAGTTGTAAATTCATTTGTCGAATAGCGCGAAAATTCGATACTCGAACGCTTAGAAGACGCATCTTTAATCCCAGATCATGGTCGGTTGTTATGCGAGGTTATCTTTAGAAACCAATCAGGACAACGCAAACGTAGGCATCATATTGGTGGAAGAAAGAATGTTGCACAGAATACTACCCAACGAACTTCGCCAAACCTTTATCCGGTGGCGCAAATCAACTTAAAACTCGAATACTGTTGCTGTTGCGGGTTTCCTCGCCAGCTTTCCTCACCAACTCCAATATCATGTAAGGTGAACTCAGATTTTCTATTGGAGGCTCAAAATGGACACGCGTTTTATGCTGATGGCTCGATATGATGCCAAACCGATCATTCCACTGGAACAGGTACGAAAGGATTTCTTTGCCCATCTGTCCTACCAAAATTTTCAGCGCAAACTTCAAGACTATGCAATTCCCTTGCCGGTGGTTTCGATGGAGCCAAGCCAAAAAAGTCAAAAGGGCGTGCACTTAGCAGACTTAGCAAAGTACTTGGATAAGAGGCGAGAGGAAGCGCTAGTTAATTTTGCGCATTTCCACATGTAAGCGGCAATATTGGGAACCATCTCGATTGGGTCTAGCGATATTCGGCAATCGCAAATTTGCGAAAGCTAGTCAAAAAATGTTGGTAAATTCGCAGATTCTCGTAACAACATCAGTTTTCGCGGCCTGCAACCGATTGAATATATTATATGTTCTCAGAAGTCCGTCCAATCCATCATCGGGGCCACAGAGAGCCGCGCGGATGTTGCTAGATCGGGATGTGTC
>JABSOU010000068.1 GCA_013215215.1 Cognatishimia sp. | reverse complement strand
AGCTTGCTCGATTGGTTTCAGCAACTTTTGGAACAGGCAGAGCTGACAGGGTATGTACAGCTCGCGTCGTTTCATCCCCAGTATCAGTTTGAGGGCGTGGCCCCGGACGATCTGAGCCACTTTACCAATCGCGCGCCCTATCCAATTGTGCATCTTCTACGCCAAGATCAGATGACAAAGGTTCTGAGCCACGTCGCGGAGCCAAACAAGATATACGAAGACAACATAAAAACGCTAAAGCAACTTGGGCGCAGAAAAGTCGAAGAGCTTTGCCCTTGGGGTAAATAGAACCCCGTTTGCTCTGCCGCCGGAAAACCTGCGAAGACTACAAATATTGGCCCATGGACGAGGCCAAAACGGGAAGTCTCTTGTGACCAATGAACTCTGGTCGAACTTTGGTCTTCAATGAGGCGCTGACCCACCAGTCGAGTGCCTCAGCGAAAGTAAAACGCTTCAGCGACATCCATAAAAACGGCCCGGTGATGCTCTTGCGGTATAATCATGCGATAGGCGCTAAAGAGTGTGCTGTAGTCAGAATAGAGCTTGTCGACTGGAAAGTTGGACCCAAACATCACTCTCTTGGGACCAAACTGAGCGACAACCTCCTGCACGATAGGTGCGATACTATCGGGGGTCCAATTGTGTTCAAACATGCCTAAGCCTGACAGTTTGCACGTCGCATGGGGCAGGGCGGACAGATTGGCGAGGGTCTTGGCCCAAGCCGAAAAGCCTTGTTTGCTGCGATCATGAGGGGATCCCGCGTGGCAAAGGGCGATGCGTGTCTCTGGAGCTAAAGCCAGCACATGCGCGGTCTTGTCCATCAGTTCGGGAATAAGCTGTAAATCGAAACTCAAGCCACGGGCGCCGGCCTCTTTTAGCCCTGCCAAGAACGCCGGATTGTCCAGCAAGTCATTCGTCCCTGTGACGGCATCTTCACCTGGCGCGCGGCCAATGATCTGGCGGACGCCTTTGACCGTCGAAAGCTTTTGAAAGGCGTCGAGTTGGTTATTGAGATCGGGCGCCGTCAAATCGCAGAACACCACTTGTGCCATAGGCCAATCCGGCGTGGCGTCGGCAACCGATTGAACCCATTTTGCCTCGGCTATCGCATCCTCTGCACCAACCTGAATATGTACGGATCCGGTGATCCCGCAGGCACTCGCCTCTGTACGGAATTCATCGATCAGATAATCGCGCTGAATAGGGGATGGATCTCCGAAAAAGCGTTCTACCCCCTGGGCCATAAGCCAAGGATAATGCACCGCGTTCAGATCCCAGAGGTGGTGATGTGCATCGATCATGTGCGGGGCACCGCCTGCATGCGGGCCAGTATATCGACGCCAAGGCCTTTCCAGAAATGCAGCAGGTCTATGAAAATCCAGTTCTCGGCCAGCTTGTCACCCTCGCGACGATAGATGTCGATCACGCGCATCTCGCCATGTTTGTCGCTGGCAGGCATGCCCATAAACCCTCCATTATGGCGAGCGGTGAAATTCGGCCAACCAAAGAAGCCGCCATAGTGGCCTTCGGCCATGCGGCAGATGTGGTTCGTCTTGGATCGTTCAGAAAAGGCCGCGCGGAAGGGGCCTGAGTGCTGTTTGGCGTAGCGCTCGATTGTGTAGGTCGCACCGATCCCGGCAGGTCCCCACCATATCATGTCGTCGTGCCATGTCCGCGCCAATTCTTCTTCGAGCGGCAGCCCAAGTTGCCATGTGCCTAGATCCCCAATCATGGCGTTGATGGCTGNGAGGGTTGCGTCACCTTCGGCCTTTGGTTGCGCGTCAAAGAGCAATCCATCATGCGTCATGGGGCCAGGCTGAACCAGATGCGCTGCGGTTTGAGGCGGGAAGGGATTTAGGCCCGCTTGCATCATCAAATGCGGGATGTCGAAGTACATCGCGGTTTCGACAATCTTGCCGCCTGCGACTTTGTTGAACTCACAATACCGCAGGAAAGCCATTTTGCCCGTCGGCGCGATGCCGAGCCAAGGTTCATCAAAGAGCCCCATAAGGTGGCCCATGGACACAACCCATGTGCCGTCAAAGCCGTCGGTTTCATTCTTGCCTGCCATGAAGACATCCTGACGCCGTTGAAGCCGCTTTAAGGATATTTTCAGGGGTGCCCAGAATTCTGAGGCGACACGAATCGAGTCCGTCATTTCGTTAAAGGGATGAAAGCCGCGCCACAGATAGTCCGTCGAAATATATTGACCCAGAACACCCGCGATATCGCCAGAATCGGCGGCGTCCAAAGCAGCATAGTATTCTCTAACTAAATGTTTTTCCGCTTGAAAGTCGACCACTCGACCACTCCCTTTGATGGATTCTTGCACACGTTTGCAAAAACTTCTTGCCAAAATCCGGAACCCGAGTCTACCCTATTGCAAGCGTATGCAAAAATCGCATTGATGACACTCGGGAGGAGCCTTCATGGCCGAAATCCAGCTCAAGAACCTTAGCAAGCGCTGGGGCAGCTTCGTTGGCGTTGATGATTTCAATCTTACGATTGCTGACAAAGAGTTCCTTGTGCTCTTGGGGCCGTCTGGCTGCGGCAAGACCACGACGATGCGTATGATCGCTGGGTTGGAGGATGCGACCGAAGGCGATATTTTGGTCGACGGAACGCGGGTCAATGATCTGGAGCCCAAGGACCGAGATGTGGCGATGGTGTTCCAAAGCTATGCGCTTTATCCGAACATGAACGTCTACGAGAACATCCGCTTTCCGCTGAAAGTGCGCGGTGTTGATCCAAGCACACACGACGAAAAAGTGCGTCGCGCGTCGGCGATGGTTGAACTGGACGAATTCCTGCGCCGCAAGCCAGCCGAGCTTTCTGGCGGTCAGCGTCAGCGTGTTGCTTTGGCCCGCGCCATTGTGCGCGAGCCGAATGTGTTCCTGATGGATGAACCACTGTCCAACCTTGACGCAAAACTGCGCGTCTCGACCCGTGCGCAGATCAAAAACCTCTCTCACGAGCTGGCCGTAACCACCATCTATGTGACCCACGACCAGATCGAGGCCATGACCCTCGCGGATCGCGTGGTGGTCATGAAGCAAGGGGTTGTACAGCAGGTTGGCAGCCCAACGGAAATCTACGACCGCCCAGCCAATGCATTTGTAGCAAGCTTCATTGGCAACCCGGCCATGAACTTGATGGATGGCGCGGTAGAAGGCGGGACATTCAAGGCGGAAGGCGTCGAGGTCAAAGGCCTCACGGCACCTGACGCGAAAACAACTTTGGGCTTCCGTGCAGAGGATGCCGAAGTTGTGGAAAGCGGCGGTCAAATCAACGCGCCGATCTATACGATGGAACTTTTGGGCGAAGCGACAATGGTTTCGGTCCGGATCGGTGGCTCTTTGGTCAGCGTTAAGGCTGACAAGAACTATCGCGCGGACATTGGAGATATCGTCTCTATCAAAGTTCCAATGGAACATTGCCACTTGTTTGATGCTGAAACAGGTGAGCGTGTAGGGGGGTAAGCCCCTAAATTATGGCGCAATTAATAAGCGTCTTTAGCTGGGTGCGTGATTGCAAGACGCATCCAAAATGACAAGAAACAGGGAGAAAGACATGTTTCTAAAGAAAGTAATGGTTGCTGGTGCAATGTCAGCTCTGCTGGGGACCGCTGCCTATGCAGGTGGTCACGCAATGTGTGGTCCTGATGGCGCGTCGGTTCGTATTCTCGGGTCGGACTTTCCAGCGATTCAAGCGGTTGCTGGTGCGGCCGAAGCAAACTGCTCTGGCAGCGCGGGCGAGTTCACCATCAACCTGCGTGACGACACACGCGACATGATGAACCAAGCGCTGACGCCAAACCCGGCGGAATACACCAGCGTGATCGTGGCGAACTCTACGCTCACTCAGTTGATGAATGATGACCTCGTGCGTCCTTTGAACGATCTGGTCGACAAATACGGTGCGAACCTCAAGCCGCATCAGCTGATCACCATTGATGGTAATGTTATGGCGATTGCCTTCATGGCGAACTCTCAGCACCTCTTCACCCGGACTGACATTCTCGCGCAAGCCGGTGTCGAAGGCACTCCGTCCAGCGTCGAAGAAATGGTGGCCGCGGCAGAAAAAATCCGTGCAGCAGGCATCATGGAATATCCGATTGCGATGAACATGAAGGTCGGCTGGAACGTTGGCGAGATCTTCAACCTGTTCTACTTTGCAAACGGCGGCGAGCTGTTCAAGCCAGGTACGGCTGAGCCAGCAGTGAATTCCGCAGCAGGTGTCGCGGCGCTGAACTCGATCAAATCCTTGCTTGAGTACACGCACCCAGATCACCTCAGCCACGCGTCCAACGAAACCCAGGCGCTTTGGGAAGCAGGTCAGGCGGCGATGGCGATCATGTGGGGCTCTCGCGGTGGCGCGGTTCTGGATGACGAAGGCTCTACGGCAGATGTCACCGAGAACACTCTGCTCTCGATGGCGCCAACCGCAAACGGTGGCTCTACGCCAGCGGCGACTCTGTGGTGGGATGGTGTGACCATTGCCAAGAACGTGCCTGATGCAGACGCGGAAGCAAGCTTTGCAGCTCTGGTCAGCGGCCTGAACGCAGACCTGATGAAAGAGCACAACGACAAAGCCATCTGGCTGATCGACGGCTTCCAGCCAGGTCCAGCGGCGGCAGGTGTGTCCGCGACTGCAAATGCAGGAGCCAAGCCATACCCAATGATCCCATTCGTGAACCTGATGCACAACGCACTGGGGTCTGAACTGGTTGACTTCTACAAAGGCACCGAGAGCGCAGAAGACGCGCTGGCGGACGTCGAAGCGGCCTATGTGACCGCAGCGAAAGAAGCAGGCTTCTTGAACTAATAGCCTGGGGAAGGGGGCTTTCCGGCCCCCTTCACCCCCTGAATTCTGACACGCCAAAAAGGTCTAGGACATGAAACACCGCACGTTCTTTTGGTTCATTCTGCCGACGCTCTCGGCCATGATCCTGTTTATCGCGTTGCCGATTGTTTCGGTCTTTATCCAATCGCTTTTCGTTGAGCACGAGCAGGTGCTTGTTGTCTCCGAAAGCTGCGGGCCTTTTGGCTGTAACCAAACCACTTCGATTGACGCAGAGGCCACCGCTGCGCTGCGCGAAGAGAAACCCTTGGGTCGCTTCAACGGCCTGAGCACCTATTTTGACCGGTCCCACTTGGCATCCGCCGAAGTGGCCGAGATCTGGCGCGAGTCCACGGGTCTTGCCTCCTTCGTCAATGGATTGATGGATCTGAAGTTCTATCGCGCTCTGATCTTTACTCTGACTTACACCTTCACGGTGACTCCCGCGGTTCTGATCCTGGGCCTTGCGATCGCGGTTGGCGTGAACAACCTCCCACGCGCCTTCCGCGGTGTCGCGATCTTTATCTCGCTGTTGCCGTTCCTTGTAGCGACGGTCGTTGGCTCGATGATCTTGTCGTGGATGCTGGACGGCGAAGGTATCATCGGCGCGACGCTGCAGAACATCTTCAATGACCCGAGTTTGACGATCAAATCGTCGACCCCGCTGATGTGGATCGCGCTGATTGTCTACGGGATTTGGCACACGCTGCCCTTTAGCTTCATCACCTTTTATGCAGGTCTGCAGACCGTGTCCAAAGACACGCTTGAGGCCGCTCAGATTGACGGCGCCAACAAGTGGCAATCCATGATCCACGTCGTCGTGCCGCATCTCATGCCGCTGGTGTCCTTCGTGACCCTGATGCTGTTGATGGACAACTTCCGCGTCTTTGAGCCTATCGTCAGCTTTAACGCCGAAGCCCACGCCCAATCGCTGAGTATCTTCATCTGGAGCGATCTGCGCGAAGCGGGCAACCCGCTCTATGCATCGGCCGGCGCAACCTCGATCCTGACGATCATCGGCGTCGCTATCCTTCTCACACCTGTGTTGATCCGCACCTGGCGCGACTTCAACGCTAAGTCTCACTAAGGGAACGCATCATGGCAACTCAGGCACAAAACCGTCTTACACCCTTCAAGATCGTTTCTTATGCGCTGGTGATCACCTGGCTCGTGATCGCTGCCTTCCCTTTCCTTTGGACCTTCTGGGGCAGCTTTAAGGTTCAGGGCGACTTTTTCTCAAAGGCGGACTGGACCAACGCGCTTTATGGTGTTTTCACCACCCGCGAGACCGGAGGTGCCTTCACCGGCAACGGGTATTATGGCGCGTGGGTTCAGGAATCCTTCTGGCGCAACGTTCTGAACACAATGGTCATCGTGTTCTTCACAGTGATTATCTCGCTGACCTTCGGCACACTTGGTGGCTATGCTTTGGCGCGCTCTGGGTTCCGCTATGCGTTCTGGATCTTGATGGCCGCGCTGATCTTCCGTGCGATGCCGCATATTACGCTGGTCTCGGGCTATATGCTCCCGTTCTTTGAATGGAATATTTGGGGCCTAAAAGGCACAGCGATTATTGTGCTTGTGGCGATCAACCAGCCCTTCACATTGTGGATGCTGCACAGCTTCTTCAAGAACATCCCCAAAGACATGGACGAAAGCGCCATGGTCGACGGGTGCACCCGATTCCAAGCCTTCCGCCATGTAATCGTGCCGGTGATGTGGCCGGGCGTGATCACCACGGGTCTGTTCAGCTTCTTGCTTGCCTATAACGACTATGCGGTGACCTCGATGCTACTCAGCAAGCCGAATGAGACCATGGTACCCGCCGTTGCAAGCTTCCTTGGCTCGGTTCAGGTGCAGGGCAACATCATGTTCGCAGTCGCAGCCGTTGTGTCGGCGACCGCACCGCTCTTTGTGCTGATCCTGTTCTTCCAACGCCAGATCGTCAGCGGCCTGACCGCGGGGGCTGTCAAAGGCTGATGAAGGACTTCCTTGTCATAGGTGCCGGTTCGGCGGGCTGTGTTCTGGCCGCCGAATTGGTGCGACGAGGGGCTGGGTCGGTGCTCTTGCTCGAGGCGGGTCCAAGTGATCGCCATCCCCTGATTCAAACTCCGATGGGGCTGATCTGGGTTATGGGTAGCAAGCGAGATTGGTGTTTTACAACCACCCCGCAGAAGGCCGCTGGAAACCGCGAAATCAAAGTGCCGCGCGGGCGGATGGTCGGCGGGTCTGGATCGATCAACTCGATGGTTTGGTTTCGCGGTCGTAGGGATGATTTTGACAATTGGAACGTTCAGGGTTGGAGCTATGAAGAGGTTGCGCCTGCGTTTGAAGCGGTTGAGGCTGCACTAAAACCAAGCCGTCTTGCGACACCGCATCCATTGACGACGGGGCTTGCATCAATTTTCCCAGAAACAACCCCAACGCCCGAGACCGAAAGCTCTGGTGTGTTTGCATATAACTTGGTCGGCGGGCGTAGAAACTCGGCTGCGCGCGCAATGAATATTGGCAAACTGGTCGAGCTGCGCACGGATGCGCATGTTGATCGCATAATCTTGAAGGGCGACAAAGCCGTGGGTGCCGTCCTTGTCGACGGCAGCGAAATCCGGGTGTCAAAGGGCGTTGTCTTAAGCGCCGGTTCGGTTGCGTCCCCGGGTATTCTGATGCGGTCGGGTGTTGGCCCCAAGAGCGACCTTGAGAAGCTTGGTATCGATTGCCGCGAAGACGCGCCCGAGGTCGGTGAGAACTTGCACGACCATCCGGGCGTTGGATTGCATTTCGAAGGAGCCGGTTCGGGATATGGGCTAGAAGCGGCGCAGTGGTTCAATTGGGCATTGGCTCCGCTAAAATATGCGCTGTCGCGCACAGGTCCCTTTGCGTCACCAACAGTCGAAGGAGGCATGTTCTTTAATGCCCGCGGCGAGGATCAAGTCCCCGACGTGCAAAGCCATTTCATTCCGTTCCATTTGGCCCATACGGGACCCCGGTTTCAAAAAAAGTCCGGATATTTCGCGGATGTCTGTGTTTGTCGCCCGAAATCGCGTGGACGGTTTAGTCTTGCGTCCAAAGATCCCAAAGCCGCGCCCCTTATCGACCTTGGGTTGCTCAAAGACCCTGATGATCTTGAAACGCTGGCGGCCGGGCTCGAAAGACTTCGCAGTCTATTGCATTCGGCCGATTTCGGCACACGACGCGCGCCTGAGGTTTATCCAGGCGCAGCTGTCAAAGGGGACGCGCTGAAAGAGCACATCCGCGCAAACTGTGGCACGGCCTATCATCCGGTTGGAACCTTGCGTTTGGGCGGGCCGGTTTCAGAACGGCTTTCCGCAAGAGGCGTTGAAAACCTTTGGGTGGTCGATGCCAGTATTATGCCGTCCGTCACATCAGCGAACACCAATGCGCCCAGCATGATGATCGGCTGGAAGGGCGCTGAATTTATCGCGGAGGACGCCGCATGAGCGCTTCTGCCCGCAACAGCGCCATGGCGCGTCATCCGGCTCTGAACAGAATGCCGAGGGACTTTATAAAGAGCGGCTCTTCGCCTTCTTTTTTCCCTCAACGCACACTGAAAGGAGACCTCAGATGAAAGGTTCTCGCCCCGAGCAAGCGGTTCTGTCCCGCGACACAGACATGAGCAAGACTGATGAAACCCGTGCCGTGATCGAAGGTATGGTGGATGGTCTGAACGATCACCGGATCGACGATATTGGCCAGTTCTTTAGCGATGGGTTTCGCTGGATGGGCAACCAAGGCTGCGGCACGAAGTTGGGTTTGAAAGCCTTTCAAGACAATTGGCAACGCCCCTTCCAAGCAGCCTTTAGCGACAAGGTCTGCATCGACGAAGCCCGCCTTTACATGGGCGAATGGGCAGCGGCCTTTGGGCGCCAAGAAGCAACCCATTCGGGCGAATTCCTAGGGATCGCGCCGACCGGGAAACGTGTTGAAATCCGCTACATGGATTTCTGGAAAGTCGTCGACGGCAAGATCGTCGACAATTGGGTGAACGTGGATTTCGCCCATGTGGCCGCGCAGTTGGGCGTTGATGTGTTCGGCGGCGAAGGCTGGGAAAAATTCGATGGGGTCTCCCCACAAAATGAAGGTGAAAGTCATGGCAATTGAGTATCTGAAACGCGGTAAACCCGAAGCGGATCGAGCCGAGGACGACGCGAAAACAGCAGCGATTGTTTCGGCAACGNTGAAAGACATCGAGCAGCGCGGTGACNCNGCNGTNCGAGAGCTGGCCAATAAGTTCGACAATTTTGATCGCGAAAGCTATCGGCTGTCGGACGACGAAATTCAGGCGATCATCGCCAAGGTCAGCCCGGANGACATGGCCGACATCAAATTCGCGCAGGACCAAGTGCGTAATTTTGCGCAAGCGCAGCGGGACTCGATGCTGGATATCGAAGTGGAAACGCTGCCCGGTGTGATTTTGGGCCACAAGAACATCCCTGTGCAGTCTGTCGGCTGCTATGTGCCCGGTGGCAAATTCCCGATGGTGGCCTCTGCGCATATGTCCGTTGCCACTGCATCGGTGGCAGGTGTGCCACGTATCATCGCCTGCACGCCGCCCTTCAACGGAGAGCCGAACCCTGCCGTGATTGCTGCGATGCATCTTGGTGGCGCGCATGAAATCTATGTACTGGGTGGCATCCAAGCGGTCGGTGCGATGGCGATTGGCACTGAAAGTATTGATCCTGTGCACCTTTTGGTTGGCCCAGGCAACGCATTTGTCGCCGAAGCGAAGCGGCAGCTTTTCGGTCGGGTCGGTATCGACCTCTTCGCTGGTCCGACCGAAACCATGGTCATCGCTGATGAAACCGTCGATGCTGAGCTTTGTGCCACGGATTTGCTGGGGCAGGCCGAGCACGGCTATAACTCGCCTGCTGTCCTAGTTACAAATTCGCGCAAACTGGCCGAGGACACCCTCAGCGAAATTGATCGGCTTCTGAAAATCCTGCCAACCGCCAGCACCGCCTCTGTCAGTTGGGAGGATTATGGCGAGGTCATCGTGTGTGACACCTATGACGAAATGCTCGAAGTGGCAGACGACATTGCGTCTGAACACGTACAGGTCATGACCGATCGCGATGATTGGTTCCTTGAGAATATGACCTGCTACGGGGCATTGTTCCTTGGTCCACGCACCAATGTGTCCAATGGCGATAAGGTCATCGGCACGAACCACACGCTGCCCACCAAGAAAGCGGGCCGCTACACCGGCGGTCTTTGGGTCGGTAAGTTCCTGAAAACGCATAGCTATCAAAAGGTTCTCACCGATGAGGCCGCGACGATGATCGGGGAATATGGCTCTCGGTTGTGTATGCTAGAGGGCTTCGTTGGTCATGCCGAGCAATGCAACGTCCGCGTGCGGCGTTATGGGGGTGTGAATGTGCCTTATGGCACGGGTGCGCCGCGTCGGATGGCTGCGGAATAGCCAAGACTGTGTGTGGCGCGCCCTGAAGGGCGCTGCCGCAAGACCAAAGAGACAAGAATGACCGACGTACACACAAGAAACAAAGCCCTGATCGCGCCCCTGCGCGATGCGATGTACAACTTTGACGAAGAGGGCGTTCGAGCAGCCCTCCGCGCCCTGATTGCCGAAGACGCAATCATCCACATGCCCTATCCGCTGGATGACATGACTGGCCCTGATGCCTTTTATGACACCTGCTACGCGCCACTGTTTCAGTCCATGCCGGATCTGGAACGGCGAGACTGGATCGTTATGGGCGGGCTGACCGCCGATCACGAAGAGGATTGGATCGGCTGTGGTGGTCATTACATCGGCACTTTCGTTGCGCCTTGGCTGGATATCCCACCAACAGGGCATCTGGCGCATATGCGCTTTCACGAATTTTTCCGTTTCGTTGACGGTAAGGTCGTCGAAGTTCAGGCGCTCTGGGATATTCCCGAGCTGATGATGCAGGCAGGAGCCTGGCCCATGGCGCCGTCACTCGGCCTTGAATTCTGCATTCCGGGACCAGCAACTCTGGATGGCATTGTCGACGGTCCGTGGGACAAGGAACGGTCTACCGCCTCATGCGATCATGTCATCNACATGCTGGAACATCTCAAAAAACACCCCTCGCAGGGCGGGCCCGAAGTTATGGAGATGGAAAAGTTCTGGCACCCAAAGATGAACTGGTACGGACCCGCGGGTATCGGAACGGGGCGGGGGATTGCTGGTTTTCGCAACTGGCACCAGATCCCGTTTTTGAAAGCAATGCCTGATCGCGGGTTTGAGCGCCACAAAATCACCTATCACTTCTTCGGAGACGCCGACTACATTGCCGTGACCGGTTGGCCGAATATGATCCAGACCGTGACACACGATGGCTGGATGGGGATCGCGCCCGCAGGCAAAAAGATTACGATGAAGTCCTTGGATTTCTGGAGAATCGAGGACGGTCTGATCCGTGAAAACTGGGTTATGGTCGATCTTTTGGACGCTTATCGCCAACTTGGTGTGGATGTTCTGGCGCGCATGCGAGAGTTCAATAAAGTACGTGTGCAAGGGAGCATTCCGTTCCCGGTAGGAGACATCTGATGACATTGCCACGTACGCCAACTTTCAACCTGAAGGGCAAACGCGCGCTCGTAACGGGGGCGTCTTCGGGGATTGGCTTGGCCTGCGCAACGGCTTTGGCCGAATATGGGGCCGAGGTCACCTTGGCCGCGCGGTCTGGTGATAAACTGCGAGAGATCGCGGGCCAGATGTCGGAACAAGGGTGGGATGTGCAGACCTTGTCAGTTGATGTTTCTGATGTCGCGTCCACGACCGCCTCTGTCATGGGGGCAGGGCCCTTTGATATTCTTGTGAACTCTGCCGGCCTTGCGCGCCATAGCGCCGCTTTGGAAACCAAGGAAGAGGACTTTGACGCGGTCGCAGAACTGAATTTCAAAGGCGCATACTTTCTGACCAAGGCCGTTGCGCAAGGTCTGGTCGACGCGGGGCAGGGCGGCTCTTTGATCAATATCTCAAGCCAAATGGCGAAAGTCGGGGGCATTGATCGCGCAGTTTATGCGGCGACGAAGCACGCTGTCGAAGGCTTTACTAAATCGATGGCGATTGAATGGGGCCCAAAAGGCATTCGGATCAATACAATCTGCCCGACCTTCATCGTCACGCCTTTAACCAAACAGACCTTTGACCGCCCCGAGCGGCGGGCCTGGGTCGAAGAAAAGATCAAGCTCGGCCGCATCGGAGAGGTTGAAGACATCATGGGCGCGGTCGTATTCCTCTCCTCTGATGCAAGCGAGCTTATCACAGGATCCGCCTTGCTGATTGATGGAGGTTGGACCGCAGATTAATGACAGTCATTAAGATCACATCCGCAGAAGTCGCAGAACGCGCCGGGGTCAGCCAGTCGGCGGTGAGCCGAGTGTTCACACCTGGCGCTTCAGCCTCGCGAAAAACGGCTGAGAAAGTGCGCAAGGCGGCGATGGAACTTGGCTATCGTCCAAACGCTCTGGCGCGCGCGATGGTCTCGGGCAAGTCGCGGATTATTGGTCTTGTGGTCGCCTATCTGGAAAACCAGTTTTATCCGGATGTGCTGGAAAAGCTGTCCAATGCGCTGCAGGCCGAAGGCTATCACGTGTTGATCTTTATGGCGTCGCAGACCGCGGGAAATATCGAGGGCGTCGTGGATGAAATCCTTGATTATCAAGTGGATGGGATCATTGCGGCATCCGTCGCCATGACGTCAGACCTTAGTGAAAGATGCCGCGCAGCGGGCGTGCCGATGGTTCTGTTCAACCGTTCGCAAGACACGCCGCATATGTCTGCCGTTACCAGCGACAACATCGCCGGAGGCCGCAAAGTTGCGGAGTTCCTGATCGCAGGAGGACACCAGAAAATCGGCTATATCGCCGGTTGGGAAGGTGCCTCGACCCAAAGAGACCGCGAGGCCGGATTTACCCAAGGTCTAAAGGATGCGGGCACCACATTGCACAAGCGGGGCGTCGGCAACTTCGGAATGGAGGACGCCCGCGCTGCAACGCTTGAGATGTTCTCAGAGGATGCGCCTGATGCCGTCTTTGTCGCCAACGACCATATGGCGATGGCCGTCATGGACACATTACGGTTTGAACTGAGTCTTAAGGTACCCGAAGATGTCTCAGTTGTTGGCTACGACGACGTGCCAACCGCGGCTTGGCCCGCCTATGGCCTAACGACGGTGCGCCAGCCTGCCAACCGTATGGTGGCTGAGACAGTCGACATACTTCTCAGCAAAATCAACGATATAGACGTAAATCCGCGCAAGGTGGAAATTGACGGGCCGCTGGTCCTGCGAAAATCGGCCCGCGTGCCAGAAGGATGGACAGAATGAAGGGGTTCTCAAACCGTTTCGTAGACTTTCCCGATTACATCATCGGGATCACCAAAGAGATCTGGGAAGATCGCGGCATCGCCACCCTGCATGAATACTATGCGCCCGACATTGTCGTCAGGTCTCCGGCCTCTGTTGTGGTCGGCAATCAGAATGTCATCGGCGCGACCATGGCGACACTGGCGGAATTTCCGGATCGCACACTGTTTGGCGAGGACGTGATTTGGTCGGGTTCGCCAGAAGAGGGGATGCTCTCTTCGCACCGTCTGCATTCCACCGCGACCCATGCCAAACCCGGTGTCTACGGGGCTCCAACGGGCAAAAAACTGCACTACAGAATTCTGGCGGACTGCCACGCGATAAATAATCAGATCAACGACGAATGGCTGATCCGAGACCAAGGCGCGATTGTGCGTCAACTCGGTTGGGATCCCAAAGATTATGCCCGTGATCTGATAGCGCGCGAAGGTGGGCCTGAGAACTGCGTTCAGCCCTACACAGAGGCAAATGAGGTCGAGGGGCCTTACAAGGGCAATGGCAATGACAACGAATGGGGGCAGCGCCTTGTCGACATCCTCACGCGGATGATGAATGCGGATTTCACTGTCATCCCAAAGGAATACGACCGCGCCGCGAACCTCGAATACCCAGGCGGCGTTCAGGCGCTGTCGTTCGATGGCGCTGACGAATTCTGGATGGGGCTGCGTGCAAGCTTCCCGAATGCCGAATTCAAAGTGCAGCATGTCATTGGTCGCGATGATCCGAACATGCCACCCCGCGCCGCTGTGCGTTGGACGCTAAGCGGCAAGCACGACGGCTGGGGCTCTTTTGGCACGCCAACGGGCAAGGACGTCTTTGTCCTTGGCATCACGCAGGCTGAATTTGGTGAACTTATCGCTGGTGATATCAAGCTGCGCCGCGAATGGACGCTCTTTGACGAGACCTCGGTCTGGAAACAGATCCTCCTGCAGACTGGGGATCTCTAAGTGGTCGATTGCGGCACATATCGTTTGGACAGCAGTCAAACGCTGTGCCGCTTTCACGTGCATCGCTCGTCGCTGCGCGCGCGGCGGCTCAATCCTCATCCTCCGGGGCGGGCGTGTACAGCACGCGCAACCCACGGAAAATCAAGAGGAAATTTAAAATGACACCCCAAGACATGGAAGCCCGCATCGTTCGATATGGCGACCTGAAACCCTGTAAGACTGCCTTCATCGACGCGCATACGCCCGGCAGTGATCAGAAGGAAAACTTCACCATCATCGGCGGCGGCGTCAGCGAAAGCCCAGACCAGCACGTGCATATCGCGACGCCCCATGGGTTCAATATCGGCGCAGCAGGGCAGCCGCCAAAGTGCCGCAACTCTTTGCATGATCACCGCACGGCTGAAGTGTTCTTTGTGCTCTCAGGCCGCTGGCGGTTCTTTTGGGGCCGCTGGGGCGATGCGGGCGAAGTCACGCTGGAACCCGGCGATATTTTCAACATCCCAACCGGCATTTTTCGCGGATTTGAGAACATCGGCACCGACTATGGAATGATCATGGCGATCCTCGGCGGCAATGATGCTGGCGGCGGCGTCATGTGGGCCCCTCAGGTGATCGAAGACGCCGCGGACCATGGTCTGATCCTGGCCGAAACCGGCAAGCTCTATGACACCAAAAAGGGTGAAGCGCTGCCCGACGGCGTCAAACCGATGCCTTTGCTGACCGCAGAAGAGCTCGCGCTGCGACCAGAGCCCACCACGGCGGACGTTTTGCCTAACCATGTCGCGCGCTACCTCGACTTGATGGCCTATTCCGACAAATCGCCTTGCAAAGTCATAGGGGAAACCGGCCTTTTGAAAGATAAGCCGGGGTTTGAAGTCGATTTCATTTCGCGTGCATCCGCCAGCGATCAAATGCACAGCCACGACAAACCCTCGGTCTTGATGCCCGTCAAAGGCCATTGGCGCGTGGATTGGGACGGCGGCACCACAACGCTCGCGCCGGGTGACACTATGTCGATCCCAGAAGGTCTGTCACACCGAGCAACGCCCTCGATGACCGGCGAAGCCGCGCTCTATCACATCATTGCAACTGACGATCCCGCAGGTCTGACCTGGACTGGACAGTAACGCCAAAAGGAGAGGCCTCGCCATGACCAAGATTTTGACGACCCATGTCGGCTCTTTGCCACGCACCCAAGACGTCGTGGATTTCATTTTCGCGCGCGAACACGGCAAAGACTATGATCAGGACGTCTTTGATGCCTGCATGACTTCGGCGGTAGACGACACCGTGCGCAAGCAGGTTGCGGCAGGCGTCGATATCGTAAGTGATGGCGAGACCTCTAAGATTTCATACGCGACCTATGTCAAAGACCGCTACACGGGCTTTAACGGCGACAGCCCACGTAATGCCCCAGCGGACCTCAAGCAATTCCCGAGCTTTCTCAAGCGTTTGGCGGATGACGGTGGCACACCGCAATACGCGCGACCCATGTGCATTGGCGAGGTGAAGTCCAAAGGGCAGGGAGAGCTGCAAAAGGACATCGCAAATTTGAAGGCTGCGATGGCTGCGCATGGCGTGGAGCGCGGCTTTATGAATGCGGCGTCGCCGGGTGTGATTTCACTCTTTCTGCAAAACAATCACTACGCCACGCGCGAGGCCTATCTGGCAGCGCTCGCCGATGCTATGAAAGAGGAATACGAGACCATCGTCGGGGCAGGGCTGGACTTGCAGCTCGACTGCCCGGATCTCGCGCTGTCGCGGCATATGCTGTTCAACGATCTGTCCGACGATGAGTTCCTCAAGATCGCCGCGTCGCATGTGGAGGCCCTGAACCATGCGCTGCAAGACGTGCCAGCCGAGAAAGTGCGCGTTCACATCTGTTGGGGCAACTACGAAGGCCCACATGTTTGCGACATCCCCATGTCCAAGATGTTTGACACGCTCATGTCCACCAAATCCCGCTATGTGCTGTTTGAGACCTCAAACCCGCGCCACGGCCACGAATGGAGCGTCTTCCGCGACCGCAAAGCTGATATTCCGGAGGACAAAGTTCTCGTGCCCGGCGTGGTCGACACAACCACGAACTTTGTGGAACACCCCGAGCTTGTCGCCGAGCGTGTGTCGCGCTTTGTCGACATCGTTGGGGCAGAGCGCGTGATCGCGGGCTCCGATTGCGGGTTTGGCACTTTCGCAGGCTTTGGGGCTGTGGATCCTGACATTGCCTATGCTAAGCTCGGGTCTCTTTCAAAAGGCGCAGCTTTGGCGGGATGACGCCGCTCGTTCTGATCCCAGGCATGATGTGCGACGAGCGGCTCTTTGGGCCGCAAATCGACGCATTTTCAATGGATTGCGATCTGATCTTCGCGTCGATCACCGAAGAGGCCAGTGTCACAAAACTGGCACAGCGTGTCCTCAGCCAATCGCCCGAGCGTTTCGCCGTTGCAGGCCTCTCGATGGGCGGGATTGTCGCGATGGAGATGCTGCGGATCGCGCCGGAACGGATCGTCAGAATTGCGCTGCTCGACACAAACCCGATGGCGGAGACAGAGCAAGTGAAAGCCACGCGTGTTCCCCAGATGATGGCCGTGCGGGACGGCAAGCTAGCCACTGTGATGCGCGATGAAATGAAACCTAAATATCTCGCGCCGGGGCCAAGACGCAAAAATGTGCTCGACCTGTGCATGGAAATGGCACTGGACCTTGGACCGCACGCCTTTTTGCGCCAATCCCGTGCCTTGATGGATCGGCCAGATCAATCTGAAACCCTGCGCGGCAGCACTATACCGTCCCTGATCCTTTGTGGCCGCTATGATAAACTCTGTCCAATCACCCGGCATGAATATATGGCCAGTTTGATGCCGCATGCCGATTTTGAAGTCATCGAGGACGCGGGCCATTTGCCCACGCTAGAAAACCCTGACGCAACAAACCAAGCGCTGGCGCGCTGGCTGGAGGCCGCATGAACGACGATCTTTTGACGCTTTTGAAAAAGGTAGACACCCCAACGGTTTGCAACGCGATTGAGGTGGTCGAAGGCAAGCGCGGTTTCAATCAATTCACCCGCGGCACCATGCTGTCCAGCGCACCCGAAGAGGGAGCGATTGTCGGGTTTGCACGCACCGCCAAGATCTCAGCCATCGCACCGCCGACCGAGCCGCCAGAGGTCATCAAAGCCCGGCGCATGGACTATTACCGCCACATGGCCAGCGGCCCGCGACCAGCCATTGCCGTGGTTGAGGATGTTGATGGCGCTGAGGCGATCGGTGCCTATTGGGGCGAGATCAACACATCGATCCACAAGGGCTTTGGCCTGAGCGGCGCGCTGACGAATGGCGTTATGCGTGACCTTGGGGACCTTCCAGAAGGCTTTCCCGTGATCGCAGGCTCGATTGGCCCAAGCCATGGCTTTGTTCATGTGAAGGAGATCGCAACTCCGGTTACGATTTTCGGACTAACAATCAACAACGGCGACTTCGTGCACGCAGATCGCCACGGAGCCCTTGTGGTACCTTCGCAG
>JABSOU010000067.1 GCA_013215215.1 Cognatishimia sp. | reverse complement strand
ATTGTCTCCTGCATGGTCACGTTGGTGGGCGGCACCATGTTCCTGATGTGGCTGGGTGAGCAGATCACCGCGCGCGGCATCGGCAACGGTATCTCTCTGATCATCTTCGTCGGCATCATTGCCGAGATCCCAGCGGCTTTGGCGCAGTTCTTTGCCTCTGGCCGCTCCGGCGCGATCAGCCCTGCCGTGATTGTTGGCGTGATCGTGATGGTCATCGCAACCATCGCCTTCGTGGTCTTCATGGAGCGCGCACTGCGCAAGATCCACATCCAATATCCGCGCCGTCAGGTCGGGATGAAGATGTATGACGGTGGCTCGTCCCACCTGCCTGTTAAGGTCAACCCATCAGGCGTTATTCCTGCGATCTTTGCGAGCTCTCTGCTGCTCTTGCCAACAACGATCTCGACGTTTTCTGGCAACAACACCGGTGCGATTATGTCGACCATTCTGGCCTATTTCGGCCCGGGTCAGCCGCTCTATCTGTTGTTCTTCGCTGGCATGATCGTCTTCTTCGCCTACTTCTATACCTTCAACGTCTCCTTCAAAGTCGATGACGTTGCAGACAACCTGAAGAACCAAAACGGCTTTATTCCTGGCATCCGTCCAGGCGCGAAAACGGCCGAGTATCTTGAGTATGTTGTGAACCGCGTATTGGTTCTGGGTGCTGGCTACCTTGCGGCAGTTTGTCTCCTTCCAGAGATTCTCCGTGGCCAACTGGCAATTCCTTTCTATTTTGGCGGCACCTCCGTGCTGATCGTGGTTTCGGTCACCATGGACACCATTCAACAGGTCCAAAGCCACTTGCTGGCGCATCAATATGAAGGCCTGATCGAGAAATCACAGCTGCGCGGAAAAGGGAAACGACGCGGCAAAAAGGGAGCTGCTCGTCGATGAACATTATTCTGCTTGGCCCACCGGGCGCAGGTAAAGGGACCCAAGCGGGTCACTTGGTTGAAACACGCGATATGATCCAACTGTCCACTGGCGACATGCTTCGTGCCGCCAAGACGTCTGGAACTGAAATGGGCAAGCGCGTGGCCGAGGTCATGGACCGCGGTGAACTGGTCACCGACGAAATCGTCATCGGCCTTATTCGCGAAAAGCTTGAAGGCGACAAAAAGGGCGGTTTCATCTTTGACGGCTTCCCTCGGACGCTGGCACAGGCAGACGCGCTTGAGGCGCTGCTGAATGAGTTCGGCGAAAAGCTGGATGCCGTGATCGAGATGCAGGTTGAGGATGATGTCCTTGTGGACCGCATCGTAGGTCGCGCACGTGACGCGGTTGCAGCCGGTGGCACAGCGCGGGCGGATGACAATGAGGAAAGCCTCAAGATCCGCTTGATGGAATACTACAAAAAGACCAGCCCGCTGATCGGCTATTACCACGCCAAGGGTGATTTGCAGTCCATTGATGGGCTTGCGTCGATCGAAGAGGTTCAGGGCTCGATCGCTAAGATCCTCGGCTAATTCGGCCTAATAAACAGTTTCAAAGGCCCTCGGTTTTCCGGGGGCTTTTTCTTTTTTCGAACTTTCTCAAAAAAGTTTTGAATAGTTTCCTGATCCCACGCGTTGACCTCTCAGAACGGAATACGACGGAATACAAATCCTTGGGAGGAAACACCATGAAAACACTGATGACAGCGGCCGTAGCGGCGATGGTTCTGGCGGCACCCGCCTTTGCCGGTGGACATGCCGCGTGGAAATCTATTGGCGACGAAAGCCTGATCGCATTCGGCTCTGTTAAGAAGGATGTCGTGGGCGAAGTGCACACCTTTGGTGATGTGTCTGGCACGGTTAGCGAAGGTGGTGATGTCGCGATTGCCATCCAGCTGGCGTCCGTCGAAACCAATATCGACATCCGCAACGAGCGCATGATCGAGCATGTCTTCAAGGGCATGGATGCCGTGGCTAATTTAACCGGCTCTGTCGATATGGACGACGTCAACGATCTGGCTGTCGGGGCAACCACAGTGACAGATTTCGAAGGCACTCTGAGCCTTGCAGGTGTCGCTTCGGACATCGAAACCGAACTCTTTGTGGCGCGCCTGTCTGAAGACCGCGTTCTGGTGACGACATCTGACATCTTGATGCTGTCCACAGCAGATATCGGCGTGAACGCAGGTGTCGACAAGCTGATGGAGCTTGCCTCTCTACCAGGCATCACCCGGGTTAGCCCGGCGACCGTTCGCATGGTGTTTGAAAAGTGATCCCAAGTCCCGGGGCTTCGCGTCCCCAAAAAGCCCCGGGGCGCCTTGGAGGAATGACATGAAGAAGATCCCACTTATTGCAGCCGCTCTGATCGCGATGTCCACACCCGCAATGGCGGAGGGTGACATCAAAGCCGGCAAGAAAGTCTTTAAGAAGTGCAAAGCCTGCCACAGCCTCAAGCCCGGCGACAATAAGGTTGGCCCAACGCTCCACAACATCATAGGCGCTCAGGCCGGAATGAACCCTGACTTCCGCTATTCAAAAGCCATGAAGGACGCCGAACTCGTTTGGGACGTGGAAACCCTCGCGGCTTTCCTGACCAAGCCCAAAGATGTGGTGCCGCGCACCTCCATGGCCTTCAATGGTTTAAAAAAGCCTGAGCAAGTTGACGACTTAATCGCCTATTTGCAAAGTGAGATGGATCCTGAGGAAGCAGCCAGCGAGTAGATACACCAAATGCTAAGATCGCTGCGTCGCCAAAGCCCGACTGAGGTTGTCGAGGCTCAGCTGCCCGAGGTCTTTCCCCGAATCTGGCGCTATGCGTTTTCCCTGACGGGATCCAGAGACGGAGCGGATGACCTGGCGCAGGCGGCCTGTTTGCGCGCGATCGAGAAGGCCAGTCAGTTCAAACAAGGGTCTCATCTGGATCGATGGATGTTTCGGATCACCCATAACCTTTGGATCAGTGAGAAACGTAAAGAGCGCGTGCGAAAGGGAGGAGGGCTGCCAGTGATAGACGTCTCCGAAATCCCCGACCCAGCACAAAACCCGGAACGTGCCTATGATCGCAAAGAAGTTCTGAAATCTGTGCTAGACTTACCAGAGGCGCAACGCGCGACGGTATTTCTGGTCTATGTCGAAGGCTACTCCTACAAGGCCGCGGCAGAAATACTAAATATACCTCTAGCAACGGTGATGAGCCGTCTTGCGACCGCGCGTGCCAATTTGGGACGCAAGTTTCGCGACCACGAAGGATTGAGCAATGCAAGATAGACATTTCTCGGACGAAGAGCTCGTCGCCTTTCTGGACGGCGAGAAAGACTACGCGCCGATGGACGCGATCCGCGCGGCTTTGAAAACCGACGCGGCGCTGGCCGCTAGGCTGGATGCGCTCAAACTGGACATGGCGGCGCTGGCCGATAGCTTTGATCTGTTGCAAGCGCCTGAGTTTGACACAGCGAGTTTATCTGCTGCGCCACCGCGTCGGGCCTGGGCTGGCATGGCCGTCGCCGCCTGCCTGGCGTTGGCTGTCGGATTTGGAGCCGGGTCGTGGAATGCCGCAAAGCCGCTTGAGGGCTGGGTGGACTATGTGGCGGCTTATCAGGCGCTCTATACCCATGCTACGCTTGATCATATCTCACAAACCCCCGCACAGCATACAGTTGAACTGGACCGCGTGGCGTCGGTGATTGGCAAGGAATTCTCGCTAGAGCAGCTGACGACTTTTAGCGAAGTGGACTACAAACGAGCCCAAGTGCTGGCCTTTGAGGGTCGCCCCTTGGTCCAGCTGGCCTTTGCAAGCAAAACCGGAGTGCCCATCGCCCTTTGTATTATACGCGCAGGCGGCGAAGCATCCATGAATGCTGACAGCCTTCAAACCATGCGTCTGGAGGGGCTGAGCTCGGCGGTCTGGTCAAATGGGGACTATGAATATCTGCTGATCGGCGGCACCGAGGACGGCTTGATCGAACGCATGGGGCAGGCCTTTCAATCCATGGAGATATAGCCTAACTCAGAACAGCTCGCGTGGGTTTCCTGCCGAGCCAAAGGTTTAGGTTGATAAACGGTTGACCCGGCCTTGTTTCCCCCTTAAAGCAACCCATCTCCATAGGAGAATCAAATTCCGCCGCGTGGGTCGCTCCCACAAGGCAGAGCACCTCGATCAGCTACAGCCCGACGGCAAAAGCGCCTCGGGCTTATGTTGTGAAAAAAGGTTCTGGAGCTACGGAACCGCAACGAAAAGGAAAGACATACGTGGCACGTATTTCTGGCGTGAACATCCCGACGCATAAGCGCGTCCCGATCGCCCTCACTTATATCACCGGCATTGGCCATACTTCCGCGAAAGCGATCTGCGAAGCAGTGAACATCGACGAAACCCGTCGTGTGAACGAACTGTCTGACGCAGAGGTTCTGGCCATCCGCGAGCACATCGACGCAAACTACACCGTAGAAGGTGACCTGCGCCGCGAAGTGCAAATGAACATCAAACGCTTGATGGACCTCGGTTGCTACCGCGGTCTGCGTCACCGTCGTAACCTGCCGGTTCGCGGTCAGCGTACCCACACCAACGCTCGTACTCGCAAAGGCCCTGCAAAGGCCATTGCTGGTAAGAAGAAATAAGGGAGGGTCTGACCAATGGCACGTGATCGTCGCGTAACCAAGCGTAAGGAACGTAAAAACATCGCAGCAGGCGTTGCGCATGTGAACTCTTCCTTCAACAACACCAAGATCCTGATCTCTGACGTTCAGGGCAACGCAATTTCCTGGTCCTCTGCGGGCACCATGGGCTTCAAAGGCTCTCGTAAGTCTACGCCTTATGCCGCTCAGATGGCTGCGGAAGACGCGGGCAAAAAAGCACAAGAGCACGGCGTTAAGACCCTTGAGGTCGAAGTTCAGGGTCCGGGTTCTGGCCGTGAATCCGCACTGCGCGCTCTGGCTGCGATCGGTTTCAACATCACCTCTATCCGTGATGTAACCCCAATCGCACACAACGGCTGCCGCCCACCAAAGCGTCGCCGCGTCTAATAGAACTACCCGCTGGGGCCCTGCAGTTTTGCACGGCCCCAGTCCGTCATTTTGAAACCTCGGGCGTTTGACCCTGATTGATCATGGGGGTTGAACAAGAATGGAGGGACGCATGATCCACAAAAACTGGGCAGAACTGATCAAGCCAACCCAGCTTGAAGTTAAACCGGGCAATGACCCGATGCGCACTGCGACTGCCATCGCAGAACCTCTAGAGCGCGGCTTTGGCCTGACGCTCGGCAACGCGCTGCGCCGCGTTCTGATGAGCTCGCTGCAAGGCGCGGCCATCACCTCCGTTCAGATCGACAACGTTCTGCACGAGTTCTCGTCGGTAGCGGGCGTTCGCGAAGACGTCACCGACATCATTCTGAACCTCAAGCAGGTTGCTCTGCGCATGGAAGTCGAAGGCCCTAAGCGTCTGTCGATCAATGCCAAAGGCCCTGGTGCGGTCACTGCGGGTGATATCTCTGACTCTGCGGGCATCGAAGTTCTGAACAAAGAGCACGTGATCTGTCACCTCGATGACGGCGCGGATCTCTATATGGAACTGACCGTCAACACCGGCAAAGGCTATGTCTCTGCGGACAAAAACAAGCCAGAGGATGCGCCAATTGGCCTGATGCCAATCGACGCGATCTATTCTCCGGTCAAGAAAGTCTCCTATGACGTTCAGCCGACTCGTGAAGGTCAGGTTCTGGACTATGACAAGCTGACGCTGAAAATCGAAACCGATGGTTCCATCACCCCTGAGGACGCTCTGGCATTTGCCGCACGCATCCTGCAGGACCAGCTGTCGATCTTCGTGAACTTTGATGAGCCAGAAGCTGCTGGCCGTCAGGACGAAGACGATGGTCTCGAGTTCAACCCGCTTCTGCTGAAGAAAGTGGACGAGCTGGAACTGTCTGTGCGTTCTGCAAACTGCCTGAAGAACGACAACATCGTATACATCGGCGATCTAATCCAGAAGACCGAAGCAGAAATGCTGCGTACGCCGAACTTCGGCCGCAAGTCTCTGAACGAGATCAAAGAAGTTCTGTCTGGCATGGGTCTGCACCTGGGCATGGACGTGGACGACTGGCCACCAGACAACATCGAAGATCTGGCGAAGAAATTCGAAGACGCCTTCTAAGAGCGTCTTGATAAATTGCGGTGGGGCGGTTAAACGCCCCGCCAAATGCTCGGGATACCGAGGAATATATGGGCAATCCCGCCCCAAGGAGAGCGACCGACACGCATCGGAAGCCAGACAAAGTACAGCCCACCCAAGGGCACTGAAAAAGGAATGAAATTATGCGTCACGCACGTGGTTACCGCCGCCTGAACCGTACACACGAACACCGTAAAGCGATGTTCGCGAACATGGCAGGCTCTCTGATCGAACACGAACAGATCAAAACAACTCTGCCAAAAGCTAAAGAACTGCGCCCGATCGTTGAAAAACTGATCACCCTGGGCAAGCGCGGCGATCTGCACGCACGCCGTCAGGCCGCAGCTCAGCTGAAGCAAGACAAGCATGTTGCGAAACTCTTCGAAGTCCTCGGCCCACGTTTTGCAGAGCGTAAGGGTGGCTACATCCGCGTTCTGAAAGCGGGCTTCCGCTACGGTGACATGGCGCCAATGGCGATCATCGAATTCGTAGAGCGCGACGTTGACGCGAAAGGCGCAGCTGACAAAGCGCGTCTGGCCGAAGAAGACGCGGCTGCAGAATAAGATTTAGATCCTTAGGATCTGTTGAAAGCCCGCCCATCCGGCGGGCTTTTTTCATTTTACCCCAACCAAGCCACGCGCTTTCCGCCGTTGGTGGCGGTTATAGATGATCCGTGCGACGATGTGTGTGTATCCCCAGCTACAGATGTGATAGATCCCGGGAATGCGCCCCAAACGAGCGGCCAGCCGATAACGCGGCATCTTTTCCCAAAGCACCAAAAATGCATCCCATCCGACAAAAAGCTGGCCTTTGTGCATCACATGCAAAAGCCGGGTCGCCTCGTCCTCGGTAACGCCCCATTCAGCTAGATCGATTTGATTGAGGTCTTCAAACCCAAGCGGCAGATCACGCTGTTTGGAATAGTCCTCATAGTGGCACATCTCGGTGCTACAGACCGGGCAATCACCATTATAAAGCGCGCGGGTTTCGGGGGACTGGGACATGGTCTTTCTCCACCTGGTTCACCTCAGATATAGGTCGCGGCCCGTGTCTCGGCAACGCGCAAGGACGTCTTGCCGCATCTTCTCTGGTCTGAGACCCAGAAATAATTGCTCCACATCCTTGGAGCTTTTGTGCAGGTTGAAAGCAACCAAATATAGGACGCCCAAATGCCGCTCACTCTTCCCGAACAAATCGAAGGCCCAGCCGCTTGGACAGGTGCTGACATGCAGGGCCGCGAAGATGTTTGGCTGTATCATCTTTCGACAGAGGAGATCGCGGATATCGAAGCAGCCGCTCGGCATTATTTGTCGCTGTGCCGAGACATTGGAGAGATAACAAAAGAGGATTTTCCTCTGACGGTCTTTGCGTCTCATCTCGAGGCTTTGCAAAACACGCTACTGCATGGCCATGGCTTTGAAGTGCTGCGTGGCTTGCCCGTTCAAACCTACGAACAGGAGATGGCGGCGGCCATTTTCTGTGGCATTGGCGCGCATCTCGGGTCAGCGCGATCACAGAACGCCGATGGGCATATCCTAGGCCATGTGCGCAATATCGGTGCCGATCCAAATGACCCCACTGCACGGATTTATCAGACAGCCGCGCGTCAGACCTTTCACACAGACAGCGCCGATGTCGTGGGCCTGATGTGCCTGCGCGAAGCAAAAGAGGGCGGGGACTCGCTCTTGGTCAGCGCAGAAAGCATTTACAACAAGATGCGCGCAGAGCGTCCGGAATTGTTGGAGCTACTGTTTGACCCCATCGCCACCGACCGTCGCGGAGAAGTGCCCGATGGGATGGATCCCTTCATGACCATTCCGCCACTGAGCTGGCATGAGGGCAAGCTGACCGTGTTTTACCAACGCCAATATATCGACAGCGCTCAGAGGTTTCCCGAGGCGATGCGCTTAACGCCCGCCCATGTCGAGGCTTTGGACATGTTTGACGCCCTCGCCAATGATCCAGAGTTGCATCTGACCATGCGCTTGGCCCCCGGGGACATGCAATTCGTCTACAACCATGCCCAACTTCACGACCGGACCGGGTTCACCGACTGGCCCGATCCCAAAGAGCGTCGGCACCTGTTCCGCCTCTGGCTGTCCGCCCCCGGAGACCGTGCGCTTCCCGAAGTGTTCAAACAGCGTTACGGGAGTATTGAGATCGGCAATCGGGGTGGGATCATCACCTCGAAAACCCGGCTTCACGCGCCGTTGGACTGATCCATTAAGCGTTTGCGCAGATCACCTCGGATGATCTTGCCCGTCGTGGTCAGGGGCATCGCGTCAATGAAATGCAACTCGCGAGGATATTCGTAAGCGGCCAGTCGGGCCTTAACATGGGCTGCAATTTCGTCAGACAGCCCGTCCGTCCCCGAAATCCCGTCGGCCAGTTGCACGAAGGCTGTAACAATCTCGCCGCGTATCGGGTCGGGTTTGCCCACGACGCCTGCCATCGCGACCGCGGTGTGAGTCAGCAAACAGTCTTCGATTTCCGCGGGACCAATGCGATAGCCGCTTGAGTTGATGACATCGTCATCCCGCCCGACAAAGGCGATGCGCCCGCTTTCGGTCTTGCACCCCTGATCGCCGGTCAACAACCATTTGACGCCGTTGACCTCTCGAAATTTCTCTGCCGTGGCCTCGGGTTTACTCCAATATCGCAAGAACATCACTGGATCCGGCGCGCGCACGGCGATGTCTCCTTGCGCGCCGATGCCTAGGGGTTCTCCTGTGTCGACGTCCAGCACGTCCAATTCATGCCCCGGCACCGCAAAACCCATGACCCCGGGTTCCGGCGGGGCGAGGGCCGCGCAGGAAGAGACGATCATGTTGCATTCCGTCTGCCCGTAAAACTCGTTGATCGTCGTGCCTAAGGCCTTTTGCCCCCAGTCGATCAACTCGCGCCCCAGAGGCTCTCCGCCACTGGCAACCGACCGCATCTGCAGCCCATAGGTTTCGGCCGTCGGGCAGAGTCGCATCATTTTTAGTGCAGTTGGTGGCAGAAAGGCGTTACGAATGCCCTGCGTCTTGATCAGCTCAAACGCGGCTTCGGCGGTGAATTTCTTAAACCGGCAGGCGACCACCGGCACGCCGTGATGAAGAGCAGGGAGCAACACGTCCAGCAAACCACCGATCCACGCCCAATCCGCCGGTGTCCAGATTTTGTCTCCGGCTTGCGGCAAGAAATCATGGCTCATCTCGACGCCCGGCAAATGTCCCAACAGCACGCGATGCCCATGCAGCGCACCTTTCGGGTTGCCGGTCGTGCCTGAGGTGTAAATCAGAACGGCAGGATCGTCGGCCCGGGTGACCTTTGGCGTGAAATGCGTGCTTTGCGCGGCGCAGCTTTCGGCAAGTCCCAGACAGCCGTCCTGAGGCCCATCAATCGAAATCACGGTTCTGAGCGCCGGGAGCTCTGTGCGCAAATCCATCAGAACCCGAGCCCCCTCGGCGTTGGTGATCACCACAGAGGCACCGGAGTCCTTGAGGCGATAGAGCAAAGCATCCGGTCCAAAGAGTGTGAACAGCGGCTGGGCTATCGCACCGATTTTATAGATCGCAATATGGCTGACGGCGGTCTCAACGCATTGCGGCAAAAGCACACCCACTCGGTCGCCGGGGTCGGCCAGTTCGGAAAGGACATGCGCAAGCTGGGCGGACCGACGCCGCAGATCGTCATAGGAATACTCCGTAGCCACACCATCTGCATCGATGTCAATCAGCGCCAAACGGTCAGGCTCGGCCTCGGCCCAGCGGTCGCAGACGTCCACACCGATGTTGTAGAACTCCGGGACGTCCCATTCAAACTGATCTCGTGTCTCTGCGATCGTATCTGCGCGGTGTAACATGGGCCTCCCCTTAAATGAACAGTTGTTCATTTAAGGACGTTGCGCCAAAACGCGGCTTGCTGTCAAGCGTGGGCGCTTCGAATGCAGCGTGTCATCCGAAAGTTTATGGGCAAACCATAGGCCCAAGCCCCTATTTCCGACAAATCCGTTGACCCATTTCGAAGCAGCGGCCTACAAAACGACTTAGCTACAAGCCAACCATAGGACCTAATTATGTCTCTTCGTCCCTTAGGACTTGTCGTCACTGTCGTCGCCCTTGGGGTGCCGTTTATCTGGTGGCCGAGCATTGCACAGGGCAGGGACGTGATTGCGCTCTTTAGCCAATACCTCGGGATTTGGGCCCTCATTGCCATGGCGCTCTTGCAAGTGATTGCAACCCGCTGGCCCGGTGTCGAGGCTGTCTTTGGCGGGCTTGACCGCGGCTATGTGCTGCACAAATGGCTCGGCATAGGCGCCATGGCCGCGATCCTCTTGCATGATACGATTGATGCGGAAATGGACGGCTTGGGGCGCGAAACAGCCCTCGTCGAACTTGCTGAAACCCTTGGGGAGCTCAGCCTCTACGGTATCCTGATCCTCGTCGTCATCACCATCGCGACCTTCATCCCCTATCACCTCTGGCGCTGGACACACCGGCTGATGGGGTTCTTCTTTATGGCTGGGGCCTTCCACTATCTGTTCATCCTCAAGCCATTCTCAAACGGAGATCCTCTGGGCCTCTATACGAGCGCCTTCTGCGCGCTGGGCATTGTTGCCTTTGTCTATCGTTTGTTGCCTGTAGGGATGCGGTCGTCCAAACGCTATGACGTCTCTGACATCACTGAAACCGGAAATGCCATGGCCATCACCATGACGCCAAAGGGCCGCGCTCTGCGCCACAAGGCAGGCCAATTCGCCTTTCTCAGCGTCGAGGGTGCAGAGCCCCATCCCTTCACCATATCCAGCGCCCCACGCGAGGATGGCAGCATCCGCATGACAATTGCGAAACTCGGCGATTACACAAACCGCCTCTCGCGTACCCTCAAGACCGGCACTGCCGTGCGTCTTGAAGGCCCATTCGGTCATTTTGAACGTCGCAATACCCAACACCCAGAACTCTGGATCGCCGCGGGTGTCGGCATCACGCCGTTCTTGGCTTGGTCTGAAGCGCTGGATCCCAACAGTGGCCCCGTGCATCTGGTCTACTGCATCCGCGACGAGGCCTCTGCCGCGCATCTCGCGCAGCTCCAGGAGCTCGCATCGTCTAAGCAAAACCTGACCCTGCACATTCAGAACTCGGCCACTGACGGGCGGGCAACGGCAGACAGCCTGCTGGCCAAGACAGGCGTGTCCACGGATCGACTGACCGTGGCTTTCTGCGGACCAAAGCCGATGCGCAAATCCTTGATCGAAGGGTTCCGCCGCGTAGGTGTCTCGGGCGCGCGGTTTAAGTTCGAGGAATTTGAGATCCGCACCGGCATCGGCCTGCGTCGACTGGCAGCCCTTTTGTTTGAACGCGTGGTCGCCCCAAAGCGCGCCTAGGCTTCATTTTGCCAAAAATACTCATTCAAACAGAAGGGCCGGGGCATCGCCTCGGCCTTTCTGCACCTTGCAAAGCGCGCCGCGTCTGAACATATCAAACCAACATCCTAAGTCAGGAGACCTCATGATCCGCGCAGCCCTTGCCGCTCTCGCCATTTCTGTAGCCTCACTAGTGTCCGCCGAGACCCGAGTTCCCACGAGCCAACTGGAGATCCAATTGGGATTTGCGCCGCTGGTCAAAGAGGCCGCGCCTGCGGTCGTGAATATCTACGCAAAACGTGTCGTTGAAACGCGTCAAAGCCCGTTTCAGGGCGACCCTTTCTTTCAGAACCTGTTTCGAGATTTTGGAACAGCACGGCCGCGTGTGCAAAACTCGCTCGGGTCAGGCGTGATCTTGTCGAGCGATGGTATTGTGGTGTCTAACTATCATGTGGTGGGCATGGCCACAGACATCCGCGTGGTTCTGAACGACCGTCGCGAATTTGCAGCCCGGGTTCTGCTTGGGGATCAAGACAGCGATCTGGCGATCCTGCAACTGATAGATGCGCCAGAAAACATGCAGCATCTCACCCTGCGCAACAGCGATACGGTCGATGTTGGCGAGCTGGTATTGGCGATCGGCAACCCATTTGGTGTTGGCCAAACGGTGTCCAGTGGGATCGTCTCGGGTCTTGCGCGATCAGGGACCGCAGCGGGGGCAGGGCAGGGCTATTTCCTTCAGACTGACGCGCCGATCAACCCGGGCAATTCCGGCGGGGCCTTGATTGATATCAATGGACACCTCATTGGCATCAACACGCGGATCCTCACCCGGTCGGGCGGCAGCAATGGGATCGGCTTTGCCATTCCCACAAATCTGGTGGCCCAGTTTGTCACGCAAGCCGAAGCGGGCAATGACAGGTTTCAAAGGCCATGGGCGGGGGCGACGGGTCAGCCTGTCGACTCTGACATGGCCGAGATCCTCGGCATGGACCGTCCCGGCGGCATCGTTCTGTCTGCGCTGCATGAGGCAAGCCCCCTGAAAGCCGCAGGTCTCGCGCCGGGCGACGTCATTCTGGCCGTTGATGGTCAGCCGGTGAACACCGGATCGGAGATGATCTTCCGCATGTCTGTTGCTGGACTGGGTGCAGAGGCCGATCTGACCGTTCTTAAGAACGGGCGCGGAAATGTGGTGACCGTAGATCTGGCCCCACCTCCAGAAGTTCCTGCACGCGAGACGGTGACCACCTCGCGGCGCTCCGCAATTCCCGGCATTACGCTCTCCAATATCAATCCTGCCGTCATCGCCACCTCGCGCCTGCCGCTTGGGGCCGAAGGCGTTGTGATCGAAGATCCCGGCCCCTCGGGCGCGCGGGCAGGTTTGCGCCCCGGAGATATCTTGCGCGCGGTCAATGGCGAAGAAACGCCCGACACAAATTCTGCCGCCCGCGCCTTGCGAAATGCCGGCAGCCGTATCACCTTGGCGATTGAGCGCGGAGGCCAACAGATTCTCATGCGCTTCAGGCTCTAACACTAAGGCGACCCCAATGGCCGATCTCTTCGGAGACCCACAATCTGACGTGCAAAATACCGCACCGCGCCCTTTGGCGGATCGGCTGCGCCCAAAGTCTTTGGGCGAGGTGATTGGACAAGAACAGGTTCTGGGCCCTGATGCGCCTTTGGGCGTGATGCTTGAGGCAGGCAGCCTCAGTTCGTTGATTTTCTGGGGGCCACCGGGGGTTGGCAAAACCACTATCGCGCGGCTTTTGGCGCAGGAAACCGATCTACATTTCGTCCAGATCTCGGCGATCTTTACTGGTGTACCAGACCTTCGAAAGGTGTTTGAGGCCGCTAAAATCAGACGCGCAAACGGGCAGGGCACGCTTTTGTTTGTGGATGAGATCCACCGGTTTAACAAAGCGCAACAGGACGGGTTTTTGCCGCATATGGAAGACGGCACGATCCTTTTGGTCGGGGCCACAACGGAAAACCCGAGTTTCGAGCTGAACGCAGCGGTATTGTCCCGCTCTCAGGTCTTGGTATTGGAACGCTTGCAGCTTGCAGATCTGGAACGGCTGGCGCAGCGGGCCGAGCAAGAACTGGGCAAGGCGCTGCCGCTGGATGGCCCGGCACGCGAAGCCTTGCTTGAGATGGCCGATGGCGATGGGCGCGCTTTGCTGAACCTCATTGAGCAGGTGGCGGCTTGGAAAGTCGAAGGCAAGCTCTCGACTGACCAATTGGGCACGAGGCTTATGAAGCGGGCGGTGAACTACGACAAATCGGGGGATGAACATTACAACCTGATTTCGGCCCTGCATAAATCGGTGCGCGGATCGGACCCCGATGCGTCGCTCTATTGGTTTGCCCGTATGCTCGAGGGAGGAGAGGATCCACGGTTTCTGGCCCGCCGCCTCGTGCGCATGGCTGTTGAGGACATTGGGTTGGCCGACCCGCAGGCGCAGGCGGTTTGTTTGCAATCTTGGGAAACCTACGAACGTTTGGGATCTCCGGAAGGGGAGCTGGCGCTCTCGCAAGCTGTGATCTATCTGGCCCTCGCCCCCAAAAGTAATGCGAACTATGTGGCCTATAAAGCGGCACGCAAAGCGGCAAAGAAAACCGGCGCGATGATGCCGCCCAAACATATCCTAAACGCGCCGACCGGTTTGATGGAAGATCAGGGCTATGGCGCAGGCTATGCTTATGACCATGACGCCGAGGATGGGTTTTCTGGGCAGAATTATTTCCCAGACGGCATGGGGCGTCCGGATCTCTATGTGCCGGTGGAACGTGGCTTTGAACGGGATCTGGCCAAACGGGTTGCCTATTTCACAAAACTACGTGCGGCGCGGGGGAACGGCTAGGGGCGCTGCCCCTAAAACCCCGGGATACTTGAGGCAAGAGAAAAAGCCCCTGTGGTTGACAAACAGGTGGGTAGGGGCGAGAGAGCCGGGATGTTTTTGAACCTGACATATGTGGCGCTGGGTGGGGCTTTGGGCTCGGCTTTGCGCTATTTGGTGGGGCTGGGTGTGATCCGGCTTGCCGGCACGGGATTCCCGCTGGGTGTGGTCACTGTGAATATTGTCGGGTCGTTTCTTATGGGCGTCTTTGTTGTCTTTGCCCATCGCAAGGGGCTGGTCCATCTAAGCCCTTTGGTTATGACGGGTTTTTTGGGCGGGTTCACCACGTTTTCGGCGTTTTCGCTGGAGGCGGTGACTTTGTTTGAAAAGGGTCAGACAGGGGCTGCCGTCTTTTATGTGGCTCTGTCTGTGGGCGTGTCGATTTTGGCGCTGGTTTTTGGGCTCTGGATAGCCCGGGGGATTTGGGCATGAGTGGCGTTCAAACAATCGAGGTCGCGGCAGGCGATGCTGATATGCGTCTGGATCGCTGGCTCAAAGCGAATTTCCCGCGGCTGAACCAGATCCGCATCGAAAAGATGTGCCGCAAGGGCGAGTTGCGTGTGGATGGCGGGCGGGTGAAACCTGCGACGCGGCTTGAGGCGGGTCAGATGGTGCGCGTACCTCCTTTGCCTGACAAAGCGCCAGAGCCGAAGCCGCGCAACAACCGAGTGTCGGCGGCGGATGAAAAGCTAATCCAATCCTGTGTGATTTATCGCGACGATCACATCATTGCGCTGAACAAGCCTCCGGGTTTGCCGACCCAAGGTGGCAGCAAGCAGACGCGCCATGTGGATGGTCTCTCTGAGGCATTGAAGTTTGGCTTTGAGGAAAAGCCGCGTCTTGTGCATCGGCTGGATAAGGACACATCGGGCGTTCTGCTTCTGGCGCGGACGCGTCAGGCGGCGCAGGCCCTAACGACCTCGATCCGCCACCACGCGACGCGCAAGATTTACTGGGCCGTGGTGGCTGGCGTGCCAACGCCATACCTAGGCGAGATCAAATACGGTCTCGTCAAAGCTCACGGCCATGGCAAACGCGGCGAAGGCGAGAAGATGCATGCGGTGCATCCGCGCGATGTCAGTTCGACACCCGGCGCAAAACGCGCGCTGACGCAATATGCGACGCTTTACCGAGTGGCTAGCCGGGCGGCTTGGGTCGCGATGGAGCCGATCACCGGACGAACCCACCAATTGCGTGCCCATATGGCTGAGATCGGACATCCTATCATTGGCGACGGGAAATACGGTGGCTCGGGGCAAGAGAACCTTGGCGACGGTTGGGGCGCGCAGTTGGGGGGCATCATTTCCAAGAAATTGCACCTGCACGCGCGCATGATGAGCTTTGAACATCCGGGTACAAAATCCGTTATGACGGTCACAGCCCCTATGCCGGATCACATGGCCCATACGTTTGAGACTTTCGACTGGACGCCTGATATGGCGCAGGAAGATCCCTTTGAGGAGTTGCGATGAGCGACCTCAGACTGGTGATCTTTGACGTCGACGGGACGTTGGTCGACAGTCAGGGCGACATCGTTGGGTCAATGTCTCGCGCGTTTGCAGCGCTGGGCAAGCCTGCACCTGCGCGGGAAAATGTTCTTTCGATTGTGGGTCTGTCTTTGGACGTGGCCATGCAGCGGCTGGCGCCAGAGGCATCGCTGGGCGAGCAGATCGATTTGGTCGACGCCTATAAGCAGGCCTATCAGGACTTGCGCGCGGCCAAAGGCAGTGTGGAATCCTCGCCGCTCTACCCCGGTGCGCGTCAGGCATTGGACGCCTTGCGCGCTCAGCCCTACACTTTGTTGGGCGTGGCGACGGGCAAGTCTCGGCGCGGGCTGGACAGCCTGATCGCGGGACATACGCTGGAGGGATTTTTCGTGACCGAACAGGTTGCGGATCATCATCCGTCCAAGCCGCACCCCTCGATGATCGAGGCTGCCATAGCTGAAACGGGCGTTGGTGCGGCGCAGGCGGTCATGATCGGAGATACCAGTTTTGACATGTCCATGGCCCGTGCTGCTGGCGTGCGCGGAATTGGCGTCAGCTGGGGATACCATAGCCACGAAAAGCTGGCCGATGCGGAAATCATCATAGACCGGTACGAGGATCTTCTTCCGGTTTTGGATCAAATGTTGGGATAAAAATATGTCTGGCTGGAATACGGCAAAACGTTTTTGGAAATCTGCCGCGGTTGCGGAAACAGAGGGGGGCTTTGCGATCGAGCTGGATGGCCGTCCTTTGAAGACTCCGGCGAAGACTCCGGTGGTAGTTCCAACCCGCGCCTTGGCAGAGGCGATTGCGGCGGAATGGGATGCACAGGGCGAGCAAATTGACCCTCTGTCGATGCCTGTGACGCGCTGTGCGAACTCGGCTTTGGACAAGGTCGCTTTACAACATGGAGAGGTCGCCGACATGTTGGCCGAATATGGCGGCACAGATCTTTTGTGCTATCGCGCGGACAGTCCCGAGGCCCTGGTTCAGCGTCAGGCCGAGGCCTGGGATCCGGTACTGGATTGGACGGCTGAAACCTATGGCGCGCGGCTGAATCCGGTGGCTGGTGTGATGTTCCAGGGACAGGATTCCGACGCGCTGGAATCGCTCCGACTCAAGGTCCACGAGATGGATAATTTCGAGCTCGCAGCCTTCCACGACCTCGTCTGTTTGTCCGGTTCTCTGGTCTTGGGATTCGCGGCTGTTTCCGATTTCGCTCCAATTGATGACCTTTGGTCGCTTTCTCGCATCGACGAATCTTGGCAGGAAGAGCTGTGGGGAGAGGATGAAGAGGCACAAGAGCAAGCGGAAATTAAGAAATCTGCATTTAAAAACGCCTATTTGTTCTATTGTTTGCGCAAACAATAGGCGTTTTTAGGCGGCTATTCCAAAAGTTCACAAACCGCCTAAAATTTAATCGCTATTGTAATAGATACACTTGACCTTCCTCGGAAAATTCGTCCAAACTCGGCGCTACTGGGATGGGGAGCACTCCACTCGGTGAAAACGATTCCAATAAAACGGAATCGAAAGCCGCCCAAAAGGGCGACAAACCAGGAAGAGGTAAAAATGAAAAAATCCGTTATTTTCGGCGCTGCTGCACTCGCTCTGTCAGCTGGCGCTGCGTTTGCTGGTACGCTTGACGACGTCAAGGCGCGCGGCAAACTGAACTGTGGTGTGTCCACCGGCGTTCCAGGCTTTGCTGAGCCTGATGCGAACGGCGTATGGCAGGGCTTTGACGTTGCTGTTTGCCGTGCGGTTGCAGCTGCTGTTCTGGGTGACTCCACCGCAATCGAATTCGTTCCTACCACCGGTAAAACTCGTTTCACCGCGCTGGCAGCGGGCGAGATCGACATGCTGGCACGTAACACCACATGGACCTTCTCTCGTGACGTTGACCTGAAGTTTGAATTCGTCGGTGTGAACTACTACGACGGTCAGGGCTTCATGGTTCCAACCGCACTGGGCGTATCCTCTGCGAAAGAGCTGGACGGCGCGACTGTTTGTATCCAAACCGGTACAACCACCGAGCTGAACCTCGCGGACTTCTTCCGCGCGAACAACATCTCTTACGAGCCAGTGCCAATCGAAACCGGCTCTGAGGCTGTTCAGCTGTTCCTGTCCGGCGCATGTGACGTTTACACCACTGACGCATCCGCTCTGGCGGCGCAGCGTGCGAACTTCGCAAACCCAGGTGACTACGTTGTTCTGCCAGAAATCGTATCCAAAGAGCCACTCGGCCCACTGGTACGTCACGGCGACAACAACTGGGGCGACATCGTTCGTTGGACTCTGAACGCTCTGATCACTGCAGAAGAGCTGGGTGTGACGTCTGACAACATCGCAACTCTGGGCGCATCTGCGAACCCATCCACTCCAGAAATCAACCGTCTGCTGGGTACCGAAGGTACTCTGGGCGAGATGCTGGGTCTGGACGCAGAATGGGCGAAGCGCGCTATCATGGCGGGCGGTAACTACGGCGAAGTCTTCGCGAACAACATCGGCGAAGACACCAACATCGGTCTGGCACGTGGCGTAAACGCCAAGTGGACCGACGGTGGCCTGATCTACTCCCCACCATTCCGGTAAGTTGATCTTAGGAGAGGGCGTGGAATTTCCACGCCCTTTTCTTATCTGGGGCGTTTTCTGACAATTTATCAAAACGACAGGGCACGGCATGCACGGACCTCAACGACTCCGCGTATGTATCTGGTTTCCGTTTCCTGCTTTCGTCGGTCAACGCTGTAGCTATTGAAACTCTGCCACCTCTTAGAGCGCTGCTTGCTCGGAGACGGCTTCTGCTGACAGAGGACACATATGTCCACAATCCCTGATCCAGGTGTGAGTCAAGACGGCTTCCGTATAGGAATGCTGATCAACGACACACGCTACCGCGCATATACGTTCCAGTTTATCGCGCTTGTGCTGCTGATCTTTGGTATCGGCTATCTGATCTCCAACCTTTTCGCCAACCTCGAACGCGCGGGCCTGAATATCTCGTGGGCGTTTTTGGGCGAGCCTGCTGGCTATGACATTAACCAGCGTCCCATCGACTATACGTCACAATCCACCCATGCCCGTGCTTCCACAGTCGGAGCGATCAATACGTTGATCGTGGCCTTCCTGGCCTGTGTTTCTGCGACGGTTCTGGGCGTCATCGCAGGTGTTCTGCGTCTGTCCAACAACTGGTTGGTCGCACGCTTGATGAGCATCTACGTCGAAGCCTTCCGCAACGTGCCGGTTCTGATCTGGATCCTGATCATCTTCCTG
>JABSOU010000066.1 GCA_013215215.1 Cognatishimia sp. | reverse complement strand
GCTTTGAGGATAAGGCAGTTCACCATGACAGAGGCCGCAGTGAGCCCCCCGCGGATCAACGTGATCCAAGACGCCTACATGGCGCAGACCCAGAAAAAGAGACGTTACGGCTTTCTGACTCTGGTGATCTTTATCTTTGTGATGGTGGCGGGATTTAACACCGCTGCGTCTCGCAATGGCGGATCCTTCTGGGGCGGGATCGACAATTTCTTTGACTATCCTGCTGAAGTTGTCAGCGAGGCGTTTGAGAAATCTGCTGAACTGCCCGCCCATTTCGTGACCTACTTTCCGGCGCTGGTCGAAACGGTCAATATCGCAGCGGTCTCTACCTTGATCGGTGCTCTGCTTGCGATCGTGTTGTCGCTCTTGTCCACACGCGGATTGGCAAGGTTCCCACGCATGATCCCGGTGTTTCGCCGCGCCATGGACATCATGCGCGCCGTGCCTGAAATCGTCATCGCGCTCGTGTTGATCTTTATCCTCGGCGGCGGGCCGGTGCCTGCGATGATCGCGATTGCCTTTCACACCGCTGGCGCGCTGGGCAAACTCTTCTCCGAGGTCAATGAAAACGCCGACCTAAAGCCCGTCGATGGCCTTGCCTCGGTCGGTGCCACCTGGAGCCAGAAGATGCTCCTTGGCGTCGTGCCACAGGTCGCGCCGAACTGGCTGAGCTACGCGCTCTTGCGGTTTGAGATCAACATTCGTGCCTCGGCGATCCTGGGTTTTGTGGGCGCGGGCGGCCTTGGCTATGAGCTCAAGAACGCCATTTCCTGGGGGCAGGGGCGCTTTGATGAGGCAGGGGCGATGTTCACCCTGCTCTTCCTGACGATCATGTTTTTCGACCAAATCTCAAGCTATTACCGCGACCGTCTGGTGCACGGTTCAGGCGAAGGGGCGCACTGATGGCCACTCTTGACACAACCGCAGCCCTGCAGCTGCAATCCAACCGGATCTTTCTGCGCAAACGCTTGGTGGCGTTCAGTATTCCGGCTCTGATCTTTGCCTACCTGATCTATGTCTTCTTTGCCTTCAACATCCCGGATGTGATCGAAAAGGCCAATGGCGACAATGCACGTGCACTGGTGGCTGACACCTATAGCCACAAGGTCCACGTCACCCGCGACAACCGGAACGCCGCGGTTACTGTGGCTATCGAAGGCGAAAAGAAAGGCCGCTATCCCGAAGGCACGTCGCCAGAGTGGGTGACCCTTGGCAACACAACCGTGATCGATCTGGGCGAAGGGCATATCGTGACCTTTGGTCCAGAGACAATCACCTATGATGTTCCCGGCTATGGCTTGATCAAAGCCACGCCGACCCGCGCGCAGGGTGTGGTCCAAGAATATCCAACTGACGAAATTCCCGCGTGGGTCAACGCCTCAAAGAACCGTATGGCGGTCACAACCGAGGCGGGCCGTCTGACCGTCACCCGCAACCGTTCCGAGGTGTTCCGCTATTTCGGCGGCTGGGAGCTCTTTTTCTTCACACTCGACAGCCCCTACCACGGTTTGTCCTTTGGTGAGGTGCTCTCGCGCGCCATCACCGGCGAAGCTGGGGCCATCGTCAGTGACTTTTGGAACAACGCCATGTGGCGTCATGGCGATGTGGCCTGGGCGATTGGCGAGACCATTCTGATGGCCTTTCTAGGCACCTTCGGCGCTGCGGTCGTGGCTTTGCCACTGTCCTTCCTTGCGGCGAAAAACTTCACGCCGCTGCTCACCGTTCGCTTCGCCATGCGCCGTTTCTTTGACTTTGTGCGCGGGGTGGACGGGCTTGTCTGGACCATTATCCTGACACGCGCCTTTGGACTTGGACCATTGACTGGCGCGCTGGCCATTCTGATCACGGACACCGGATCCTTTGGTAAGATGTTCTCCGAAGCTCTTGAGAATGTGGACAAAAAGCAAATCGAAGGCATCCGCTCCACCGGCGCCAAGCCGCTGCAAAGATACCGTTTCGGAGTGATCCCACAGATCACACCAATCCTTCTGAGCCAGGTGCTTTACTATCTGGAATCCAACACCCGCTCGGCAACTGTCATCGGTGCGATCACCGGCGGTGGTATTGGCCTCTTGCTGACCCAGGCGATCATCACACAGAAGGACTGGGAAGAAGTGACCTACTACATCGTCCTCGTCGTGCTTATGGTGATGTTCATGGATTGGGTCTCGGGCTGGCTGCGTGGCCGCCTGATCGGCACAGCAGAGGACAAACACTGATGGCGCGACTAAAGGCTGAGGCTCCGTTTCTGCACGCCAATGCAAGCGTGGTAAACTCCGAGCTTGGAGGGTTCAACGAGGTCGGCGAGGGCTCGCGGCTTTTGAATTCCGAGCTTGGCGATTATTCCTACTGCGAACGCTTCTGCGATATCGCCAATGCGACCATCGGCAAGTTCTCAAACATCGCGAGCTTTGTGCGGGTGGGGGCCACGGATCATCCGCTGACCACCGCCTCGCTGCATCACTTCCTGTATCGGTCCTCGGACTATTGGGATGATGCAGAAAACGATGCGGCGTTCTTTGAGCATCGCGCCTCCCGCCGCGCTAGCATTGGTCATGACACTTGGATCGGTCATGGCGCGATGATCAAACCCGAAGTGACTGTGGCCGACGGCGCAGTCATCGCCGCCGGAGCCATCGTGACAAAGGATGTTGGCCCTTACGAAATCGTCGTCGGCGCGCCAGCAACGCTTTTGCGCCTACGCCAACCGCGCGAGATCGCAGACAGGCTCATTGATCTTGCCTGGTGGGACTGGGATCATGCGCGGCTGCGCGAGACTTTGGAAGATTTCCGCCGCATGCCCGCCGCCGCATTCCTCGAGAAATACGAGACGGCTTAGGGGCTTTGCCCCTCGGCCCAAGGGCCTCACCCCAGAGTATTTTCGGCAAGATGAAAGCGTACGCTCATTCTCTTGCCAAAAATATCCTCGCGCCGAAGGCGTCCCGCGCTAGGCGTCTTCTTCAAGCGTTAATGTGACGCGATCCCCTGCAAACCAGGTGCGTCCGAATTCAACTTTCTGCCCATGCTGATCGACACTCATGCTTGTCGTGTAGATCAAAGGCGCGCCTTCCCGCAGTTCCAGATGCAGCGCTTGGGTCGCGTTGGCCAAGGTGGCGCGCACGCGGGTGGACTCGCGCGTGTAATCGGTGACGCCAGCCCTCTCAAGGGCCTTGGTGACGCTGGTTTCTCCGCGTAACAGGTCGCCGATGCCGGGCAGGCGCGTTTCGGGGAATTCACTGATCGACAGAGCAATCGGCTGGTGATCTGCATAGGACACGCCATGGCGCAAGGTGATCAACTCGCCCGGTGTCATGTCCAAACGCTCGGCTTCTTTTGCCGTGGCCGGGCGGGTTTCCACATGCAGAACTTTCTTTGAGGGCGCGCGTCCTGCAGCGCGCAGGTTCTGGTGGTATCTGACACGTTTGCCGATTGGATAATCCGTTGGCGCGCCCTTCACAAAAGCCCCAGAACCGCGCCTTGTGCGCACGAGTCCGTCTTCGACCAAGGCCGCCATGGCGTGGCGGATCGTGTGACGGTTGACGCCAAAACGTTCAGCCAGCTCGGCCTCTGTCGGCAGCTTGTCCCCGGGCGTATAGCGCCCTTCGGCCATGTCCTCGCGCAGGGCGTTTGAGATGGCCTGCCATAGAGGTGTCTTACTCATGTCGTCTCTCCGTTACGCAAGTTTCACAAAATCTTTCTGGCCCGATGGACCCGAATCTCGCATAATAAGTCTAGTTGTATAGTGTAACGAAAATTTGTCGAGACAGAGATGGGACAGATGGAAACACAAGATCGTCAGGCCTGGATGGGGCTCTTGGCTAAGGCCCCCAAGGGGCGGATTGCGGATCTTTTAGGGGACCGCGCGGAGACCGGTTTCGAATGGTTGCGCAAGCCAGAAGTGGGCAGCGTAATGATCCGGGGTCGCATGGGCGGCACGGGCTCGGCCTTTAATTTGGGCGAGATGACCGTGACGCGCTGTGCGCTGAAACTGGAGGCTGGCGTCGTCGGGCATGGCTATGTGCAGGGCCGCAGTAAAGCTGACTCAGAGGCTGCAGCTCTTGTCGATGCTTTGATGCAGACAGATCAGGCTGAGGCTATCCGCGCAAATGTCCTGACCCCTCTGGAAACCGCCCAACGTGAGGCCCGCGCGCTGCGCACCCGCAAGGCTGCGGCCACGAAAGTGGATTTCTTCACTATGGCACGAGGAGAAGACTGATGAGCGCGACTGCTCTTGAAGGCGGGTTCAAAAACCCTCCGCATGACTCAGCACGCGCGTTTCGTGCTCTGATGAATGCCATGGCGCGGCCCGGCACGACCCATGAGGTCGCGGGCGCACTGCCGCCGTCACCTATGTCCATTGCGGCGGGCGTCCTGTTGCTGACGCTCTGTGATGGCGACACAGGGATCTATCTGACGCCTGAGTTTGACACCGAAGAGATCCGCACCTGGATCAACTTCCACATCGGCGCGCCTTTTGTGGCCCCGATGAAGGCCGATTTCGCGGTCGGGCGCTGGGAGGAACTTGCACCAATTGATCGCTTTGCGATTGGTGACGCGGAATATCCCGATCGCTCCACGACTTTGGTGATAGAGGGGCAGGGGTCTGAGGATGTCACCCTGAAAGGGCCTGGCATCAAAGACACGCAAGCCTTTGCGTTGCCACAGGTCGCGCCGTTCCAAAACAACCGCGCGCTCTTTCCGCTGGGCCGCGATTTCTATTTCACCCAAGGCGCAGAACTTGCCGCCTTGCCACGTTCCACGGAGATCTCCCCATGTATGTAGCCGTAAAGGGTGGCGAGCGCGCCATTGACAACGCGCATGCTTGGTTGGCCGAGGAACGTCGTGGCGACACCACGGTTGCAGAGCTGAGCGTGGATCAGATCAAGGAACAGCTCAAGCTGGCCGTGAACCGCGTGATGGCTGAAGGGTCGCTCTATGATCCAGATCTTGCCGCGCTGGCGATCAAACAGGCGCGTGGGGATCTGATCGAGGCGATCTTCCTCATTCGCGCCTATCGCACGACGCTGCCGCGTTTTGGCAATTCCAATCCGGTGGAAACCAGCAAGATGGCCTGCGAGCGTCGGATTTCCGCGATCTTCAAGGACCTGCCCGGTGGGCAGGTGTTGGGCCCGACTTTTGACTACACTCATCGCCTTTTGGATTTCAAACTGGCGGCTGAGGGCGAAGAGGTTCAAGCGGCAGAACGCGATGCCGAGCCAGCTGACGTGCCGCATGTCACTGAATTCCTGAACAAAGAAGGTCTCATTGAAGAAACCTTCCCCGAGGAAACAACGCCTCCGGACCTCACCCGCGAGCCGCTGGAGCTGCCTGCCGAGCGCGCGTTGCGCCTTCAGGCGCTGACGCGCTCGGACGAGGGGTTCACCCTCGGCATGGCCTATTCCACCCAGCGTGGCTACGGGCGCACCCATGCGTTTGTCGGCGAATTGCGGATCGGCGAAGTGGCTGTCGAAATGGAGATCCCAGAGCTGGGCTTTGCCATCGAGATCGGCGAAGTCACCCTGACGGAATGTGAGACGGTGAACCAATTTGTGGGCTCTAAATCCCAGCCGCCTCAGTTCACGCGCGGCTATGGTTTGGTCTTTGGCCAGAACGAACGCAAATCGATTTCTATGTCGCTGGTGGACCGCGCGCTGCGCTGGGAAGAGTTTGGCGAAGACAACGAAGGCGTGCCGGCGCAGGACGCGGAATTTGTGCTCTATCACGGGGACAATATCCAGGCGACGGGGTTCCTGGAGCACATCAAACTGCCGCATTACGTGGATTTCCAGGCGGAACTCGAATTGATCCGAAAACTGCGCGCCGAGGCCGAAGGCCAGCGGCAGGAGGCGGCAGAATAATGTCAGTCGCCGCCATCTCCTCCGTCACCGTCTCCTTCGGAATCCCACTCGCCTCCAGGGACCGATGGGTCTTCTTTGGATTCCCTTTGGCCACCGTGCCATTCGACCCAAACATAAACTCCATCGTCTCTGCGTTTCAGAGAGTTTCTCCTGACTTTGTTTTTCCAAGCCGAAAAAGCAATGGAGGCCGCTACAACGCATACAAAAAAGATGATGCCGCCAGTGCTGAAGGTCCAACCGTCTGTGGAATTCCAACTCATCAAATTCTTAAACCTCTCGTAAATAGGCAGTGTACAAATGTCTGATTACAACTTTGCATATCTCGACGAACAAACCAAACGCATGATCCGTCGTGCGATCCTCAAGGGGCTTGCGATCCCCGGCTATCAGGTGCCTTTTGCAAGCCGCGAGATGCCGATGCCCTACGGCTGGGGTACAGGTGGCGTTCAGGTCTCGGCCGCGACGCTGATGCCAGAGGATACGATGAAAGTCATCGACCAAGGCGCGGATGACACGACCAACGCGGTCTCGATCCGTAAGTTCTTTGAGAACACAGCTGAGGTCAAAACCACCACCGCGACCTCCGAGGCGACGGTCATCCAAACCCGTCACCGGATCCCAGAAGAACCACTTTCTGAGGATCAGATCCTCGTCTATCAGGTGCCGATCCCGGAACCTCTGCGCTTTCTTGAGCCGCGCGAGACCGAGACCCGCAAGATGCACGCGCTTGAGGAATATGGCCTCATGCATGTGAAGCTTTACGAGGATATCGCCAAGCACGGGCATATTGCCACGTCCTATGCCTATCCGGTGCAGGTCGAAGGGCGCTATGTGATGGACCCAAGCCCGATCCCGAAGTTTGACAATCCCAAAATGGAAATGGACGCGATCCAGCTGTTTGGGGCAGGGCGCGAGCAGCGGATCTATGCGCTGCCTCCACACACAAAAGTGGTCAGCCTGGATTTCGAGGACCACCCCTTTGAGGCCTCCAAGGCGGATCACGTTTGTGACCTCTGTGGCGCGACCCACAGCTATCTGGATGAANTCATCACCGACGATGAAGGCGGGCGGATGTTTGTCTGCTCGGACACCGATTACTGCGAAAGCCGACGAGGCGCAGGCCATGTTGGACCGAAAGGAGTGGCGGCATGACACCTTTGCTCTCCGTCAAAGACGTCAGCAAATATTACGGCAACCGGATTGGCTGTGCGAATGTGGGGTTTGACCTCTATCCCGGCGAAGTTATGGGGATTGTTGGGGAATCTGGCTCTGGTAAGTCGACCCTGCTGAATTGTCTGGCCGGTCACCATGCGCCGGATACAGGCGAAGTGGTCTTTGATACCCGCACCGATGGACCGCGCGACACGCTGCAAATGAGCGAGCCCGAGCGTCGGATGCTGGGCCGCACCGACTGGGCCTTTGTGCATCAACATGCGCGCGATGGGCTGCGTATGGGTGTGTCCGCTGGCGGCAATGTGGGCGAACGTCTCATGGCCGTGGGTCAGCGCCATTATGGCGATATCCGAGCGCAGGCTGTGGACTGGCTGGGCCGCGTGGAAATCGATGAAGACCGGGTCGACGACCGCCCCACAGCCTTCTCCGGCGGCATGCAGCAACGTCTGCAGATTGCCCGCAACCTCGTGACCGGCCCACGTCTGGTCTTTATGGACGAACCGACCGGAGGCCTTGATGTCTCGGTCCAAGCACGTCTCTTGGATCTGTTGCGCGGTTTGGTGCGGGATCTTGGATTGTCGGCCATTATCGTGACCCATGATCTCGCGGTTGTGCGCCTTTTGGCGGATCGCCTGATGGTTATGAAATCCGGTCATGTGGTGGAAACAGGCCTGACAGATCAGGTTCTGGATGATCCGCAACATGGCTATACCCAGCTGCTCGTCAGCTCTGTTTTGCAGGTATAAGACTATGATTGAACTGACAAATGTCTCGAAAACCTTCACCTTGCACAACCAAGGTGGCGCTGTCCTCGAAGTCATGCGCGGCGCGAACCTCACCGTGCCAGCAGGCGAATGTGTCGCCCTGACCGGGGCCTCTGGTGCGGGCAAGTCCACGCTGATGCGGATCATCTATGGCAACTATCTCGCCGCGGGTGGATCCGTTGTCGTTGGCGGTGTCGATGTCACCCAATCCGAGCCGCGCGACATCCTGAAACTGCGCCGCGAAGTGCTAGGTTACGTCAGCCAGTTTCTCCGTGTCGTGCCGCGTGTGCACACGATTGAAGTCGTCGCCGAGCCACTCTTGTCGCTGGGCATCCCGATGGACGAGGCCAAAGACCGTGCCGCCAGTCTCTTGCAAAAGCTTAATATCCCCGAGCCGCTGTGGTCGCTCTCGCCTACCACCTTCTCGGGCGGTGAGCAGCAACGTGTGAACATCGCGCGCGGCTTTGCGCATAGCTATCCGGCGCTCTTGTTGGACGAGCCGACCGCAAGCCTTGATGCCACCAACCGCGAAATTGTGCTGGGGCTGATTGAAGAGGCTAAAGCAAATGGCACCGCCATCGTCGGCATCTTCCACGACGAGGCCGCGCGAGAGCGGGTCTGTGATCGTGAGATCGACGTCACGGGTTTCAGCCCTCTGGCGGCGGCCTAAATGGCGGGGCGGCTCATAGCGATTGTCGGCCCCTCCGGGGTCGGCAAAGACAGCGTCATGGAGGCGCTGGTTTCGGCGCATCCACGTCTAGGGCTGGTAAAACGAGTGATCACCCGGCCTGAGGGCCTGGGTGGCGAGGACTACGAGCCCGTCTCAGACACAGAGTTCGCAAGCCGCAAGGCTCGCGGCGCGTTTGCCTTGGACTGGCCCGCGCATGGGCTGCTCTATGGTATTCCAAAAACCGTGCATGATGACCTCGCGAAAGGGCATGACCTGCTTGTGAACCTCAGCCGCGGGGTTTTGCCCGCCGCTGAAAAGGCCTTTCCGGATCTTGTGGCCTTGCGTTTGACGGCCAGCGACGCAACGCTACGCGCGCGTCTGTCAGGCCGGGGTCGCGAAACCGCAGAAGATATCGAACAGCGCCTCAAACGCGCAGATTTTCCGATGCCTTCGGGCGTCACCTATACTGACCTCAGCAATGACGGCGCGCTTGACGAGACCATCGCCGTGGCCCTTGCTGTGCTCTATCCAGAGGATGTTTTGACATGAATTCACCAAGCCTTCCGCAGGGGATCGACAGCGCCACATTCTGCCTCGCCAATGCTCAGATCGTGCTTGAGGATCGCATCGTCACAGGTGCCATCTATGTGAACGACGGCAAGATCACAGATGTGGTCAGCACCGATCAGATCCCATTGGGCGCCGTGGATTGCGATGGCGATCTGATCATCCCGGGCCTTGTCGAGCTGCATACGGACAATCTGGAACGCCACATCCAGCCGCGTCCGAAAGTCGATTGGCCCCACATGCCTGCGATCTTGGCCCATGATGCAGAGCTGGCAGGCTGCGGTATCACAACGGTCTTTGACGCCATGCGCGTGGGCTCGATCCCTTCGGGCAAGGGGCGGTATCTGAAATATGCCCGCGAACTCTCGCGCGAGATGATGGAGCTGCGCGCGGAAGGCGCGTTGAAGATCAGCCACTTCCTGCACCTTCGCGCGGAGGTCTGTTCCGAAACCCTCATCGAAGAACTCAGCGAGTTTGACGAAAACGACCGCGTCGGTATCGTCAGCCTTATGGACCACACCCCAGGGCAGCGCCAGTTCCGCGACACCACCAAATTCAAAGCCTATGTGATGGGCAAATCCGGTATGAACGATCAGGAATACCAAGAGCATTTCGACATGTTGTTGGGCCTGCGAGCGCGTCTTGGCGACAAACATGAGGCCATGGTCGTGACCGAAGCCGCGCGTTTTGGCGCTGTTCTGGCCAGCCACGATGACACCACGACCGAACAGGTGGTCACCTCGGCAAATCACGGCATCTGTTTGGCGGAATTCCCGACGACAGTCGAGGCCGCGCAGGCCTGTCGCGACAATGGCATCGCGATTATGATGGGCGCGCCCAATATCATGCGTGGCGGCAGCCATTCCGGCAATGTGTCGGCAAATGAGCTGGCCGAGTTGGGCCTCTTGGACATCGTCTCCTCGGACTATGTGCCCGCAGCGCTTTTGCAATCGGCCTTCCGGCTTGCCAAGCTGTGGGATGATCTGCCCCGCGCCATCAAGACCGTGACCAAAGCACCCGCGCGGGCCTCTGGGCTCTATGATCGCGGCACGCTTGAGGTGGGCATGCATGCGGATATGGTGCGCATTCGTCCGATGCGCGACGTGCCGGTCGTTCGGGGCGTCTGGAGCCGGGGGCGCCAAGTCGGCTAACCCCCTTGTAATCCGCCGCGGTGCAGGACATTTTCGGGGCGTCAAATTATGAGCCCCAATGTCCACGCACGCCCCTGACTCTCCGGTGATTTTGCCTCTTGGCCTGACGGCGTTGATCGTGCGGTTTGGGCTGAAAGCAGGGCCGGATCTCACGGCGGCGGTGAAGGCCTTTGTCGCCGATCTAGAGCGTGATCCGATCGCTGGGGTTACTGAGATCGCGTGCTCTTTGACCACGGTGATGGTGTCCTTTGATGGCGGCTCAAGCGTTCGCGACAAGACTACCAAAGCTCTGCAAGAGCGCCTATCGCGCCGACACTGGACAAGTGTTGCAAGCCCGGACCCAATGCGGCGTTGGACCATTCCTGTCGCGTTCGGGGAGGCCTTCGGGCCTGATCTGACCAAGGCTGCGCGCGCGGCGTGCCTTTCTGAGAAGGACGCGATCACAGATCTCTGTTCTCAGGATGTGGACGTCCTAACGCTGGGGTTTGCCCCAGGGCAGGCCTATCTTGGGTTTCTGAAAGACCATTGGAATATTCCACGCATGGAGGCGATCAACCCCTCCGTGCCCGCTGGGGCTCTGATTTTGGCAATTCGTCAACTTATTGTTTTCACGAATGAAAATCCCACCGGTTGGCATCATGTTGGCCAATCAGGATTTCTGCCATTTTCTCTAGAACGCGCCGAGCCGATACTGCTCCGCGCCGGAGATGCCCTACGGTTTACACCCGTGCCGCCTGCCGAAATGACCAGCATTCTGGCGGATAACCCAGATGGCTTGGGGCAAGCCAAGCTAGAGGTTTTGCGATGAGTGTGACCTTCCTTGGCAATGGCCCCGCCATCACGATCCAAGACCTTGGCCGCCCGAACCAAATCGCGGCTGGCCTGTCGCGTGGCGGCGCAATGGACCAACTGGCACTGCTCGAGGCAGCGGCCTTGCTGCAATCGCCCAGCGTATTACCGGCGCTTGAAATCGCGGGCTTTGGCGGGGCGTTCAAAATTGAAACACAGACGCGGATCGCTTTGACCGGGTCGCCTATGGCGGCCTCACTTGAGGGTCTGCCCCTCGCGTGGAACCACACCCACATGATACCCGCTGGCGCGACACTACAACTCGGGGCTTGCCGCTCTGGAAGCTATGGCTATCTGACCTTCGCCGGAGGCATCAAAAGCCCGCCCCATCTGGGCAGCCAGTCCGCGCATTTGATGGCGGGGATCGGGGCCGCTCTCGCACCGGGAGAACGTATAGAGATCAACCAAGATCCTGACCCAGACGCTGCGCAAATGGCTTTGGCCACAGAGCCTCGCTTTGATGGGGGCATTTTGCATGTGGTGGCTGGGCCTCAGACGGATCTGTTTGATGAGGCAACACAAACGGCCTTCTTCTCGGCCGAATTCACCAAATCCAACCGCGCCAACCGGCAAGGGGTGGGGCTGGACCATCCCAGCCTGAAATTCGGCACCGATTTGGCCGCGGGGCTGGCGTCAGATTTCATCATGCAGGGCGACATTCAACAGACCGGCGACGGTGTGCCCTATGTTCTGATGGCAGAATGTCAGACCATGGGCGGATACCCCCGCATCGGCACTGTTGTGCCGCAAGATCTGCCTAAACTTGCGCAGGCCCAACCGGGCACGCGGTTCATCTTCAAACTGGTGTCGCGCGCCCAAGCGGAGGCGCTGGCGAAAACCGAGGCAGAGCAGCTCAAGGCCTTGCGGGCAAAAGTCACGACTGTGGTGCGAAACCCTGCCGACATGAGCGATCTTCTGAGCTATCAATTGATCAGCGGTGTGACCGCGGGACATGACCCGGAGGGCTAAATGGCACAAGTAGATCTGAACGCGGATATGGGCGAGAGTTTTGGTCCATGGCCAATGGGCAATGACGCGGCGCTTTTGGATATCGTCACCAGTGCCAATGTGGCCTGTGGCTGGCATGCGGGCGACGCGGACACGATGGCCACGACCATGGCCTTGGCGCGTGACAATGGCGTCAATATCGGCGCGCATCCGGGGTTTGCGGATATGCAAGGGTTTGGGCGGCGGCGCATCAAGTTAAGCCCGACTGAACTGGAAAACCTTGTTATTTATCAATTAGGTGCGGCACAGGCGACGGCAGTGGCTTTGGGCACGGGGCTGCGGCATCTTAAGTTGCACGGGGCCTTGGCCAATATGTGCGCCGAAGACGAAGACATGGCGCGCACAGCTTACAAGGCGGCTTTGAAGGTCGCGCCGGACATCATCATCATGACCATCGCCGCAACTGCGCAGGAACGCGCGGTGCGGTCTCTGGATTGCCAATGGATGGGAGAGATCTTCGCGGATCGGGCCTATGAGGACAACGGTCTGCTTGTGGATCGCAGCAAGCCCGGGGCTGTGATCCACGACCCGAACGAAGCCTCGGAACGGATCCTGAGGATGGTAGATGAGCAGGCGCTGATCTCGAAGAACGGCGTGAAAATCCCGACGCGTGTTGACACGATTTGCTTGCATGGGGACGGCAAAACGGCGGTCGAAATCGCGCGGAACCTTAGGGACAATCTGACACAAGCTGGCGTCGACATTCGCCCGTTCTAAAGGTCAAACGTCAGACGCATTCCGTCATAGGCAGGCGTGATATGGTCAGCGGTCTCGGTCGCCACGGTCTCATAGTCCAGATCAACATGCATATTGGTCAGAACAGCCCGCTTGGGGGCAGCGCGTTCGATCCATTCCAGACTGTTTTCCAGATGCGAATGCGAGGGGTGCGGCGTGCGGCGCAGGGCGTCTAAGATCCAGCACTTCAGGCCCGACAGCTGCTCCCAAGCCTCCTCCGAAATCCCTGAGACATCAGGAAGATAGAAGACATCATTCACCCGAAAGCCCAGAGCATCAATGCTGCCGTGCTCGACTTCGATGGGCGTCAAGACGATGTCGCCACCCGCGCCGGAGACCGTCACATCTCCGTCGATGCCATGCAAGTCCAAAATCGGCGGATAAGGCGAGTTCGGCGGCTGAACAAAAGCATAGCCGAACCGTGACAACAGCGCGTCTTGCGTAGGGCCGTCAGCCCAGACTTTCACCCGCTCGCGCATATTGAAAACGATCATACGCAGATCATCGATCCCGTGCACATGGTCGGCGTGGGAATGCGTGTACACGACCCCATCAATACGCCCCACATTCTCGCGCAACAGCTGGTGGCGCATATCGGGCGAGGTGTCGATTAGGACCGTGGTCTTACCCTCAGAGGTTTCGCGTTCGATCAACAACGAGCATCGCGTGCGGGTGTTCTTTGGGTTCTCTGGATCACAATCCCCCCAGACGCCGCCCAGTCGCGGCACCCCGCCCGAGCTGCCACAGCCCAGAATGGTGAAGGTGATCGTCCCGCTCATGCAGCGCTTGCCTGCTTGAGGGTGGCTTTGCTGAACAGCCGTTCGAAATTGGCTTCGGTCTGGGCCGCGAAGTCTGTGTACTCCATGCCAAAGACCTCGGCCCCTTTGCGCGCGGTGTGGGCCACGTACGACGGCTCATTGCGCTTGCCGCGGAAGGGCGGGGGCGCCAGATAGGGCGCGTCCGTTTCCACGAGGATGCGGTCGACCGGTGCGCTTGCGAAAATATCGCGTAGTTCCTGACTTTTGGGGAAGGCGGCGATGCCGGACATGGACAGGTAGAAGCCCAGATCCAAAGCGGCCTTTGCGAGCTCTGCAGAGGAGCTGAAACAATGCATCACACAGGAATAGGGCGCGTTGGCGTGCCCTTCAGCCAAAATCCGCGCCATATCCTCATCCGCCGCCCGCGCATGGATGATCAGCGGCAAGCCGGTTTCTTGGGCCGCTTGGATGTGAACCCGCAGCGAGGTCTTTTGGATCTCGGCGGAGTCGGCTGTGTAGTGATAATCCAGACCGGTCTCGCCAATCCCGATGAATTTGGGATGCGAGGACAGCGCCACCAACTCGTCAACGCTCGCCAAAGGCTCGCTGGCTGCACTCATGGGGTGCGTACCAGCCGCATAGAAAATCGGCGCGTGCGCTTCGGCAATGGCGCGCACAGTGGGCTCGTTTTTCAGCTTCGTGCAGATCGTCACCATACGGTGCACGCCGGCTTCAGCGGCTTTGGCAACGAAATCGCCGATTTGGCCTGCAAAGTCGGGGAAGTCGAGATGGCAATGGCTGTCAGTGATCAGTGGTTCGGACATTAAAAACGCTGCGCGGTTTGTTGGATCTTCCAAACCGTATCAAGCACCAAAGCGGCAGGGTCAAGGTTCACCGACTTGCCGTGACGACTCCGGGCGGAGATTTCCTGCGCCACATCCGCCCAGGCCCGCGCCTGTGCCGGGTTTTTGGACAGGTTTGCCAGGACTTGCGCCTCATTGGGGGCCGCTTCAATTTGCGGTACCTGTCCCGTTGCGCCGACCCGTACTAGGCGCAGAAGCAAGAGATCAATCAGGTTAAGCAGATGATCCAGCCGGTCCTGTTGTCCTGGCATTGCGGCACTTTCCGCTAAGGCCATCGCCGCTTGCCTGTCTGGACGCGGCATGCCTGCAAAAAGCGCCACCAATTGCGCGTAGATTTCGGTTCCACCCGATTGCGCCAAACGGATCGCTTCTCCGACCGAGCCTCCGGCGAGTTCTGCGAGCGCTGGCGAGGCGGGCTCGCCCGGATCGGCCTGTTCCAATGCGCGCGCCATATCATCAGGTGACAAAGGCGCCAGACACAGCTCGCGACAGCGGCTGCGGATCGTGGGCAAAAGGCGCGAGGGTTGGTGGCTGATCAGCAAAAGTGTGGTGTCCGCGGGGGGCTCTTCGAGCAGCTTCAAGAGCGCATTGGCGGCCGAGACGTTCATCTCATCCGCGCTGTCGACAATGACTACGCGGTGGCCGCCGTCGGCCGCTGACAGTGAAAAGAAGTTCTTGAGCCGCCGCACCTCATCCACGGTGATCTGGGCTTTGAACTTTTTGGTTTTCTCGTCATAGGGCCGTTTGACCGTCACAAGACCGGGTTCAGAGCCCGCCTGAATGCGACGTGAAACCGGATGCTCCGGGTCAATCGCCAGTGAGGTCGGGGCAGGGGGTGCACCAAAGAGGCTGTCGCCGTCGTCCTTTGGTGTCGCGATCAGAAAGCGCGCGATCTGCCAGGCCAAAGTGGCCTTGCCGATCCCGCGCGGTCCCGTGATCAGCCAACCGTGGTGCAAGCGGCCTGCGTTGAAGACATCCAGAAACCCGCGTTCTGCCGCCTCTTGCCCAAAGATCATCGCCGTCTCACGCGGGTGAGGCGCGCCGTCGATCTGGTCGGATTGGGGCAGAGCGTCGTCACTCATTCAGATAGTCTAACACAGATTTCAAGACGTCTGCGGCGACGTCATTCATGCTTTGATCGCCATCAATGATCCGGTAGCGGTCGGCATACTCGCGGGACAGATCTAGAAACCCGGCGCGCATTTTATTTTGCAGCTCTTGGCCGAAATCCTCAAACCGCTCCTCAGAGGTCTGCCGCCCTTTGGCGCGCGCGAGCCCCGTGCCGGGGTCCATATCAATCAGTACGGTCAGATCCGGCTCGCGCCCAATCATCAGGCTGTGGAGCTGATCGACAAGATCGCGCAAGTCTCCGCGCGAGAGGCCCTGATACATGCGGGTGCTGTCGGCAAAGCGATCACAGAGTACGATCTTTCCGGCCTCAAGCGCGGGCAGAATTGTGCGTTCCATATGGTCGCGGCGGGCGGCTGTGAACAGAAGGATTTCGGTTTCAGCCGACCAGCGATCCGTCGCGCCTTCGAGCACCAAAGACCGGATCTCTTCGGCTCCTTCGGAACCACCGGGTTCGCGCGTGACAACCACGTCGTGACCCGAGGCCTTAAGCGCTTCGGCCAGCCGCTTAAGTTGGGTCGATTTCCCAGACCCATCAATACCCTCAAAGGTGATGAACGCGCCGTTGCCCATGTCTTTGAATTTCCCTTAGGACCCAAGCCCGAAGTTCTTCATCAGAACCGCAGTTGCCGTGCGCATTCGTACCGAAAACCCGCCTGCAGTAACAGCGTTTTCCGCAACCAGCGGCACGCGCACCTCGGGTAGATCGCCTGCTTGGATCACAAGTTCAGCGACCTCTTGGCCCTCTTCAATCGGGGCTTGGAGTGGCCCGTTGTAGACCACTTCGGCAGCAATCTCATCGCCTGCCGACACTGGCACAAGGATGTCGATGTCATCCGTGGCCACAAGCCCGACACGAGGCATGTCCCCCATCCAGACATCGGCCTCTGCCACACGTTTGTCCGCCCGAAGGATGGTCTTTGTGCTGAACTGACGAAACGCCCAATTGACAATTTGTTCTGAAACTTCAGCACGTTCCTTGGCACTTGTCATACCGGAAACCGCAAAGATTACACGACGCGGACCCTGTTTGGCAGACCCCACCAACCCATAGCCTGCTTCCTGAGTGTGGCCGGTTTTCAAACCATCCGCCCCGACGCCAAGGCGCAGCAAAGGATTGCGGTTGTTCACATTCTGTGGCGCGCGGCCGTCAAATTCGAATTTGGTTTCGGCGAACATCGGATAGAACTCGGGGAAATCTGTGATCAGACGGTTCGCCAGCAACGCCAGATCTCGCATCGACATGCGATGACCGGGCGCGGGCCAGCCGTTGGAATTCGCGAAGGTCGAGCTGGTCATGCCAAGCTGGCGCGCGCGCAGGGTCATCTGACGGGCAAAGCCTGCCTCCGTTCCATCTGGCGACAACGTCTCTGCAATCACCGCACAGGCGTCATTGCCGGACAATACGATAATGCCACGGATAAGATCCGCGACCTTCACCCTATCCGTCGTGTCCAGAAACATGGTCGAACCACCATAGTTCATCGCGTGTTGCGACACCGGTAGTTTCTCTTCCATGTTCAACCGCCCATCGCGCACGGCTTCAAAGGCCATATAAAGCGTCATGAGTTTGGACATGGACGCTGGCGGCAAAGCCTCATCCGCGCGCTTGGAAAACAGGATCGTGCCCGTGGTGTGGTCAATCACAAACCCCGCCTTAGCGCGGTTTTCAAATGCAGACACAGGCGCAGCCAATAGAGCCGCACATACAACAGAAGCCAAAAAGCGTTTGGCGGATGCAATCATGAAACGGGTCTCCAAAAGATCCGGGTTAGTTGGACACCGCATAGGCGTCGGTAAAGCCATTGTCGCGGATGCGTTTGACCAAAGAATTAAGCTCAGACCGTGTGGTCGCAGGGCCTACGATGACGCGCCAGAACGGCTTGCCTTTGATCGTCTGCGCTTTGACCGTCGGGATCATCCCCGCATTGCGCATCTGAGCTGCCGCATTGTTAGCGTTGCCCTCAACGCTGAAAATGCCGATCTGAACGAATGGCTTGTCGAGATTTGATTGTACCACAGGTGCCGCTGCAGGTTGAGAGGCCTCCGCATTGTCAATCGCAGCCGAGGCGGATGCGATCGGATCCAGCGTCTCTTCGGTCACGGCCTCTGCCGTTTCCACAGTGTCCACGGTTTCCGCAACCACAGGTGCTTCCTCGCGCCGCAGGGCTGTGACTTCGATTTCAACCGGCTGGCCCGCAAGGACAGAAATTGCCGCCGCCGCATCAGACGAGAGTTGAACTCGCGGCCCCGGGATCGCACGTTCGCGCCGGAAGAGGGCGCCGATCACGAACTTGCCATTGGCTTTGTTTTTGATGATCACCCGTTCGGGCTCCGTCACATCTGGATGCGCAACCCAGACGCCACCCAATGAGGGTCGACCGTCCCAAAGACCTGCTTCCGAGACGTAAAACACCTCGGGCGCTTCCACATCGCGCTCTACAACCGTGGTGGATGTGGTTTCCACCGGCGCATCCGCGCCAGCGTTGCCACCAAGGTTAAACCCCTGAAAATCCTCACAGCCTGCCAAGAGGCCAAGCGCCACGACGCCCGCTAAGGTTTTGGAAAGAATAGTGAACTGCCTGTTCATGTGCCCTGCTGTCATCCTGCCTTGCCCTTTGCCTGATGCGCTTGTTTCAAGGTCGTTTGGGGTTTTACCCCCACAAGACCCCTTTTATTTATGCGGTAGTGTAACGAGAGCGATGCAGCAAGGAAAGTCTGCGTAAGGCAATCGGCGAATTTTCCCTCAATTGCAGTCTTTCAGAATCAAAGCGGGGGCGCTAGACGGATCAAACCGGAGGAGTGGCAGAGCGGTTGAATGCACTGGTCTTGAAAACCAGCAAGGGTTAACGCCCTTCGTGGGTTCGAATCCCACCTCCTCCGCCACCGACCCCGTTCTCAATGCTCCCTGCACAATTGGCTTCGAAAAACGTCGAAGATTCGGGCGTTTAGGCGTCAACGTCAAACGCTGAGACGCACCGTTTGTCCAAAAGTTCCCGTTTATTCTCATAAGTCTCACAACCTCATTTTCCCCGGTGGGGTTTGACGCGTTTCCCTGCCATCAAGGAAACATGCAGGGAAACGATCAATTTCTTAGGCCTTGGCGTTCAAAATTCTTCAAATGGGCCTATATTTTCAGTGGTTTGTTGCGTGATTTCCCTAAATTCCTGCGCAGGGAAAACAACTGCGTTTGCAGGGAAACTGAAGTCCGCAACTTGCATTTTCGGATTGAGGTTGGGTTTGATAGTCAATCGGCGTAGCAGAAACCAGCAAAGGCGTGTCACAGACGACGCTTGTAAAGAGGCGTCCACTCGGCTTTTTCAACGCTTTACAACTCTGACCAACCGGGTTGAGGATAAAAATAGCGGATCGCTTAGACCGGATGAACTGCTGCCAGTAGATGTCTTTTTGGACGAAATGGTAAGACGCGTGAATGCACCTCAGATTGTATTCACGCCGACGCGACTGAAGAACAAGATTTGGACTGAGAACTTTCACGCATACGTTTACGCCCAGATTGAGCAAGCCTTTTGGAAGGCGGGTCAACTGCGTGGCGGAAACAGATCTGGGTACATTGAAAAGCTCAAAGAACTGCGATCCTGGATCGTTGAACAGGAAAAAGACCCGTCTCAAAATCACAATAAATTTTTCATTCAAAAGACTGCATTCTTGTTCAAGAAAGGAATTCTTGAGGATCGAAGGCAAGAGCGGATAGGTTTGTTGATTGATATCGATCGACGCGCATCAACTTACTTGCACGATTTGGCAAGACTGAAATCATGGATAGATGATGATCTCGAAGATTGTCGCCTTTTAAAGAAAGGGCGTCCATCGCAGTATCAGAAAATAATCTTTGCCGCGGCGATG
>JABSOU010000007.1 GCA_013215215.1 Cognatishimia sp. | reverse complement strand
CCGCGCAGGATTATTTGTTGAAGAGGCCAGCCAGCGCGCTCTTCACGATCTGGCCCGTGCGCGGCCCTTTGCCTTGCTCAAATGGCAACGGCCGACAGACCTCCATCGCAGCCACGCCTACTCTCGCGGTCAAAGCACCATTCACGATGCCCTCACCAAACCGACGTGAGACTTTGGACAGGATCGACCCGCCTGCAACCGAGCCGATTAGATCGTCCCCAACGGCCACCGCCCCTGTCGCCACCAAATGCGTCATCACAGCTCGCGTCAGCCGCCAGTTGCCCAAGGTTCCAGATCGCCCCGCATAGATCTCGGCAATCCGCCGGATCATGCGCAGGTTCGCGACCAAAGCGGTCAGAACATCCGCCAAAGCCAAGGGCACCAGCGCCGTCACCGTCGCGACCTGGCGCGCGGCGGCTTCGACCTCTTGTTGTGCGGCTTTATCCAACGGCGTCATCAGGTCTTGATCCACAACAGCGAACACCGCCGAAGCGTCAAAACTGTCCGCCATCCTTTCTTTCATCCGCGCGCGGCCCCAAGCGGTTTCCTCACGCCGCGCATAAAGACGCGACAGATCATCCGCGACTTTCTTGGCAGCGGCCAGATCATTGTCCGACAAGGCCGCCTCGGCCCGCGTATGCAGCCGATCGACGCGACCAAGGCTTGCGAAGGCCAAAAGCTCTTTGCCCGCGATCAAAACGCAGACCACAACAAACAAAGCGATCAATCCGGTGACCGCATAGCCCAACATCGGCGTTGTCGCGATCAGGCCCAAAACCGCGTTGTACGCCGTCAGGGACACCGCCGTGACGAGCAAACTCAGCAAGAGCCCCCAGAACCAGCGTGCCAATCGCGACGGTCGGCGACTCGCCAGTTTGACAACGCTCTGCATGACCTCACCCTGCGGTGTGTGGATTACGTCAGGCACCTGCGGCGCGTCCGCGACTTGGGGCGCTTCTTCGTCGAGTTCAATCAGAACAGGTTTATTTTCAGCCATTTAGAGCCTTCTCCATTCCAATTGCACATCCGGCAATTTCTCGTCCGTCTGTTGCCCATCCGTCCTCGAGACCTCGTGAAACCCATGCGCCGCATAGAACCTGCGCGCGCCGAGGTTGTCCTGAAAGGTCCATAACGACAGATCATCTCGAGCAGCCTGCGCGTCGCGCAGTAAAGCGGCCCCTGCCCCACGCCCACGGAAGGTCTGCGCCACATAAAGCGCGTTCACCTCGGCCTCGTTGCGCGCGATAAACCCAACAACGCCATCGTCCTCGATCACCCGAACCCAACCACGTTCAATCATCGTCGCGCAAAACCCTCGGTTCTCATCGGCCGAGTGCAATCGGGGCATCCAGGGCGTCGCTTCGACAAACTCCGTCAAGATCGCGCCGGTTGCCCGCGCATCCTCTGGCGTCGCGGCCCGGATCCTCATAGCCGGTCCCCCAGCAGAAACTGCGCGGCCTGATCGAGCCTGATATGCGGCGGCCCAAAACCTGGCTTCAAAGACAATTGCGCCGGTGCAAAGCTCATGATCTCATAATCGCCATCCAACCACGCGCTGTCGCCCTTTCGCGCTGCCGACAAAAGCTTTGACGGATCTTCGGGCAGCTCTCCGGGATAGAAAGCCGCCTGTTTGCCGCCATCCAGCAAAGTGCCGCGCACACAATCCAAATCGCGTCCATCGTGACGCATGGTTTCCTCAACCGTGGCCCGCAGCGCCGCAATCGACATGGCATCAACTTTGGCCCCGGCGAACTTCGCCCGATCCTGCGCACCGCGCGTCAAAGAGCCCATGATCGCAGTCAGTCGCCCATGCTGACGGTGATGCAAGTGATCAGCCTTTGTGGCCGCAAACAGAATGCGCTCGACACGTTTGCCCATTAGCAAACGGCTGAGGAAGGCATTCCGTCCGGGGCGAAAACTGTCCAAAATATCCGCCATAGCGCGGCGCATTTCTTCGACCGCCTGTGGGCCTCGATTTATCGCGCCTAAGGCGTCCACCAGCACCACCTGCCGATCAATCCGTGCAAAATGATCGCGGAAGAAAGGTTTAACGACCTTGGACTTATAGGCCTCAAACCGACGCTCCATCTCACGCCACAAGGCGCGGCGCGGGGCTTTTTCGATCAGTGGCAAAGGCGCGAAGGTCAGAACCGGAGACCCGGCGAGATCACCCGGCAAGAGGAACCGCCCCGGTGTGCAATCATAATACCCGGCATCGCGCGCGGCGTTCAGATAGGCCGTGAAACCTGCGGCCAAGGTCTGCGCTTTGGGTTCCTCAAGCGCAAGAGCGCCGTCCGTCTCGGCAACCTGCGCAAGATACTCCGCGGCCTCAGCGCGATCGGAAATCCGCGACAGGACCTGCTCGGACCACTCCGAGTAACTCAGATCCAAGAGCGCCAGATCCAGAAGCCACTCGCCAGGATAATCCACGATATCGACATGGACCGTGCGCGGACTTTGAAAGCCCGACAAAAGCCCCGTCGGCTGCACTTTGAACGACAGGCGCAATTCTGACACGGCGCGGGTGCTTTCCGGCCAATGCGGTGCCTGCCCGGTCAGCGCGGCATAGTGATTTTCATAGTCAAACCGCGGCACGGTCACATCTGGTTGCGGCTGCAAATAGGCTGCCACAATGCGCCCGTCGGCAGCTGCCTTAAGCTGCGACATGCGTCCGCGATCCAAAAGGCTTGCGACCAGAGACGTGATGAAAACCGTCTTGCCCGACCGCGCAAGCCCGGTGACGCCCAGCCGGATAACCGGCTCAAACAGCGCCTCGTTTAACCCGTCGCCTACGGCCTCAACCCGCCGCGTGACCTCATGTGCCAGATCCGTAAAGACCACATCTGCCCTTTCATTTGCTATGGAAAACCTATGGGGCCAAGGTGCGCATTTCCATAGGCAGTAGGCAAAGCGCGGCGGGAAAAGCACAGAAATTTCCCCATCGCGGCCCCTGAGTGGGATTGAAGCTGCGCCTTTGGAGGGCTATGGCGAGGCATGGTTCGGATCGCTCTAAAAGTCGAATATCACGGAGCGCCCTTTGCGGGGTGGCAACGTCAGGCCGATCAGCCCTCAGTGCAGGGCGCAATTGAGGCTGCTTTGGCCAAGCTTGAGCCCGGCCCGCATACCATCGCCGCAGCAGGCCGGACGGACGCCGGTGTACACGGTCTGGCGCAGGTCGCGCATTGCGATCTGCAAAAGGACTGGACGCCGTTTCGCCTATCCGAGGCGTTGAACTTTCACCTAAAACCAGACCCGGTCTCTATCGTCGATGCCGCCATCGTGGATGATGACTGGCACGCGCGGTTTTCAGCGGTTGAGCGGCGTTACTTGTTCCGTATCCTCATGCGCCGCGCGCCTGCGACCCATCAGGCGGGGCTCGTTTGGCAAGTGAACCATCAACTGGATTTTGACGCCATGCAGGAAGGCGCGAACTACCTCTTGGGCCACCACGACTTCACCACTTTCCGCTCGTCGATCTGTCAGGCGGCAAGCCCTGTGAAAACCTTGGACGAACTGCGCGTTGAGCGCGTGAACATGCCTTGGGGACCCGAGGCCCATTTCCACGTGCGCGCGCGGTCCTTCCTGCACAATCAGGTGCGCAGCTTTGTCGGCACATTGGAGCGCGTAGGAGCCCGAAGTTGGTCGCCCATTGACGTGAAAACCGCGTTAGAGGCCAAGGATCGGGCGGCCTGCGGTCCGGTTTGCCCGCCGCAGGGGCTGTACTTAGCCGGCGTTGGCTATCCAAAGGATCCTTTCGGAAACTTTGGGGACAAGTAAGCCAGCAAGCCTGACCATAAATCGCCAAAACCTAGGGGAATCCCGCAATGACTCGGCGCGTTTTTTATGCAAAGCTTACCTTACGGAAGCAGTCAGTGCGTCATACCCACAGAATTTAGGCTGGCACCCCGGTGGCTGAATATATCGGGGGCTTCCGACTTTATCCCGCCTCATCCTCAAGATGCAGCTTCATGTCGATCAAGACCTGTTGCAGCGCGAGCGTCTCTTTCAAAAGCCGTTTTGCTTCGTTGATCGTAATCACCCCATCCTCGATGGATTGGTGATATTCAGCCATCAGCATGGCAAACCGCTGGCTCAGCGCGATCACATCCGTGCTCACGCCGCCGGACTTGTCCTCATTGCGACGGCGCTCATCAAATGACAGCGATATACCCTTAAGTTCCGCCAAAGCAGAGGTCACATGCGGGTAGGAGGACGCCTCTTCCAAAGCGGCAACCGCATCAACAGGCATGAAGCGATCGGCATGCTCTTCGTGGTCGGAATAATACCGCCCCAAAGTCGCTTTGGACTTGCCAGTCAATTCGCACGCGGGCTCGATGCCCACATCTTTGACCAACGCCTCTGTGTGTTTTTTCAGATAGCTGCCGACGCCTGCCATATCATCCCCTTACTGTCGATACCCACACCCTTATCAGGCTTCGGGGAAATCGAAATGTCTTTTCCCATTATTGGGTTTTCGGGGATTTGTCATCCTCCCCTTATCGCAGACGCGGCGGAAAGCAGGTGGCTCAGCCCAATCGACCCCCTGAGACACGCTTTTCGTCCAGGTGCGTATTCCTTTTGAGGCGCCTCGGGCAACGAAAGGAATCGCGGCTGTCGCGCGATTTATCCGGGTGGGGGTGTTCATCCCCAGGGGCCTGTCCCCACCGCCCCGCCTGGGTGCGATGCTCGACAGAGTCGGGGCGGTGTGACAGCCACCGTCCCGGCGCTGTGTTTCAGGCTTGATTTTCGCCTTCGGGCGGGCTTATCAGCAGGGCTATGGCAAAGCTTTATTTCCAATATTCAACCATGAACGCCGGCAAATCGACGGTGCTCTTGCAGGCCTCGCATAACTATCGCGAACGGGGGATGGAGACCTATCTTCTGACCGCCCGCTTTGATGATCGAGCAGGCAAGGGGCGGATCGCCTCGCGAATTGGGATTGGGGAGGATGCGGATACCTTTGATGGCGACACTGACATGTTCGCCGAGATCGAAACGCGCCTGCGTGCGGGCAGCGTGGCCTGCGTCTTTATCGATGAGGCGCAGTTTCTAACCAAGGACCAGGTCTGGCAACTCGCCCGAGCCGTAGATGACCTGCGCGTGCCGATCATGTGTTACGGGCTGCGCGTCGATTTCCGAGGAGAGCTGTTTCCGGGCTCAGCCGCTCTTCTGGCATTGGCCGACGAAATGCGCGAAGTCCGCACGATCTGTCATTGTGGAAAGAAGGCCACGATGGTCGTGCGGCGCGGCGCGGATGGGAAGGCCATGACCGACGGGGATCAGGTGCAAATTGGCGGCAATGAAACCTATGTCTCGCTGTGCCGTCGGCACTGGCGCGAAGAAATGGGCGACACGTAAGGGGCTTTGCCCCTCGGCCTGACGGCCTCACCCCGGAGTATTTTCGGCAAGATGAATATGCCGGATGGGGAGTTGGAAGCCGCTTGCTTACTTCATTTTTGTAATGTTATTACATTATATTAATCTCACGTTGCGGGGCGACTGCATTTTAGGGGCACGGCATGGCATTTGACATTCACAAGTTAGCAGATTTGGATCTAGGCGACACGGTGCGCAGATGCAGCACAATCGAGGGGTTTTCTGATATTGAAACCCCGGGATGTGGCGCTGTCATTTTGGATCGCACTCCGCTGCAAGCGTCTGTAGATTGGCTTGCTCAGCTTTCTAGTGATGCCCTACCCGAAGAGCGGATTGTTTTGAAACCCTCCGATGTTGAGGCCCATGTTGAGGGCTTGATGCCTATCAGCGCGGAGGCGGACGGCGATGCGCGCAGCTGGCTGATCCAAGACATTGCAGCCCTGGCGCAAGGCTTCGCTAAGCTGATGGAGGCTCCTTATCTGAGGCTTCGCCTTGATCCGATCAAAACCAACGCCTGTCGCAAGTTTCACATCGATGCCGTGACCGCACGCCTTGTGTGCACCTATCGCGGCCAGCCCACGCAGTATGGTATAGGGAATGCCGAACGTGAGGTCTCTGAAATTGCGTCAGTTCCTGCGGCCTGTCCGGTTATTCTGCGCGGCACGCGCTGGCCCGGGGACGCGCCCACGGGTCTATTGCACCGTTCGCCCCCGATTGAAGGCACAGGTGAGACGCGGCTTTTGTTGGTGCTGGACCCAGTGTACCGGCTTGAGGACGGGTATTAAGCCCGTTCAACCAAGACCGACCCAACGGAGTAGCCTGCCCCAAAGGAACAGATGACGCCTATGTCGCCGGGCTGCATGTCGTCACTGTATTTTGAGAAAGCAATGATAGAGCCCGCCGAGGAAGTATTGGCGTAGTCTTGCAAGATATTGGGCTGCTCGCCGTCCTCGGGCACGCGACCAAGGACTTTGCGGCCGATGAAGTCGTTCATCGACTTGTTCGCCTGATGCAGCCAAAGGCGTTTCAAATCATCGGCAGACGCCCCTGCGTCAGCAAGGTGACCTTGGATGTGGTTCACAACCAACGGCAGCACTTCTTTGAAAACCTTGCGGCCGTTCTGCATGAATTGCATGTCGCGGCGGTCTTCCATGTCTGTGTGCGAGCGGCGCAGATAGCCGTTGTTGTTTCGGATATTGTTGGAGAACTGCGTCGCGCATTTGGTAGAATGCACCAGGAAATGCGCGCCTTTGGCGTCCTCGGCGCGTTCGATGACTGTCGCCGTGCAGACGTCGCCAAAAATGAAGTGGCAGTCGCGGTCGCGCCATTCCAGGTGGCCCGAGCAGATCTCGGGGTTCACAACCAATGCGCATTTGACCGATCCCGCGCGGATCATGTCGGCAGCCGCTTGCAAGCCGAAGGTGGCCGAAGAACAGGCAACGTTCATGTCAAAGGCAAAGCCTCCTGCCCCCAGAAGGTCCTGAATTTCCACAGCAATCGCCGGATAGGCGCGCTCGTGGTTAGAGGCTGCGCAGATCACAAGGTCGACTTCTTCGGCCGTCCGCCCCGCCTTGGCGAGTGCTTTGTTACACGCATCAATCGCCATCTCCGCCATGACCCCTGGTTCATCATCCGAGCGCGAGCGCAGCTTGGGGAACATGATGTCCGGATCAAGGATGCTTTCTTTTTCCATCACATAGCGCTGCTCAATCCCGCTGGCGCTCAGGATGAAATCGNCGCTGGAATGGGCGATGGCCTCGATACCGCCCGCGGCAATCGCCTCTGCGTTTTCGGCATTGAACTTGTCCGCATAGGCATTAAAGGCCACGACAAGTTCGTCGTTGGTGATGATCTCGCTGGGCGTGAAAACGCCGCTTCCGGTAATGGCTGGCTGGTGCATGTGGCCTCCTCGCAGTCGGGAAACTTCACCGCAAGGGTGACCAAAGGTCAAGGGTGACGCAGCTAGACCCTATTGGGCAAAGGGTTTCCGGCCACGAATGCCTTCAGGTTTTCAACCGCCATCAGTCCCATGCCCTCGCGCACTTCGAGCGCGGCTGTGCCCAGATGCGGCAAGAGCGTGACGTTCTCCATGGCGATCAAGGCGTCGGGCACCGAAGGTTCAAATTCATAGACATCCAAGCCTGCACCCGCGATGTCCTTGGCTTGAAGGGCCGCGATCAGCGCCGCTTCATCGACGACCTCACCGCGCGAGATATTCACGAAATGGGCGGTGGGTTTCATGGCCTTGAACGTCTCTGCATTGATCAGATGTAGCGTATCGGCCCCTCCTGGGACGGCTGCCACGAGAACATCGACCTCTGCTGCAAGGCTTTCCAAATTGTTGTGCGCATTCGCGGGGTACGGCAGGTCTTTTTCAGAGCGCGCCATATAGCTGACGGCCATGCCAAACCCATAATGACAGCGGCGCGCGATGGCTTGGCCGATGCGGCCCATGCCCACGATCCCAACACGTTTGCCTGAGACATGCTGGCCCAAGAGCTGCGTTGGATGCCAGCCGTCCCACTCGCCTGCCCGCACCAGACGTTCGCCTTCCCCCGCACGGCGGCAGGACATGAGGATCAAGGTCATAGCGATATCAGCGGTGGCGTCAGTGACGGCACCCGGGGTGTTGGTGACCATGAGGCCCGCTTTAGCGGCGGCATCAACGTCGATGTGATTATAGCCGACGCCGAAATTCGCGAGGATCTTCACGCGCGGGTTCGGGACGTCTGCAAAGACCTCGGCGGAGTAGTTGTCTCGCAACGTCGGCAGGATCGCATCAAAGTCGGCAAGTGACGTGCGCAACTCATCCTCGGAGAGGGGCGAGGTCTCGGACCGGACCGTGACATTGAAATGCTCTTGGGCAGCTTCGACAACGGACTGCGGCAAGGGGCGTGTGATCAAAAGGTCCATCAATAGAGCCTCCCGCCTTTGGGGACTTCTTTGTCGGGCGTTATCAAAACGACCTCGCCTTCGTCATCCGGCACGCCAAGCACCAGAATTTCCGACATAAATTTCCCGATCTGGCGCGGCGGAAAATTCACAACCGCCATCACAGGTTTTCCGACGACGCTTTCGGGCGTGTAGTGTTTAGTGATCTGGGCCGAGGATTTTTTGACCCCGAGGCCTCCGCCAAAATCCACCCAGAGTTTGATCGCGGGCTTGCGCGCCTCGGGATAAGGCTGGGCGTCGACAACCACACCAGTGCGGATATCGACCTTTAGAAAATCGTCGAATGTGATCTCAGCCATCTGCCCCTCCGTCAAGATTTCCGCGCAGCATTGCGCGAATTCTTGCGAAGGTCGAGGCGAAACTAACGTTGCGAGGATTTGACGGTATCATACCCCGCCAAAGCCGCTGCGCGCGCCTCTTTGTGATCGACAATCGGGTGGGGATAGGTCTCGCCCAATGTCACGCCGGACTCTTGCAAAACCAAGGCGGGGGCCTCCCATGGGGCATGCAGAACCTTCGTGGGCAGCGCCGCAAGTTCAGGACACCACTTTCGAATATAGTCGCCATTGGGATCGAACTTCTGCGCCTGCGTCGTGGGGTTGAAGATGCGGAAATAAGGCGCCGCATCCGCGCCGGACCCCGCCACCCATTGCCAACTCGCGGTGTTATTGGCGAGATCGGCATCCAGCAAAGTGTCCCAGAACCAATTCATCCCATGTTGCCAATGGATGCGCAGATGTTTGATCAGGAAGCTCGCCACAACCATGCGCACGCGGTTGTGCATGTAGCCTGTGTGCCAGAGCTCTCGCATGCCAGCATCCACCAGCGGGTAGCCGGTTTGCCCTTTTTGCCAAGCAGTTAGGTGATCCGGATTGTCAGCCCAGGGATAGGCGTCAAACGCGCGGTTCAGGTTTTGCTCGGGTAAGTCGGGCGTGTGAAACAGCAACTGATGCGAAAACTCTCGCCATCCGATTTCCGCGAGAAATTTATCCGCATCCCCCTGCTTGCTGGGATACATCGCGCATTGATGCTGCACCTCTCGCCAAATCTGACGCGGAGAAATCTCGCCGAAATGCAGATGCGGGGACAGGCGCGAGACGTGCGTTTGGTCCGGTCGATCTCGACCCGTTTTGTAGCCCTTGATATCGTCGGAAAGGAAATGCGCCAGACGCGCCCATGCGCCCTTTTCTCCGGGAGTCCAAATCGGGCCAAAACCCGTCGACCAATCTGGCTTTCTGGGCAATAGATCCAATGCGTCGATCTCTGCCGCCGCACCAAAGACCGCAAGCGACGGGCGCTCCAAAGCTGCGGCCGGAGCCGCCTCCCTCAGGCAAGCCCGCCAAAACGGCGAGAACACCTTAAACTGCCCGCCAGATCCGGTTTTGATCTGCCAGGGCTCAAACAGAAGGTTGCCCGGGAAACTTTCAACCGTCACGCCCGCCGCGCCCAGCGCCGCCTTCATCTCTGTGTCTTTGGCAATCCCCGCAGGATCATAGCGCCGGTTCCAAAAGACTGCGTCCACACCATAGTCGGCAACAAGCCCTTCAACGACCGCAAGCGGGTCACCCTGACGGACCATCAAGCCCCCCAAGTCCTGCGCCAAGCCGGTCAAAGAATGGTGCAACCACCATTTCGCGGCCTCGCCATAGGCCTCGGGCTCATAGACAAACACGGGCAAAACTTCGCCCCGCGCCGCAGCTGCTGTCAGCGCGGGATTGTCAGCAACCCGCAAATCATTTCGGAAAAGAACAAGTGAACGCACGGGCGGCCTGTGTCGGAATTAAGACTTAGGCCGCAACCTAGTGCGCCTAGCGGGAACGGCCAGCAAATTCCGTTCCCTGAATGTGTTTATGCCCGCCCGTAGGCCTGAGCGATCGCAACCTGCATTGCATCCTCAACAGAACGTCCGCCCCAAGTGGCCAGCTGAATAGCCGGATAGAAGCGTTCCGCGCTCATGATCGCTGCGTTGATCATCGTGTCGATCTGATCAGGGCTTGCGACCTGACCACCCGCCAACACCAGACCATAGCGATAGATCATCATGTTCTGCTCGGTCCAATAGGTGAACCCACCAGCCCAGCATTGATCATTCACGGCGTTGAGGACTTCGAACAATTGCGGCATGCGATCAGACGGAGGTTCCATCTCAAAGGAACAGACCATCTTGAGCATTTCTTCATATCCCGACCAAGCGAGCGTGATGGAATAGGTCTTCCACTGCCCCTCAATGGCCATTGCGATCTGATCATCCGCGATGCGGTCAAAAGTCCACTCGTGATGCTCGGCAATGTGTTCGACGATGTCGATGGGATGAATGTCTTCTTCGAGATACTGCTCTGATAATGCCATGGCGCCACCCTTTCGTTATTGCGCCGGGACGTGGCAGCGTAACCAGCGCTTGGTGCCTGCTCGATGGGAGGTAGGAGAGCCCTCCTCCCTTACTAGGTATGGTGGAGTCTGGGCCCGCTTAAGTAAAGGGAAATATTTGAAAAGACCGCAATAAGTTGTGGACAAGTCGTTAAAATCCACAAGAAATAGGCGGTGGGTCTAGGCGGAATAGGCGCTGCGGATGACGCGGGATGCTCTCGAAATCAACGCCTGATCGCTTTGATGCGCAAGCGCATGCGCCGCGCTTCCGCCGTTAAAGGCCATGATAATTGGCACGCCGTGTGTCTTGTAAAAGTTCAGCCAAACATTGAATTGTCCGCGCTCCCCGCCAGCCTCAGGCGTGTAGATCCAAGTGACGTCTTTGTCCCAGAACGGGCGGTCAAACTGCAGGTAAACCTTGTCCAAGAGCCCCATCCCCAGACGCGAGATCGACCGGCGTTTGGCTGAGGGCAGCTCTGGCTTAAATCCAATACCGCCCTCTTTCAAAACACCCAGAGGCACGGTGACCAGAACGGCGTCATAGGCCTCAGGCAAAGCGGCGCGTGGCGTGACCCAGACTTGATCGTCCTCCAGCGCAATCATGCCCACTTGAGTCGAAAGGCGCACGTCGCATTCGCCCTGCAGAGCGCCGAGGATATCAGTATAGCCGCCAGGAAAGACGACCTCATCGCCCTCGTAGTCATCGTCAAACAGATAGGCCGAGGTGTTCAGCTCTTCGAGATCGGCGCCAGCAGAGGTCTGAATCTCGACTTCATCCCAGATCCAATCGGGCACGTCCGCGTCTCGCATAACGCGCCCGTCGCCCCCACGCAGCGCATAGCTGTCGTCCGTCGCAACCCGCGCAATCGCCTGTTGATCGGACAGGGCCGTTAACGGATTGCCATCGGTGCCGTGAATCCAGCTGGCGCCAAGGTCCAGCGGCACGCCAAGGCTTGTGTCCGTCCAAAGCCGCCCGCCAATTCGGTCGCGCGCCTCAAGCACGGTCACCTCATGTCCACGATCCGCCAGCCTTTTGGCGGCAGTCAGCCCGCTCATGCCGGCACCAATCACAGCAACTCGCTTGTGACCCTTTTTACTAAGCATAGACGCCACACGCAGACCTGACTCATGGGCGGCATGCACCGTGCTGGAGCGTTTGTAAAACGTCGCCTCACCCGCAAAAAAGATCCGCCCCTCAATCGGGGCCTCAAGATTGCGACGGTCCTTTTTCCGAGACCCTTTGGCGACATAGGAATAAGACCCATAGGCAAAAGGATCCTGACTCCAATTGGTGCGCAGATAGCCGCGCGGGCCACCACCCGCCGCTAGACTTCCACTAGGCATCATTGCGGCAGACAATGCCGCGCCAATTCCGGTCAGTGCAGACCGGCGCGTCCAATCGGAATCTGTCACTTACTTTTTGCCTTCCAAAGCCTCGATCCGCGCCTTCAGCGCCTCGTTCTCTTCGCGTGCCTTTTGCGCCATGGTGCGCACCGCATCAAATTCTTCGCGGGTCACAAAATCGCGATCCGCGAGCCAGCGGTCCATAAAGGATTTCATCGCGGTTTCGGCCTCATCCTTCGCGCCTTGCGCCACGCCCATCGCATTGGTCATCAGCTGCGAGATGTCGTCCATAATCTTATTGCGGGTCTGCATGTGGACCTCCGGTAGTCTGCCGTTACATTTGATCTCTATATGGGCACAAAAGCAGCGACTCTCAAGGTTGACTTCGCCCCAGTCTCAGAGGCACATCAGACACATGCAGGCCATGATCCCCTTTCCCGATATTTCCCCCGAGCTTTTCTCGATCTCTTTAGGCGGCTTTGAGCTCGCCCTGCGTTGGTACGCTTTGGCCTATATCGTCGGGATCATTCTGGCGTTTCAGATCTCCCTGATGGCTCTGCGGCGCGTGCATCTGTGGCGCAACGACACGGCCCCTATGGATGACGCTCAACTCGAAGACCTGCTCTTCTGGGTCACTATCGGGATCATTCTTGGCGGGCGCATGGGCTATGTGCTGTTTTATCAGCCGGGGTCTTATCTGTCAGACCCTCTCGCGATCATTCGCGTCTGGGAAGGCGGAATGGCCTTTCATGGCGGTGTGATCGGCGTGGTGCTGGCCGGATGGCTGTTTTGCCGCCGCCTTGGGCTGCCGAAACTCTCGACGTCCGACATTGTGGTTCTGGGTGCGCCAGTGGGTCTGTTGCTGGGCCGCCTTGCGAATTTCGTCAACGCAGAGCTTTGGGGCCGTCCAACAGATCTGCCTTGGGGCGTCGCCTTTCCTGGCGCTTATGCACAAGACTGCGGTCAACTCGCAGGCCTCTGCGCACGCCACCCTTCGCAACTCTATGAAGCCTTCCTTGAAGGCGCGCTTCTTCTGACGGTGATGCTCTGGCTCGCCTTCCGCAAAGGTGCCTTGAAGTTCCCGGGGCGTATCACCGGCGTGTTTTTCGCAGGCTATGGGCTTGCACGGTTCCTTGTGGAATTCGTCCGCCAGCCCGACGCGCAGTTTGTCTCCGAGGGCAACCCGCTTGGCCTTGTCCTGCATCTGAATGGCATCGGCCTGACCATGGGCCAGATCCTGTCGCTGCCGATGATCCTCTTCGGCCTCTGGATGATCACCAAAAGCCGGCGCGGCGTGCAATGAGCCTGCGCGAGACGCTCATAAACCGCATCCGCACAATCGGCCCGATTTCCGTGGCTGACTATATGACGGAATGCCTGCTGCATCCAGCCTACGGCTATTACGCCACCCGTGATCCCTTTGGCACGACCGGCGATTTCACCACCGCGCCCGAAATCACACAAATGTTTGGCGAACTTTTGGGCATCTCGCTGGCGCAAGCTTGGATGGACCAAGGCGTACCGACCCGTTTCACCCTTGCCGAGGCGGGCCCCGGGCGGGGCACGTTGATGGCGGACCTGTTGCGCGCGACCCGCAATGTGCCGGGGCTTCACGACGCAATGGAGGTCCATCTGATCGAGGCCTCCCCCACCCTACGCGCCAAGCAGGAAGAGCTGATCACCCGCGCGATTTGGCATGACACGGTGGATACTCTGCCCGAACAACCGACGTTCTTTGTGGCCAATGAATTCCTTGATGCCCTGCCCATCCGCCAGTTCATCCGCGAAGGCTCTGCATGGCGCGAACGCCTGATCGGTGTCGACCACGACGCCCTGACTTTCGGCCTTGGCGCAGCCCAGCCTCAGCCCGCCCTCGCCCATCGTCTTGAGGACACTGAGGATGGCATGATGGTCGAAGTCTGCGAACCCCTTGCACCGATGATCGACGCTGTCGGCGGCCGGATCAAACGTCACGGTGGTGTGGCCTTGATCATCGACTACGGCGACTGGCATTCTCAGGGCGACACGCTGCAAGCCGTCAAGGATCACAAAGAGGTCGACGTGCTCGAGGATCCCGGCAACGCAGACCTCACAGCCCATGTGGATTTCGAAGCCATCTGCCTCGCGACCCCTTGCAAGTTTTCCCGCGTCACCGCCCAAGGCGTCTTTCTGGAGCGTCTGGGCATCACAAGACGCGCGCAGGATCTCGCGAAGTTGATGGAGCCAGCCCAGCTTGAACAGCACATTCTCGCGCATCGACGCTTGACCCATCCCGAGGAAATGGGAAATCTGTTCAAAGTGGTCGCTCTTTATCCAGAGGGCGAAAACCCGCCCCCCGGAGTAGAAGCATGAGCCTTGAAATCCTCAGGTCCGAGAGCCTTGCCCCTGTCGAGCACGGGTTCTTTACCCGCAAGGGTGGCGCGTCCTCGGGGATTTTTCACGGCCTCAACTGCGGCACCGGCAGCAGTGATTTGGCCGACATCGTGCGCATCAACCGCGACCGCGTAGCGCAAGCCATGGGGGTTGAGGCGCTGAATGGCGTGCACCAGATCCACTCGGCCGACGTCGTGACTGTGACAGAGCCCATCACGGGCGAGAAACCCAAAGCCGACGCGCTGGTGACCAATATCCCCGGCCAAGCTCTGTCGATCCTGACCGCCGATTGCCAGCCGGTGCTCTTTGCTGATCCCGACGCAGGCGTCATTGGCGCAGCACACGCCGGATGGAAAGGCGCGGTGTCAGGCGTGCTTGAAGCCACCGTGGACGCCATGGAAGTGCTTGGTGCGAAACGCGAGGCGATCCGTGCGGTCGTTGGGCCTTCGATCAGTCAGGCGGCTTATGAAGTAGGGCCAGAGCTGCGCGATCAATTCATCGCGGGTGATCCAGACAACAGCCGCTTTTTCGCGCAAGGCGACGGCGATCGGTTCATGTTCGATCTACCGGGCTATGGCGTCCACCGCCTGCAAGCGGCAGGCGTCGGCTTTGCTGAATGGAACGGGCATTGCACCTATAGCGATCCGGACCGCTTCTATTCCTATCGCCGCACAACCCACGCGAAAGAGGCGGACTACGGTAGGTTGATTGCGGTCATTAAGCTTTAATCCCGCGCCCCCAATTCACCTCTGCAACTCCTCGGATTCACGCCAATCTCGCCGCAACTCTGCCCCATTTCGAGACCAGATTGTTCTCAACAGACAAACAATCCGGTCCGCAAAGGATCAGGCAAGAAGGAGCAGACAGATGGCAAAGCAACGCTTTATTAAATCGATCGTCAAAGCATCGAAGACCGAGGCAGTCGTGCTGCCATGGGCGAAAAAGCGCATCGGCGAGAGTGTTCTGGTGAAACCAGCCGCGAAAGCCGCGTAAGAGAATTCCCGAGGACCCCCTACCTCCCAAGCAAAACGACCGTTGGTTCCCCCGGCCAACGGTCGTTTTCTTTTGTCTGGTTTGGGGTATTCAAATTGCTTGAGCACCCAAGGATTTAACCGAGTCGATCCACCGAGCGACCGCCCCCGGTTTGGGATCGCTGGATTGCGCGAAATGGGTGAACCGCGTGGGGCTGAGACCGATGAAGCCCAGAATTTGCCGTTTCAACTGAGAATGCAGTGCGCTGCGGTAGATCAGGCGGAAATACCAGCCCGGTGTGTCTGACGTCAGAATAACCCGCGCCGTCCGCCCCTTGAGCATAGGTTTCGGAAACTTGCCGCTTTTGGTGTCAAAGGTCCGACCGGGCAGGAAACTCCGATCAATCAACCCTTTGAGCTTGGCAGGCAATCCGCCCCACCACATCGGCGCGGTCAGAACCACGTGATCCGCCCATTCGATGGACTGCAACACTTGCTCCAGATCCGGCTCAAGCGGCTTTGGCTCTTTATAAAGCGCCTGCCCAAAGTCCGGATCAAACTCCAGATCTCCGACATTCATCACCCGAACCTCATGCCCCTCCCCCTGCGCGGCATCGGCATAAGTCTGGGCAAATGTTGCCGACAAAGACGCCTCGCGCGGGTGTCCGTTTAAAACAAAAATCTTCTTCGCCATCTCGCGACTCTCCATAAATTGACCATGGTCACTTTCATAGTTTCAAAAACTGACCGCGGTCAATAACTAAATTTGACCAAAGTCATTTTTTCTGTCACACCACGGCTATGGCCGTCCAAACACGCACCCTCAAAACCCGCGCAAAACTTATCGAAGCCGCTCAAAACCGCATCAATGAAGCGGGTTACGAGGCCCTGCGCGTTGAGGATGTGGTGAAGGATGCAGGCGTCGCGAAGGGGACGTTCTTTGCCCATTTCAAAGACAAAGACGCATTAATGGATCACCTGATTGGGGGTGAAATCCACGCGTTTTTGGATGAGGTGGAGCTGATGGAGCCCCCAAAGAGCGTCGATGAAATCTTAGACGCCCTGATGCCGTCCTTTGAATTCATGACCCAGGAACGCTTCGTCTTTGACGTGATTCTCAGGCATTCCGGCGCGGCACAAAACAGCGAGATCGGCGCCATCGCACAGACCTTCATCCGCAACGGCACCGTCATGGCGCATTGGCTGGCGCATGGCCCCTTTCGCAAGGACATCGACCCGGCACTAATGGCCGACGGAGTCGGAGCCTTCCAAATTCAGGCCCTCGCCCTGCACTTTTGCACCGCGCATAACGGTTTTTCGATCAGAGATCGGATGGAAACTTACTTGAACGCTTGGCTTTTACCTAAGCCGTCCGGCTGATCCGTTCTTCCAGAACGTCAAACGGCACGCCCGGTTCATCCTTAGCGCCACGAATGACCAGCGATGTTTTCACGCTCGCCACATTCTCGGCCTTCAGCAGATCCTCTGTGAGGAAGGTCTGAAACGTCGACAGATCCGGCGCGCAGCATTTCAGGATGAAGTCCACTTCGCCATTCAGCATGTGGCACTCGCGCACCAAAGACCAATCGCGGCAGCGGTCTTCAAAGGCGCTTAGATCCGCTTCGGCCTGACTGATCAGCCCGACCATCGCAAAAACCTGCACCTCAAAGCCCAGCTCGCGGGCATCCACCTCGGCGTGATAGCCGCGAATATAGCCTGATTCCTCAAGGGTGCGCACTCGGCGCAAGCAAGGCGGTGCAGAGATCCCTACGCGCTTGGCCAGCTCTACGTTGGTCATACGACCATCCGCCTGAAGCTCTGCCAGAATCTTGCGGTCAATCGGATCCAAACGATATCCCGTCATGTGCCGTGTTACCCCTCTGCAACTTTGCAATTCTTATAGCACCCGCCGATGCGCGCGCAATAATATTTCGCGATTTCCACGATGACTGGAAAGTGAGCCTTGATATGGCGCGCTCTGCCGCTTGGGGGTTTTCGCCCGCGCCCCTTATGTCTATATCCCTGTGACGCGAAATTTTAGGCAATCGGGTGGCCCATGGCAGAGAGCAAACATACCAAAGTTCTGATTATCGGATCAGGCCCAGCGGGTTACACCGCAGGCGTCTACGCAAGCCGCGCGATGCTGAGCCCGATTCTCGTGCAGGGCATCGAGCCTGGCGGTCAGCTTACCACCACCACCGAGGTCGAAAACTGGCCCGGTCACACAGAAATCCAAGGCCCCGACCTGATGGTCAATATGGAGGCTCATGCGCGCGCAATGGGCACCGAGATCATCGGCGACATTATCAACGAACTCGACACATCCGTGCGCCCCTTCGTGGCCAAAGGCGACAGCGGCACGACTTATACCGCGGACGCAGTGATCCTCGCAACCGGTGCCCGCGCCAAATGGCTGGGCATGGAAAGCGAAGAGAAATTTAAGGGCTTTGGGGTTTCCGCCTGCGCGACATGCGACGGCTTCTTCTATCGCGGCCAAGAGATCGTGGTGATCGGTGGCGGCAATACAGCCGTTGAAGAAGCGCTGTTCCTGACGAACTTCGCTTCTAAAGTGACCCTTATCCACCGCCGCGATGAGCTGCGCGCCGAAAAGATCCTGCAAGAACGTCTGTTGAAGCACGAAAAGATCGAGACGCTTTGGTTCAATACTTTGGAAGAAGTCGTCGGCACCGATATGCCTCTGGGCGTGACCGGCGTGAAAACCAAAAACGTCAACACAGGCGAGATCACCGAGATCCCTTGCGCCGGTGTTTTCGTTGCCATCGGCCACGCGCCTGCGACTGAGCTCGTGAAAGACGTGCTGGAAACCCACAACGGCGGCTATGTGAAGGTCGAAGCCGGCAGCACCCGCACCTCCATCCCCGGCATTTTCGCCGCCGGAGACCTGACCGACCACGTTTACCGCCAAGCGGTCACCTCGGCTGGCATGGGCTGTATGGCGGCGCTGGATGCCGAGAAATTCCTAGCGGAACAGGAATAAGCGTTCCAACAAATTGATACACCTGCGGTCAAATTTCCACGTTTGACCGCAGGCACGCGATTTCCCCCTTATTTTCACACAAGACTTGGCTCAGAAACGCTTTTATGAGATACGTTCACCCGTGAACAAACAATGAGAGCCGTGTCGTGGCCGAAACTGAGGCACATATCAGCAGCGAAGAAGACCAGCTTTTCCGCCTTTTGCGGCAGCTGGATATCGCCCCTGATGCGCCACAACGCGCGACCGCCGAGGCGGTTGGCCTGTCGCTTGGTCGTCTGAACGCGCTCTTGCGCGACGCCATCGACCAAGGCCTTGTGCGCATTGCCCAACGCCCCGGCTCTGACAAACGCCAGCGCAATTCCTATGCGCTGACCACCAAAGGCGCGGGAGAAAAGAACCGCCTGACGGATCTTTTCCTCGCCCAGAAACTCGCCGATTACGAAGCCCTGCACGCAGAGCTGACCGGCACGAAAATCGGCCTCGTGCCGCTTAAATCCAGGACGGAACCCATGCAAAACAACCTCGCTCCTATCCCAGAGCTTTATGTGTCCTATGACTCAGCCCAAAAGCTGAAAGTCGAGGCGGCTGACCTCACGAGCCACGACCTGACCCCGCGCCAGATCTGCGATCTGGAGCTCTTGATGAACGGCGGCTTCAACCCGCTGAAAGGCTTCCTGTCGGAAGAAGACTACAACGGCGTCGTGGAAAACATGCGTCTGGCGGATGGTCAGCTTTGGCCAATGCCGATCACGCTGGATGTGTCTGAAGATTTCGCAGAAAGCATCGAGATCGGCCAAGACATCGCCCTGCGCGACCAAGAGGGCGTGATCCTTGCGACCATGACGGTCACCGACCGGTGGGAGCCGAACAAATCTCGCGAAGCCGAGAAGGTTTTCGGCGCAGATGACGATGCGCATCCTGCCGTGAACTACCTGCACAACCAAGCGGGCAAGATCTATCTTGGCGGCCCGATCACCGGCATCCAACAACCGGTGCATTACGATTTCCGCGGCCGTCGCGACACGCCAAACGAGCTGCGCGCCTATTTCCGCAAGCTGGGTTGGCGCAAAGTGGTCGCCTTCCAGACCCGCAACCCGCTGCACCGCGCGCACCAGGAACTGACCTTCCGGGCCGCCCGCGAAGCGCAAGCGAACCTCTTGATCCATCCAGTTGTTGGCATGACCAAACCGGGCGATGTCGACCACTTTACCCGTGTGCGCTGCTATGAGGCAGTTCTGGACAAATACCCAGCCGCCACCACCACCATGTCGCTCTTGAACCTGGCGATGCGGATGGCTGGCCCACGCGAAGCGGTTTGGCACGGGCTCATCCGTAAAAACCACGGCTGCACCCACTTCATCGTTGGCCGCGACCACGCTGGCCCTGGCAAGAACTCAGCAGGTGAGGATTTCTACGGCCCATATGACGCGCAAGATCTGTTCCGCGAGTTTCAGGACGAGATCGGCATCGAAATGGTCGACTTCAAACACATGGTCTATGTCCAAGAACGCGCCCAATACGAGCCAAATGACGAGATCAAAGACAAAGACAACGTGACGATCCTGAATATCTCAGGCACCGAGCTGCGCCGCCGTCTGTCGGAAGGCCTGGAGATCCCGGAATGGTTCTCTTTCCCAGAGGTTGTTAAGGAACTGCGTAAAACCAAACCACCGCGTTCCAAGCAAGGTTTCACGGTTTTCTTCACCGGTTTTTCTGGCTCTGGCAAATCCACCATCGCCAACGCGTTGATGGTCAAGCTGATGGAAATGGGCGGACGTCCTGTGACGCTACTGGATGGCGACATCGTTCGGAAAAACCTCAGCTCCGAGCTAGGTTTCTCCAAAGAGCACCGTGACCTCAACATCAAGCGCATCGGCTATGTGGCGTCTGAAATCACCAAAAACGGTGGTATCGCGATCTGTGCGCCTATCGCGCCATATGCATCCACCCGCCGCCACGTGCGCGAAGAGATCGAGCAATTCGGTGCCTTTGTTGAAGTGCATGTCGCGACTTCGATTGAGGAATGCGAACGCCGCGACCGAAAGGGGCTCTATAAACTAGCGCGCGAGGGCAAGATCAAAGAGTTCACCGGCATTTCGGATCCATATGACGTGCCCCAGAACCCAGAGCTGAGCGTAGAGACCGAGAATGTCGAGGTCGACAACTGCGCGCATCAAGTGCTGCTTAAGCTCGAAAGCATGGGCCTGATCAAAGCCTAAAAAACAACAAAGCGCGGCTCAAGAGGCCGCGCTTTTTTCAATTCCAACGGATCCTTTAAAAGGATCCGACATCGATTTCTTTCAAAGAAATCGTGTCACCGATCAATGCACCGTCACAGGCGCGTAATCATTCTGACGCGCCAAGGCAAAAGCCAGGTTGCGTTCTTTAACCACAGCCAGTCGCTCACCATCCGCCCCATGCACTGCATAGAGCGTCTCGACGCCTTCGACCTGCTCCTGCATATCCGCAGGCAAGTCCGCCACAGAGACCTCTCGGACGTAAACCATACGGTCCTCATTTGGGGTCTCAAAATCATATTTACTGATCATACTGCTCACCCTTTCTTAATGTTGATGGTCTGAACCACAGTTTCCGGCCGCGCCTGCGTTAGATCGACGTGCAACAGCCCGTTCTCCATAATCGCTTCACCCACTTCGACGCCATCGGCCAAAACGAAAGAGCGTTGGAACTGGCGCGCAGCGATTCCACGATGCAGGAACACCCGATTGGCCCCATCGTCATGCTGCCGGCCGCGGATCACTAGTTGGCGATCCTCAACCGTGATGCTCAAATCCGCTTCAGCAAAACCGGCAACCGCCAGCGTGATCCGGTAGGAGTGATCCGAAGTTTGTTCAATGTTAAAAGGGGGATAGCCGCCATTTTCGGCTTTGGCTGTGCGCTCTACAAGACGCTCCAGCTGTTCAAATCCCAGCATATGGGGATAGGACCCCAAAGTCAGTTTACTCATCGTGATGTCCTTACGCGAAGCGACGATCTTAGGTTGCGGGCCCCTCTCAGGCAGCCCTTCATTCAGAAATATGGGCATCAAAATCACCAAGTGCAAGGGCTTTGCTAATGCAGCCTAAAGGCGTATCCTTGGGATAAGCCAATAACATGAGCCCCTTATGACCGGACTAGACCAACTGGAGATGAAGACAGACGAAGTTCTGCGCGTCGAGCTCCAGGTTTTCAAACAGGAACACCGTGATTTGGACGAGGCCATCGAGGCCCTGATCGAACGCGGCACCAGCGATGTTCTGACGATCAAGCGTCTGAAAAAGAAGAAACTGCTTCTCAAAGACAAAATCGCCTATATCGAAGACCGTTTGACCCCAGATATCATTGCCTAGAGGCCGCATCTGAGTATAGTGCGCGCTCCATTGATCACCGGAGGCACAAATGGCCGATATCAAAGTGGGCATCATCATGGGCAGCCAATCAGACTGGCCAACCATGAAAGAGGCTGCGGATGTTCTCGACGAACTCGGCGTGGCCTATGAAACCAAGATTGTTTCGGCCCACCGCACGCCGGATCGCCTTTGGGACTATGGCAAGACAGCCGTGGATCGGGGGCTTCAGGTGATTATTGCCGGCGCCGGAGGGGCCGCGCATTTGCCGGGCATGATGGCGTCTAAAACCCGCGTGCCGGTTGTCGGCATTCCGGTGCAGACCAAAGCGCTGTCCGGCGTGGACAGCCTCTATTCCATCCTGCAAATGCCGCGCGGCTTTCCCGTTGCCACCATGGCCATTGGCGCAGCCGGTGCCAAGAACGGCGGCCTGATGGCAGCGGGCATTCTGGCCCTGCAAGACGAGGCTTTGGCGGCGCGTCTGGACCAATGGCGCGCGGATCTGTCGGCCTCCATCGCGGATGAGCCAGAAAAGTGAGCCGCATTGGCTTCATAGGCACGGGTCACATCGCAGCCCCTATGGTGCGGCGGATGGTGGCTTTGGGCCATGAGGTCGTCGTTACAACGCGCAATGCAGAGGTTTCTGCGGGTCTTGTGGCCAGCCACGGCGTGAAGGCGCTAGAGCCGCAAGAGGTTCTGGAGGCAAGCGAGATCGTATTCATCTGTCTTCGCCCAGCCGTCGCACCTGACATCTTGTCCGACCTGACGTTCCGCGCCGAACAGCAAATCATTTCAGTGATGGCAGAGCACAGCGAGGCCATGTTGCAAGAACTGTGCAGCCCCGCCACAAGCATCACCCGCACGATCCCTCTGGGCTTTGTCGAAAAGGGTGATTGCCCGCTGCCCGTTTGGGGCGACGCGGGCCTCATTGCAGAGCTTTTCGGATCCGACAACACGATCCTTCCAATGCCCAAAGAGGATGGGTTGAACGCGATCCTCACAGCTTCGGCCTTCATGGCGAGCCAGTTGGATCTGCTAAACACCGTGGCCGCATGGACCAAATCCCAGATCGGCGACGCAGACGTCTCCGAGGCCTATATCCGCACGCTCGTTTCGGGCTTCCTCATGGCGATGCCCCGTGATACGGGCAGCCTTGAAGCGGAGCGGGATGGTTTGACGCTGCCAGGGTCTTTGAACCGACAGGTGATGGAGGCGCTGCAAGAAGCAGGAACCCACAACACCCTCACCCGCGCCCTTGATGATGTGTATGAAAGGCTGACCTCAAAATGAGCACCCCCCTTCCGATCGGCAGCACCATTGGCATTCTGGGTGGAGGGCAACTCGGACGTATGCTCTCGGTCGCGGCCTCTCGGCTCGGCTACAAAACCCACATCTTTGAACCCGGCGCGAACCCGCCCGCGGGTCAAGTCGCCGATCAGGTGACGACAGCAGCCTATGAGGACGAAGCGGCGCTGAAGGCCTTCGCCGATGCGGTCGACGTCATCACCTATGAATTTGAAAACATCCCGACCTCAGCTTTGGATATCCTCGAGGCACATCGCCCGATCCGCCCGGGTCGCGAGGCTTTGCGGGTTAGCCAGGACCGCATCACGGAAAAGGATTTCCTCACCGGTTTGGGTCTGAAAACAGCGCCTTATGCGCAGATCGACTCTGCCGAAGATCTGGCCAAAGCCATGGCCGAGATCGGCACGCCTTCGATTCTGAAAACCCGCCGCTTTGGCTATGACGGCAAAGGTCAGGTGCGCTTGTCCGAGGACAGCGATCCAGCCGTCGCGATGGAAGAGGTCGCAGGCGCGCCGTCCGTTCTAGAAGGGTTCGTGACCTTCAGCCACGAAGTTTCAGTGATCGCCGCGCGCGGGACGACCGGAGAGGTCGCCTGTTTTGATCCCGGCGAGAATGTGCACGAAGGCGGCATCCTGCGCACCACCACGGTCCCGGCCCGCCTGCCCGGCTCCATGCGCATGGACGCGGTTCTGATGGCAAGCCAGATCCTGAATGCGCTGGACTATGTGGGCGTGCTGGGCGTCGAGCTTTTCGTCACCAAAGACGGCCTCGTCGTCAATGAAATCGCCCCGCGCGTGCATAACTCAGGCCACTGGACCCAGAACGGCTGCGCGGTCGATCAGTTCGAACAGCATATCCGTGCGGTGGTCGGTCTGCCTTTGGGCGATGGCAAACGTCACAATGACGTGGTGATGGAGAACCTGATCGGCGAGGATATGGACCGCGTGCCGGACCTGCTGAAAGAGCCACATGTGGCCGTGCATCTTTATGGCAAGGCCGATGTGAAAGCGGGTCGCAAGATGGGTCACGTGAACCGCGTCACCCCGGCGGACTAACGCAAATTTTCAAAGCGGCGGGCCAACGAAGGCGCACCTTGCAACGACGGCAGACCCGCCGCCTCGCAGCAATCTCGCCCGCTCCTAGGCCAGAAACCTCTGCGCCGCAACACCTGCCATATAGGTTATGTTACCCCCGACCAAAGTCGCCTCAATCTGACGCGTGTCTTTGTTCAGGATCACCATATCGGCACGCAACCCCTCGGCGATCTCTCCGCGATCCGTGAGGCCAAGTATCCCCGCAGGCCCCGAACTCACCAAAGCCCAGGCCTGCGCCAGCGACACAACGCCCTCATCCACCAACCGAAACACCGCCTGTTTCATCGCCGGATAGTGATAGTCACTGGCCAAAGCATCACAAAGCCCATCCGCAATCAAATCTGCCGCCGACAACCGACCAGAATGAGACCCACCCCGCACCACATTCGGAGAGCCCAGAATAACCGGAGCCCCGACGTCTCGATGCGCCTCGGCGGCATCTCGAGTTACTGGAAATTCACCAATGCTTGCCCCCATCTCGTGGAAACCCTGCACCTGTTCCGCCGTCTCATTGTCATGTGCACCCAAGCGCGCCCCGAGCTCAGAAAGACGCGCGGCCAGTTTAGGCAGCACTGCGGAAACCGCATCTGACTGCGCATGCAGCTCTTTTAATAGGGCAAGATGCGCCCCTGGACTGCGGCCGCTTTTCAACGCTTGCCCCGTTAGACGTGGTGGCTTCTTGCCCTTTGCCAAGGCCGCATGTGGTAGGTGATCGTTAAAGACCACATAGGGCACGACATAGTCCGCAACCAATGCTTCAAACTCCGCGTATTGCGCCAAAAGATGCGTCTCAAACCGCAATTGCACGCGCGTATCTGTCAGCATCTGCGCCGCGCGATGCGCCGCCAGAAACCGCGCCGCGAACTCGGTGCCGCGCATGCCGCCTTCCCAGCTGAAAAACTGCGCCAGAACGGCTGTGCCGATCCCATTGGACGCGAGTTCTGCATCTGTGGACGCGAGCCCCTGCCCAAGATCCTTCAGTACCCCACGCCTCGGCGCAAGATGACGCTCAAACCCGTCGCCATGAATATCCACGAAAGCAGGGCAAATCATATAGCCCGACAGATCAACACAGCGCCCGTCCGTATCCGCACTCAGACGCCCCTCTGAAACCCCCAGATCCCGCGCCTCAAGACCATCCGGCCCCAAAACCTCTGCACCTGTCAGACGAAGGTTCACGCTCATGTGTCAGCCCCAGCTCTACTCCAAGGCGCCTAATACCGCGTTCCTCAGGGTTTTGGAATGATCAAAGGAACCATCCACCAGAAAGGCTTTCACCTGTGCAATCACCAGCGGGTTGTTCATCATGAAGGTATGGCTCGTGTTAATGACAATATGATCGCGCATCCCCGCAACCTTGGTCGAGGTGACCGAGACCTTACCGTCATCGCGCCCCACAACCATGGCCGAATACACCGGATTCAGAGAAATATTCCCGGCGATTACGCCCAACGAAAACGCCACCTCCGGCAGTTCGCGCGTGACGCCATCCGTGCCAAGCTCCATCCCCGCAGGGCCGTTGATCCATTCAAACAAAGTCAGATCGCGCAGGCTGTCGACGATTTCAGACCCATGATTGGGCGGCCCCAACATGACCACATGGCCCAAACCCTCAGCCTCATGCTCCGCCAGCCACGCCCGCAACAGGATCCCGCCCATCGAATGGGTGACCACATGGGTCGTGCCTGCGCCACAGGCCTCAAAGGCCGTGGGCACTGTCGCCTTTGCCAAGTCTCTCACCGTGGCCTTCGTGGAAGGATAGGGCTGGTTCACCACCCGATATCCTTCGGCCTCCAAAGCCAGTTGCATGACCGTAAAGGAAGCATCCGTACGCCCCAGACCATGCAGAAGCACCACACAATCCTCCGCCAACGCCGCAGCGCCGGTGCTCATCCAGACAAGAAGGGCGAAAACGGATCTCATATCCCCAATTTAGGGGCTGGGCCGTAAATCAAAAACCCCTGCCGCCGTTGACCTTGGGTCAGAGATCCCAGACCACGCGGAACCCTTGATGTGTGGTGGTGCTGTCGGGCGTATTGCCTGAGCGGGCGGCAACTCTATAGCGATAGCAATAGCTCTCGTGGCACAGGAAAGATCCACCTTTCAAAAGCTTATGACCTTTGATCTGCGCCTGCCGCGCTTTGATCTCGCGCTTCATCGAGCGCAGGCGGAACGGTTCAGAAGTCCATTCCCAGACATTGCCCGCCATATTAAAGAGCCCATAGCCATTCGGGTCAAAAGACCGCGCCGGCGCCGTGGCCGCATAGCCGTCAAGCTGGGTGTTTACATCGGGGAATTGCCCCTGCCAGATATTGCAGGGCGTGAAATCGCGGTCATTGGGCTCTTGGTCCCCCCAAGGAAACCGCACATCGCCCAAACCTCCGCGCGCCGCATGTTCCCACTCGGCCTCGGTGGGCAAACGCCCCCCGACCCAATCCGCATAGGCCTTGGCGTCGTTCCACGACACATGAACAACCGGATGATCCTTGATCGCGGCCGCCTCGGAACCCGGCCCATTCGGAGCGTTCCAAACAGCGCCCTCCACTTGCCGCCACCATTGCACGTCCTGGACCGCGCGCGTGGCCCCGATCCGTTCTGGCACCTGCGCCCAAAAGACAAAGGACCACCCAAAGCGCTCAGCTTCGGTGATATAGCCCGTGGCCGCGATGAACTCGGCAAACTGCGCGTTAGTGACGGTGGTTGCGCCCATCAGAAAGGGCGACAGCTTTTGCTGGCGGATCGGGCTTTCACAATCCAGCGGAATAAAGGCCTCGCGCGTCCCGACCATGGCCTTGCCGCCCGGGATCTTCACCGCATCCGCTGGAACGCGCCGCGCGCCCTCGATTTGAACCGAGGACGCGGGGTCTTTGGGATCACGCCCAGAGGATGGGCAACAGGACATCAGCCGCGCTTAGCCACACTTAGAATAGCCGCAGCTGGTGCAGGTCATACAGCCTTCGACCATGTTGAGGGTATAGTCCCCACAGCTTGGGCAGGCATTACCCTTGGGCGCCTCGCCCACGGCCATGACTTCGGACTTAGGATCGGTCTTAAGGCCCATGCCTTCGCCCTCAATAAAGCCAATGGCAACCATGTGCTTTTCAATGACACCGCCGATGGCCGCGAGAATAGACGGGATGTATTTCCCTTCCATCCAGGACCCACCCCGCGGGTCAAACACGGCCTTGAGTTCCTCAACCACAAAGGACACATCGCCCCCACGACGGAATACGGCCGAGATCATGCGTGTCAGAGCCAAGGTCCAGGCGTAATGCTCCATGTTTTTGGAGTTGATAAAGATCTCAAACGGACGACGATGCCCGCCCATGACCACATCATTGATGGTCAGGTAAATCGCGTGCTCGCTGTCATGCCACTTCAGCTTATAGGTCGCGCCCTCAAGGCTTTGCGGCCGTTCCAGCGGCTCGGACATATAGATGACTTCGCCAGTATCGACGACCTGATCGGCAGGGCTTTCGCCCGGTGCTTTCTCTTCGCTTTCGCTGACAGTCAGAACCGATCCGGTGATGTCATTCGGACGGTAGGTCGTACAGCCTTTACAGCCAGTATCCCAGGCCTGCATATAGACGTCTTTGAAGGCATCAAAGCTGATATCCTCTGGGCAGTTGATGGTCTTGGAAATCGAAGAGTCGATCCATTTCTGCGCCGCCGCCTGCATGCGCACATGGGCCTCAGGCGCCAGCGTCTGGGCGTTCACGAAATAGCTCGGCAGCTCCTTATCGCCGAACTTGTCGCGCCAGAGTTTCACCGCATAGTCCACGACCTCTTCTTCGGTCCGGGACCCGTCCTTCTGCAGAACTTTGCGGGTGTAGGCATAGGCAAAGACCGGTTCGATACCGGAACTCACATTGCCCGCATAGAGGCTGATCGTGCCTGTCGGCGCGATTGAGGTCAGCAGCGCATTGCGGATGCCATGCTCTGCGATTTCGGCCTTCAGGTCGTCATCCAGATGCTGCACCAAACCGCCGTTGACGTATTTGTCTTTATCGAAAAGCGGGAAGGCGCCTTTTTCTTTGGCCAGATCCACAGAGGCATTGTAGGACGCATGGGCAATCGCCTTCATCCAAGCTTCAGTCTGCGCGGCGGCCTCTTCGGTGCCGTATTCCAGCCCCAGCATCAGCAGAGCATCCGCAAGGCCGGTCACACCCAGACCAATCCGCCGCTTAGCCTGCGCTTCCTGAGCCTGCGCATCCAGCGGGAATTTTGAGGCATCCACGACGTTGTCCATCATGCGGACAGCAGTCGTCACCAGCTCCGTCAGAGCGGTTTCACAAAGATGCGCCCCTTCCTCGAACGGGTAATAGACCAACCGCGCAAGGTTGATCGATCCAAGCAGACACGCGCCATAAGGCGGCAGAGGCTGTTCGCCACAAGGGTTTGTCGCCGCAATCGTCTCGCAATAGTTCAGGTTGTTGGCCTGATTGATGCGGTCAATAAAGATCACGCCCGGCTCGGCCTGATCATAAGTGTTTTGCATGATCTTATTCCACAGATCGCGCGCATTGACGGTTTGATAAACCTTGCCGCCGAATTTCAGCTCCCAAGGGCCGTCGGCTTTCACCGCTTCCATAAAGGCATCTGTCACCAGCACGGACATATTGAACATGCGCAACCGTGCAGGATCAGATTTCGCGGTGATGAACTGTTCCACATCAGGGTGGTCACAACGCATGGTCGCCATCATCGCGCCGCGACGGCTGCCTGCCGACATGATCGTGCGACACATCGCGTCCCAAACATCCATGAAAGACAAAGGCCCCGACGCATCCGCCGCCACGCCTTTCACATCCGCGCCTCGAGGACGAATGGTCGAGAAATCATAGCCGATGCCACCGCCCTGCTGCATCGTGAGGGCAGCCTCTTTCAGCATGTCGAAAATGCCCGACATGCTGTCTGGCACCGTGCCCATGACAAAACAGTTAAACAGCGTAACCTGCCGGGCCGTGCCGGCCCCCGCGGTGATGCGACCCGCTGGCAAATATTTGAAATCTTCCAGAGCGGCATAGAACTTGTCTTCCCAAGCGCTCGGATCCTTTTCCACCTTCGCCAGATCGCGCGCAATCCGGCGCCAGCTGTCCTCAACCGTCTGATCAATCGGCGTGCCGTCCGCTTCTTTAAAGCGATATTTCATATCCCAAATGCTCTCAGCGATAGGGGCGGCAAAACGGCTCATCAGCGGTATCCTTGTTTGGCAGAAGGGCTATAGAATAGCCCGTTCGGGGGCTTTTTACTAGGTTGACCAAGATAACAGCCCTCGCAGGCCACGGCAAGCGAAAACACTATATGTTGTGTGTATTTTCCATAGCCAAACAAGATGCAGCAGCTATGCGTCACCTTGGCCATTTGACCTTCCTTCGCAATACGTTAATTTGTCGTGGAAGAATCTGTGGACATCCTGTGACTAAATTCGTGAACCTCGTCAAGCTGTCGGTTGGCACCGAATCCGTGGACTCGCTCGCCATCTGGCAAACCATGCGCGCAGCCGAGCGCCCTGACAGCCTGCCCCGCCACATCACCCGCATGTGGCCCAAACGCGAGGCAGAGGTGCTGAACGGCGGCTCGATCTATTGGGTCATCAAAGGCTCTATCCAAGCCCGCCAAAAGATCCTGCGTTTTGATGAGGTGATCGGCGCCGACGGCATCCGCCGCTGCGCCTTTGTTCTGGATCCCGAACTCATCCGCACCCAATCCACCCTCAAACGCCCCTTCCAAGGCTGGCGCTATCTCAAGCCCGAGGACTCCCCGATGGACCTCCCGAAAGGACGCGATCAAGAAGAGCCGCTGCCTGCAGAACTCGCCAGCGCTTTGGCCGAAATCGGCATTCTCTGATCTTTCCCTTGCCGGAAAAATCCCGGGGTGAGACCGCGGGTCGAGGGGCAGCGCCCTTTCCCCGCGCGTTGTTTGTTGTTTTGATAAAAAAGGCTCAGCATAGAACGCTGAGCTCTACATTCGCTTTCGAACCAGCGGCTTTTTGTGGCATCAGCACACCATGCGCGAGCTTCAATTCTGCCTTGATACCGTGCTGGGCATTCTCATGCGGTGTAAGCTTAATTCCGACGAACAACATCTTGAGATACGCACTGGCCTCTTCGACAAGGTCGGGCGCACTCAAGAGCTCGTTCGTCCGGCTGAGCGCACGCTTGAAGATCACCGACGCGTCTTCTTGAGGAAGTTTGACTTGCGCTGCTTTTGCATTGGCCGCCGCGATCATCTTTTGAAGCTCGGTGATTTCATTTGCGAGGGCTTCTGACTTTGCTTTGAATGCCGAAAAAGGCGCACCCTCTGCAATCGCATTCAG
>JABSOU010000065.1 GCA_013215215.1 Cognatishimia sp. | reverse complement strand
CAGCGTGTCGCCGCTCTTATCCTCAGCCAAGCTGCGGGTATCGCTGACCGTAAGGACGGCGATATTGACCGGAATGAAAGGACGGGAGTCGTCAATTCGGCCCATTAGTTTTTCTCCAGAATGGCAAGTCGCAGAGCCAAGGCGGTGAAGATCGTGGCCGTCACATATCCGATGCCGCGCTGAAACTTTTCGGATCCTGCCATAGCTTGGCCGAGCCCACCTGCGCAGGCCCCAACGAGGCCATTCACGAAGAAGCCGTTAAAGGCGATGACCGAGCCGAACAACACGAATTGCGCCAGCACGCTGCCCTGCGTTGGGTCTACGAATTGCGGGATGAAGGCGAGCACAAATAGGATGACCTTGGGGTTGCTCAGGTTCACGAAATAGCCCTGACGAAAGGCCTGCGCCGAGGTCAGCCGCACGGTCTCGCCCGACTGCGTGCTCGCACTTAAAGCGGTTACGGCGAGATAGAGCAAATACGCCACGCCGATCCAACGGATGACGTCAAAAATCCAAGGGAACGCCGCAATGACCGCGCCAAGACCCAACCCCGCGATGGTGACATGAGTCATCGACCCCATAGACACGCCCGCACTGGCCGCGAAGGCCTGCTTTGTGCCAGACCGCAACCCTTGTCCGAGGCAGAACAACATATCCGCGCCGGGCGTTAGGTTCAGAGCGATTGCGGCCGGTATGAAGGCCAACAGAAGGTAGATGTCCAAGGCTTTACCCTTTGTGTGTCAGACGGGATTTAAGATCCAACAGATCCGCCCAAGTCTCGCGTTTCATATGCGGGCTGCGCAGCAAGAACGCCGGGTGGAACATCGGCAAAACCGGTTTGCCAAAGGCCTCGCCCCACTGACCACGCAGCCGGGTGATGCCGCGTTTTCCCAGCACGCCTTGGCAGGCGATATTGCCCATCAGAACCAAAATATCTGGATTGGCCAGTTCGACATGGCGCGCGACAAAGGGCATCAGCATCGCGATCTCATCTGGCTTGGGATCGCGGTTCTGCGGCGGACGCCAGGGTAGGATATTGGTGATATAGACACTGTTTTCGGGCGCTTCATCGCCGCGCGAAAGATCAATGGCGGCCAGCATTCGATCCAAGAGTTGTCCGGCGCGTCCGACAAAGGGGCGACCTTCGCGATCCTCATCCCGACCAGGGGCTTCGCCTATGATCATGAGTTTTGCGGCTGGGTTGCCATCGGCAAAGACCAGAGACCGGGCGCCACGCTTTAGTTCGCAATGCTCGAAACTGGCGAGCGCCGTTTTCAAAGCCGCGAGATCGCTCGCGCCCTGCGCCAAGGAATTCGCGACTTGAACCGGATCAACCTCGGGTTTTTTGACAGGCACAACTGGTGCTTCGGTCTGAGGTTTCGGCTTTTGAACAGGCGCTTCATAGCGATTGACCGGCGCATCCAGAATGGCCTCAGTCGCGCCAAGCTCGACCTGCCATTCCAACAACGCGCGCGCCGTATGATAATCCATCGCTGATTCCATGACTGCGAGCCTATCCTGTGCCGCACCCTTCGGAAACCACATAAGCGTGCGCCTCCGGCGGGGATATTTTCAGCAAGAGAAACAGGGTGGCTTGTCGTGCTGCACCAAGGTTTCTATAAGCGGCGCAGATCACCACAAGGGAGCCGTCCATGAGTTTTCGCCAAAAGCATCTTTTGGGGATCGAGGCGTTGCGGCCTGACGAGATTTCAAGCCTATTGGATCTGGCAGATCAATATGTCGATCTGAATCGGCGCGATGTGAAACATTCCGACGCGCTGACAGGGCTTACTCAGATTAATATGTTCTTTGAAAATTCGACCCGCACGCAAGCGAGTTTTGAGCTGGCGGGTAAGCGTCTGGGTGCGGATGTGATGAACATGGCGATGCAGGCGAGCTCGATCAAAAAGGGTGAGACGCTGATTGATACGGCGATGACGCTGAATGCGATGCATCCGGATTTGCTGGTGGTACGGCACCCGCATTCCGGCGCAGTCGATCTTTTGGCGCAGAAGGTGAATTGTGCCGTGTTGAATGCAGGCGATGGGCGTCATGAACATCCGACGCAGGCGTTACTAGATGCCTTAACGATCCGCCGTGCAAAGGGCCGTTTGCATCGGTTGAACATCGCGATTTGTGGCGACATCGCACATAGTCGTGTGGCACGCAGCAATCTGATTTTGCTTGGGAAAATGGAGAACCGCGTGCGGTTGGTCGGGCCTCCGACCCTGATGCCCAGCCAAATTGGGGAATTTGGTGTCGAGGTCTATGAAGATATGGCCGAGGGGCTGAAGGACGTCGATGTCGTGATGATGCTTAGGTTGCAGCGCGAGCGGATGGATGGCGGCTTTATCCCATCAGAACGCGAGTATTATCATCGCTATGGTCTGGATGCCGCAAAGCTCAGCCACGCCAAAGACGATGCCATTGTCATGCACCCCGGCCCCATGAATCGCGGGGTTGAGATCGATGGAGAGATTGCCGATGACATCAACCGCTCGGTCATTCAGGAACAGGTTGAAATGGGTGTGGCTGTGCGCATGGCGGCCATGGACCTGCTGGCACGCAATCTGCGTGCGGCGCGTGCAAATGCTCCGGTAGAGGTGTAATATGGAAGATCCAAAAGACCCGAAAATGAGCGGCCGCGTGGCCACGGTCGCCCTCTTGGTGATGTTTGCCCTCGTGGGCCTGATGGTCTGGGTTGGCGGGTAAGCGAGGCGAGCATGGCGCAGGATCAGGACATCGGGATCAAGGCGCTGAAGGATCAGGGATTTGATCTGCACGGCGGCGAAAAGGTTCTGGATGTCTTTCGCCCAAGGTTTCTGTCATTCCTGCAGCGCACTTTGGTGATCGGGATCCTGACCACATTGGGGTTTGGCCTTGTGCCGGGGCTGTCGATCAGCTTTGCCGCGCAGGTTGGGCTGGCCTTGATCATCGTGGTGGTCTGGTTCTTTGTCTTTGATGAATGGCAGGAGTGGCGCGACCGGGGCGCGGATCTTTGGGTGCTGACCAATCACCGGCTGATCCTTTTGAACCCGCGCGAGGATGACAGCGTGAGTTGGTGGAACCTGTCAGATATTCAATCCGTTAGGCGGGTGTTCTGGTGGGCTTTGAGTGTCAGAGCCAACGATCGACGCGCAACGGTGATGAGCTACGTCGGGCCATTGGGCGCTGTGCGCGACCGCATTTTGACCGCAAGGGATGGGCGCTAAGATGGCTGAGCTGTTGCAGGTCGAGGCAGGGGAACGCGGAACCCTTCGGATATTCTCTGTGGAGATGGACGCAGCCGAACGCCGCAAGATCCTTGCGCCAAAAGCTGACACCGCCCCGACTGGCGCTGCCTTGGGAGCATTGTTGGGCGTGGATTGGATTGATCCGGATCACGCCGATCTGTTTGATGTCGCAGAGCTGGATGACCTTGGATTGGTCGGTTTTCTTACGCAAGGCGCTGGTGTATCAGCGGATGATTTGGAAAATCACCGGGCCCAGCTAGACGCCTTGGAAGGTACGCTTTTGATTGTCTATGCGCGCGGGTTCTCGGGGGAAGCAATGACATTGAGCCCCGCGCCTAATGTCACTCCGGTTCTGACCTTGAACGAAGCGCAGGCACCCATTCAGTTTGAGCCCTTGCAGAGCGCTGCCGCGGAGGGACAACTGACGCAAAACACGCCCGCTCCAAAGAACCCGCATCTGACGCTCTTGCTCGCCATTTTGGCCCTGCCGATCCTTGCCTTGATCCTTGGTGCAGTGCTGTGGGGCATTCTGCGATGACCGGTTTGAGCAAAGCATATCTGTTGACGCCCGCACCCCGAACGGGCATGTCGCGTCAAACGCGCAAAGACCTGCAGGAAGAGATGACATGAAGACAGTTTTCATCAATGCCCGGCTGATTGATCCCACAAAGGACAGCGATCTGCAGGGTAGCCTTCTTGTTGAGGAAGGCGTGATCGCAGACATCGGCGCGGATATTGCCCTGCCTGACGACGCAGAGGTCGTGGATTGTCAGGGACTGTGCCTGGCCCCCGGTATTGTCGACATCGGTGTCAAAGTCTGTGAGCCCGGCGAGCGCCATAAGGAAAGTTATCGCTCTGCTGGACTGGCCGCTGCGGCTGGCGGTGTCACGACGATTGTGACACGGCCCGACACGACTCCCGCCATCGACACGCCCGAAACCTTGGAATTCGCCACCCGGCGCGCCAACGAAGCAGCCCCCGTCAACGTGGTGCCCATGGCGGCTTTGACTAAAGACCGGGCAGGTCGCGAGATGACGGAGATCGGCTTTCTGATGGACGCAGGCGCCGTGGCCTTTACCGACTGCGACCACGTGGTGGCGGACACCAAAGTCTTTTCCCGCGCCTTGACCTATGCACGCAGCCTTGGGGCTTTGGTGATCGCGCACCCTCAGGATCCGGGGCTGTCTTCTGGAGCGGCTGTGACATCTGGCAAGTTTGCGTCACTGCGCGGGTTGCCGGCGGTTTCTCCGATTGCGGAACGCATGGGGTTGGATCGCGACATTGCGTTGGTCGAGGTTACTGGGGCCAAATATCACGCAGATCAGATCACGGCCGCCCGCGCCCTGCCTGCTTTGGAGCGTGCCAAGAAGAACGGTTTGGACGTCACCGCAGGCACGTCGATCCATCACCTCACATTGAATGAGCTGGATGTCGCGGATTACCGGACGTTCTTTAAGGTCAAACCGCCTTTGCGCAGTGAAGAAGATCGTCTGGCGATCATTGCCGCCGTGAAATCTGGTTTGATCGATGTGATCAGCTCGATGCACACGCCCCAAGACGAGGAAAGCAAACGCCTGCCGTTTGAAGAAGCGGCCTCAGGTGCGGTTGCCTTGGAAACACTGCTGCCCGCGGCTTTGCGGCTCTATCACGCGGAGCTGTTGACCCTGCAGGAACTCTTCCGCGCAATGGCGTTGAACCCGGCTCAGCGTTTTGGCCTTTCAAGTGGCCGACTGGAGACCGGAGCCCCTGCGGACCTTGTGCTCTTTGATCCCGACGCGCCTTTCGTGCTGGATCGGTTCAAACTGAAATCCAAGTCCAAAAACACTCCGTTTGATGGGCAGCGGATGCAGGGCAAAACCCGCGCTACATATGTTGGCGGTGTTGCCGTTTATGAAAGCTGACGCGCGCAGAAACTTCTGACACAGTAGCCCGAACAACAACGGAGTCCTGATATGCCTGTCTTTACCTCAGACCCGACCTTCTTGGTTTTGGCCGCGATGTTGGGCTATCTGCTAGGGTCTATTCCTTTTGGCATGGTTCTGGCGAAACTTATGGGCCTGGGCAATCTTCGTGACATCGGATCCGGCAATATCGGCGCCACAAATGTGCTACGAACCGGATCGAAAACAGCGGCGGCTCTGACGCTGGTGTTGGACGGGGGCAAAGGTGCCGTGGCCGTCTTCGCCGCGCGGGCCTGGATCGGAGAGGATGCCGCCCAGATCGCAGGTCTGTTGGCTTTCGTGGGCCACTGTTTTCCTGTCTGGCTAAGGTTCCAAGGCGGCAAAGGCGTCGCGACCTTTTTGGGACTTATGCTCGCTCTTTTTTGGCCGGTGGGGATTGCATGCTGCTTAACTTGGCTGGCGACAGCAGTGGTGTCACGGATCTCATCTTTGTCTGCTTTGGTGGCGTCGGCAAGCTCTGTTCTATGGGTGATTCTTTTGGACCACCCCGAGCTTTTGGCCGCCTGTGTGATCCTGTCTTGTCTGATTTTCTGGCGTCACAAGGGCAATATCATGCGTATCGCCTCTGGAAAAGAACCGCGGATTGGAAGCAGATAGACTGAAGGTTTATTTAATACTTTCCTCAATGATTTATAAATCAATTTCTACTTTCCTAATTTTTAACTGAGTTCGTTTTGCCATCGTTGCGAACGGCAAATCGGCTGGATGTAGTTGGGGGCACGCATGAGATTGGTCATGATAAATGCTGTACTACTATTACTCGGAAGTGCGACGCATGCATTGGACTGCGGTCAGTCGCGGTGTGACACGACGGAAGAAGACTTTTTGATCGCTGCTGTACCCAAAGAAACCCCTGCAACAAGCGAGAAAAAAACTGCAAAGATCCTGCCGCATTGGACTATCTCCGCGACGGCCGACACTTTTTCAGACGAGTTGTTTGTCTCTGTTTCGACGCCAGCATCTCAACCGGTAAAATGCCGTTGGGGCACTAAGGTCCCTACTCTGGTCATGGAGTGCAGCGGTGCTCAAACTGTTGTCCGGTTTGAAACCCATTGCCGAATTTCAACCAGTGACTTCGATGACTACGGCGATGTCACCTATCGCATAGACAAAACCGACGCAAAGACGCTTCGCTTCTCAGAAAGCGATGACAATAGATCCATGGGACTATGGGACTCAGAATCCTCGGTACCGTTCATTCAATCGCTTTTGGACAGCGAGACACTGGCTGCCAAAATCAAACCCTATCCTGACGAGCCTTTCGTGGCATTTTTCAACACGTCGGGCTTAGCCGACGCGATTGCGCCGATACAGAACGCCTGCGATTGGGAAAAAACCGCGGATCAGTAGCTAAACTCGCTGTATATCTTCGTCAGATCTCCACCCCAGTCACCATGGTACTTTGCCAAAAGCTCATCTGCGGGCACCGTGCCGCTGTCGATGCTCTCCTGAAGCGCGTTCAAAAAGTGGGTCTCATCCGGCACCAACCCGCCCGCGCCAGCCTGTCCACGTGCTTTCAGGCCAGCCTCACTGATTGCCAGAACTTCACGCGCCAACTCGTGCATGTTGATATCGCCGACACGGGCTTGCAGACCGTGGACGCTGGCCTCAACCCGCAAGGCCTCGCGGGTCTCGGCATCCCAGCCTTTGACCAAATCCCATGCGGCATCGAGCGCGTTTTGATCATAAAGCAGACCAACCCAAAACGCCGGTAATGCACAAAGGCGACGCCACGGTCCGCCATCGGCACCACGCATTTCCATGTATTTCTTGATGCGCGCTTCTGGGAAGGCGGTCGTCAAATGATCAGCCCAGTCAGACAGCGTCGGCACTTCGCCGGGCAATGCGGGAAGTTGGCCTTTCAAGAAATCTCGGAAGGATTGGCCCAGAGCATTAGTGTATTTCCCATCGCGATAGACAAAATACATCGGCACATCAAGCGCATAGTCGACATAGCGTTCAAACCCCATGCCGCCCTCAAAGACAAACGGCAACATACCGGTGCGCGCGTCATCTAAATGACGCCAGATATAGCTGCGCCAGGACTTGTGATTGTTCACTTTACCCTCAAAGAACGGCGAGTTTGCAAAAAGCGCCACGGCAACCGGCTGCAAGGCCAAAGCCACACGCAGCTTTTGCACCATGTCCGCCTCGGAGCCAAAGTCGAGGTTGACCTGAACAGTACAGGTCCGGCGCATCATGGCGCGGCCCATCGAGCCGACTTTTTCCATATAGTCGTTCATCAGCCGGTAACGCCCTTTGGGCATCAAAGGCATCTGTTCGTGAGTCCAAATCGGGGCAGCGCCCAGACCGATGAACTTCGCGCCAATCTCATCAGCGATGTCCTGAACCTCACGCAGGTGAACGTTCACCTCGTCGCAGGTCTGGTGAATATTTTCCAAAGGTGCGCCGGACAACTCCAGCGCTCCACCGGGCTCAAGGCTCACATTCGCGCCTTCTTTTTCAAGGCCAATGAGCTTATCCGCTTCCATAACCGGAGCCCACCCATGGCGGTCCCGCAACCCTTCGAGGATCGCAAGGATCGAGCGGTCTCCGTCGTAAGGCAGTGGCTTCAACGTGTCTTTGCAGTAGCCGAATTTCTCGTGCTCGGTCCCGATCCGCCAGGTCTCTTTGGGTTTGCACCCCGAGGCCAGATATTCCGCAAGTTGGTCGTGGCTTTCGATAGGTCCGCCACCGGACTGAGGGATCGACATGAGGCGCTCCGGCTGTAATCGCTAACGCAAGGGGGTTAAGCTGTGACGCGAGTCGCGGGCGGTGTCAATGCAGCGCGCGCGGTGGTTTGGCCCAGATCACAACCACGTCATCTGCGCCTTTGTTCAGCGCCGACAAAAGATGGTCGGTTCTTATCCCCGGCAGTGCAGCAAAAGCATCAAAAAGCTGATCGGTGCCTTCTGCGTTAATCGGAATATAGAGGTCAGGCTGACCCGGTTGGCTCAACACCCAAACCGGTGGCATTGAACGGGGATCGAGGCTTAGCATCGAGAGCTCTCGCACCGACATCGTGCCCCCATTAAAGGGGCCAAAATAACTGATTTCGCTTTCATCGACCGAAACCACTCCAACCCCGCCCGCTCCAGTTCGAAACCGCGCACGTTGCAGGCCGGTGAAGGCAAGGATTGCACCTGCCAAGGCGACTGCGACACCGACCCATTGGAGAAGACCGGGAATAGTCGTCCAATAGAGCCCAAGCATTGTGACCAGCACACCTAAAATAGCGTCGCGCCATCGGGTTAGGAGAACCTGTGCTTCGGGTCGGATAAAGTTCATGCCCAGTCCCCAAGCGTGGTCTGCCATAAGGCCATTGCCGCAACCGCAGCCGTGTCCGCCCTTAGGATACGAGGCCCAAGGGACACGGTCACTGAGCCTTGCGTTGCCTTTAAACGCTCCCGCTCTCGATCAGAGAACCCACCTTCGGGACCTATAAAGATCGCCCAGGGCGCCCCTTGTCCGGTCCCGTCCGGTCCGTCCTCGGCCCCGTCAGCGATGAGCGACAGCGACGCGCGTCCGGCCTCCGCCTCATCACAAAACATAATTCGCCGGGCCGCCGGCCAGTCCGCCAAGAGGCGATCGAACTTCTGCAATTCCGCCACCTCGGGCACAAATGTGCCGCCACATTGCTCCGCCGCCTCCACGGCATGGGCCTGCAAACGATCCTGCCTGATCCGTTCGGAATTGGTGAACTCAGACTGCATCGGCACGATCCGAGCAGCGCCCATTTCGGCAGCCTTCTCGACAATAAAATCCGTGCGCGCCTTTTTGATCGGCGCGAAAACCAGCCAAAGATCCGGCGGCAATTGCAGAGGCTTTGTCAGCTCAAGACACATCAGCTCGCCAGCGCGTTTGCCCGCGCTGACAACTTCGGCCCGAAATTCGCCATCCACGCCGTTAAACAGCAAGATCTGCGCCCCGACCGTCAGCCGCATCACGCCGAAAAGGTAGTGCGCCTGATCACGATCCAGAGGAACCGATTGCCCTGCCCCTAAGGGGTGATCTACATACAGTCTGACTTTTGCATCCTTCATGAGGACTTACATATGGCGCAGACGCCTCCAGCACCAGAGCCAGAAGGTCAGGTTTCCGACGCCGTCAAAGGCAATTGGGTGGATCACACCGCGCCCGCTTGGTCCCGTCCTTACCTCAGACTCTCGCGTGCAGATCGCCCAATTGGCACCTGGCTGCTGTTTCTGCCGTGCCTGATGGGCCTGTCGCTGGCGATCCTCAGCGACAATATCCTGACGCTGCATGACCTCTGGACCGCCGTGGCCTGTTTCGCAGGTGCTTTCCTGATGCGCGGCGCTGGGTGCACGTGGAACGACATCACTGATCGCAATTTTGACGGTCAGGTCGAGCGCACAAAGTCGCGGCCAATTCCTTCTGGACAAGTCACCGTGCGCGGCGCGGTCATCTGGATGCTGATCCAAGCACTGCTGGCCTTTGCGATCCTGCTGACATTCTACACCAACGCGATCATTCTGGGGGCCGTCGCCCTCTTACCGGTTCTGGTCTATCCCTTCGCCAAACGCTTCACCTGGTGGCCGCAGGTCTTTTTGGGCATCGCCTTTAACTGGGGTGCTTTGCTGGGCTGGACGGCACATACGGGCTCGCTCGCATGGCCTGCACTGGTGCTTTATGTGTCGGGCATCACATGGACGCTGTTTTATGACACGATCTATGCGCATCAGGACAAAGAAGACGATGCCTTGATCGGCGTGAAATCCACGGCGCGGCTGTTTATGGAGGCCACGCCGAAATGGATGCTGGGTTTTCTAATCGCGACGGTGTCCTTGATGGGTGCCGCCGTGATACTCGTGACCTTGGACCGCAGTCCACTCTCGCTTGTGATCGCGCTTGGCGGACCTTGGGCAATGGGCTGGCATCTGACGTGGCAGCTCCGGATCATGGACATGGACAATCCCGACAACCTGCTGAAACTGTTTCGCGCCAATAGGGATGCGGGGCTCATCCCTTTGCTGTTTTTTGCCATCGCCTATTTCGTCTGATTGAAAGAACACCATGAATTGGCGTAACACCTTGGCAAACTCAGGATCCAAGATCTCTTCTATGCGTTTGCCTTTGAACCTTCCGTTCAACCTGCCGATGGTTGGAACTTTCCTATGTGCCGCGTTGCTCAGCGTGGTCGCCGCCTATTTCACAGCGCTTGCCGTGGAAGACGCCTCGGAAGACGGTGTGTCGGACGCGCTGGAGGCGAAAAACATGGACTGGGTCGAGGTCCACGCCGAGGGCCTCAATGTATTTTTGACAGGCATCGCGCCTCAGGAATCAGATCGCTTCATTGCGCTCAGCGTTGCCGGCACCGTCGTGGATGCGGCGCGGGTGATCGATAATATGGACGTTCAGGCCTCAGTGGCTTTGGCACCGCCAAAATTCTCGATTGAGATCCTGCGCAATGATGCGGGTATTTCCCTCATCGGCCTCGTGCCCGAAGAAAACAACCGTCAGGTCATTTTGCGTAGCATGACAAAGATCGCCGGTGGGGCCGAGAACCTCAGCGACTTTATGGAAGTTGCTGAACACCCCGTGCCAAGCGGCTGGTCGCAAGCATTGGGCTTTGCCATTGAAAGCCTTGAGGACCTGCCGCGCGCAAAGGTCTCGGTGGAAAGTGGTCAGGTGACGATCACCGCGATGGCCGACAGTCCCGAGGAGAAAGTCACGCTGCAATCACGTATCATGCGCAATGCGCCGTCGAGTGTTGATGTCGACCTGACGATCTCCTCGCCACTGCCGGTGATCACGCCTTTCACACTACGCGCAACCTTCGAAGGCGAGACATTTGAGTTTGACGCCTGCTCCGCAGACACCGTTCAGGCGCGTGACCGGATTTTGGAGGCGGGACGTGCCGCGGGCATGGCGGGCGACGCGGATTGTATCATTGGCTTGGGTGTTCCAACGCCGAAATGGGCGGATGCCGCAGAGGTCGCTATCAAGGCGGTCAAGGATTTGGGCGGTGGCTCGGTCACTATTACGGACGCGGATATTTCTCTGATTTCCCTGCCGAACATGGATGGCGCACGGTTTGACCGTGTGGTCGCGGAAACCAAAAAGGCACTGCCTGAGGTCTTCACCCTGCATGCGACCTTGCCGATTATCAAAGATGGTGAGGTGCAGATCCCCGAATTCAGCGCCACACTTAGCCCGGAAGGCTTGGTGCAGCTGCGCGGCAAACTGGGGTCCGAACTGAGCCGCACAACGATCCGCAGCTACGCACAGGCGCGCTTTGGAAGCGACAGCATTTATGACGCGACCCGTTTGACAGACACTCTGCCAGTGGGTTGGGCCAATCGGGTGATGGCGGGGCTTGATGCGCTGTCTGAGCTGCACAATGGATCGATGACCGTGACACCTGATGTGGTGGATGTGCGTGGCCAATCTGGGCGGCAGGATGCAGGCACTCGCATCAGTCAGGTGTTGAACACCAAACTAGGCGAATCCGAGCTCTTTGCTCTGAACATTGCCTACAATGACACGCTCAATCCGCTGTCAAATTTGCCGACGCCCGAGGAATGTCTGGCGGACATTCAGGCGACACAGTCTGATAGCAAAATCCTGTTTGAATCAGGCTCCGGCACCTTGGACAAATCCGCGGGTCCGATCATTGATCAAATTGCCGAAATCCTGAAGGCCTGCGGCGGTATCCGTCTGCAAATCCAGGGCCATACCGACAGTCAGGGGCGCGAAAGCATGAACCAGGCGCTCAGCCAAAACCGCGCACAATCGGTTCTGGCGGCCCTGCGTGAGCGTCGCGTTCTAACCGGAAACTTCGAAGCCGCTGGCTTTGGTGAAAGCCAACCTATTGCTGACAATGAAACCGCAGAAGGCCGTGAGGCCAATCGCCGGATCGAATTCGTGATCCTTGAAGAAGAAGAGGCCGAAGAAGAGACCGACGAGGGATCGTCTGAGGCCACTGAGGACACCGACGAGGCCGCCGAGGGCGAGACCACCGAAGAGGAGACCGAGAATGTCCAGAACTGAGTTTATTATCGCCACCGCGATCGTTCTCTTTATCGCATTCAGCCTTGGATGGTTCGCCAATTGGCTGGTGCATCGCTTTACCCGCGTGGCGCAGTCTGACGTGGATGAACTGGAGCGTATGAGCCAGGAATTGCACGAGGCCGAAGAGACCCGCGATCAGGCGATTATCTACTTGCAGCAGCGCGAAGCCGAGCTGACCAATCAACTTAGCCAGACCGAAGCGGAACTCGCCGCAGCAATGGAAGGTCTGCGGGACGCGCGGGCACAGCTAGGCTGATTTACCAGCGTTTTAGCGCCTCTTCGTCGTCGTCTTTGGCAGCGACCCATTCTGCACCCTCCGACGTGATCTCGCGCTTCCAGAACGGCGCGCGGGATTTCAGGTAGTCCATCAGAAAATCTGCCGCCTCAAAGGCCGCTTTACGATGCCGCGCCGCCGTCGCGACCATCATGATCATCTCGCCCGGCACCAGATCGCCATGGCGATGGATCACAAGCACATCCTGCAACTCCCAGCGCGTCTGCGCCTCTGTGGCAATCGCCGTCAGAGCCTTTTCGGTCATGCCGGGATAATGCTCGATCTGCATCGCAGTCATCGTGCCAGCATCGTTGTTGCGCACGATGCCCGTAAAGGTGACCAAGGCTCCGACGTTCTGATGCCCTTTCCCAAACCGCGCGGTCTCGGCCCCGACATCAAATGGCTCTGATTGCACCAGAATGCGCATGGCTTAGCCACCTGTCATCGGTGGGAAAAACGCCACTTCGCGCACGCCCTCAAGCGATGCTTCAAAATCGCTCAGCTCTTGATCCAACGCCACGCGCAGCGCGCTGAGATCCGAGAAGGCCAAGGCGTAACGCTCTTCGCGCTGGCGCAGCTCCTCCACCAGATCCATGACTGTCACAGCGGTGGTTTCGACGGTCTCTTTGGGAAGCCCAATGCGTTCGCGCACCCATGCGAAATAGAGAACTTGCATGATCAATCCCTTAAATGCGGCGCGGCTTTGCGGAAGTAGTCAAAGCCCGTAATGACGGTCAGCGCGGCCGCAATCCACATCAGGCCGATCGCGCCATAGGTCGACCAAATCATCCCATTATAGAGGTAGCGCACGCCCAGTGGATCGTCGCCATTGCCGGCAATAATATCCTGTACGATCTGATAATCCATGCCCCAGGTCCACATGCCGAAATAATGCTCAAACAAGCCTTGAATTATCAGAACGGTAATCGCGACCATCTGTGTCGCGGTCTTCCATTTCGCCAATTGCGTGACCTTCAACGTGCCGGCCACATCGCCCAAAAACTCGCGCAGACCTGATACAAAGACTTCTCGAAACAGGATCAGCGTCGCCGGGAACAGGATCCACAAGGAAAGCGAGGAAAACACCACCATCACCGCCAAGGCGATCACAACCATGGCCTTATCCGCAATCGGATCCATCATCGCGCCAAGCTTCGAGACCTGCTTCCAACGCCGCGCAAGAAAGCCGTCCAGATAGTCTGTCAACGACGCCAAGATGAACACGGCCAGGGCCGCCCAATCTGCAAACGGGCGTGGCAGTAAAAGAAAGAAAACAGCAATGGCCGGTGCCGCCAACAGGCGCAGCACGGTCAGTATATTTGGGATATTCCAAGTCATGCCACATCCCTAGCGTGTCGCGCCCTCTAGGAAAAGCGCGGTTTTGGTCAAAACCGGCCAAAAACCCGGAAGGCCGAGCATTGGGATATGCTCGGCCTTCCTGTGACGCCTAAAGAGTCGTTAGGTCACGTAACTGTTTGGGACTTTGGCGGTATCTCAACCAGCAAAACTGGGACGCGTGCAAAGCAGAGATACAGTTTCAAACAGTCGGTGTTGTTTCGTCTTCTTACAAATAGAGCAGGATGGGACTGACACGGTTAGGACGGAGGGATAAGGCGGGATTACTTTCGGATAACACCCTATCCGATCGGGTAGGTCATTTGCATAAAACGCATTAAAGTTTTGGAATTTAAGGGGAATATACATTCCAACTTTCAGATATCAACCGCCTTCGTGGAAGAATCCGTAGATCGTTTCGGCCAGCGCGTCAGACACGCCATCCACCGCCTTTAAGTCCGCCAAATTCGCGCGGCTCACCGCTTTGGCGCTGCCAAAATGTGCCAGAAGCGCGCGTTTTCGCGTGGCTCCGACACCCGGCACATCATCCAACGGCGTCGCGCCCACAGATTTCGCGCGTTTTGCGCGGTGCGTGCCGATGGCAAAACGGTGTGCCTCATCGCGCATGCGTTGGATGAAATAAAGGACGGGATCATTGCGGCGCAGCGCAAAGGCGCGCGCGCCCACCCGGTGAAATTCTTCTTTGCCCTGATCGCGGTCCACGCCTTTGGCCACCCCCACCATCGGGATATCCTCGACCCCAAACTCGCGCATGATTTCAGCCACAGCGCTGACCTGCCCGGCACCGCCGTCAATGAGCAGCAAGTCAGGCCAGTGACCATTTTCCCGATCCGGGTCTTCTTTCAAGAGACGCTTGAAGCGACGGGTCAGCACCTCTTTCATCATGCCAAAGTCATCGCCCGGCGTGAGACTATCGCCTTTGATGTTGAACTTGCGATAGCTGTTTTTCGCAAAACCGTCCGGCCCTGCCACGATCATCGCCCCAACCGCATTCGTGCCCTGAATATGCGAGTTGTCATAGACCTCTATGCGCTCAGGCGGCGCGTCCAGATCAAAGGCCGCGGCGACACCCGCCAAGAGTTTCGCCTGCGTGGCGCTTTCGCTCATTTTGCGACCAAGGGATTCCCGCGCGTTGCGGGTCGCACCGGCGATTAATTCGGCTTTCTCTCCGCGCTGAGGCACCACGATCTCGACCTTGCGCCTGACCTTTTCCGACAGCGCCTGCGTCATCAGATCCGTGTCCTCGATCCCGTGCGACAGGATCAACTGACGCGGGGGCTCTTTGGTGTCATAGAACTGGCCCACAAAGGCCTGCAGCACCTCAGACGGCGCGATATCAGCGCCGGCCCGTGGGTAGAAATCTCGGTTGCCCCAGTTCTGATTGGCGCGGATGAAAAACACCTGCACACATGCCTGACCGTTTTCCATATAAAGCGCGATCACATCGGCCTCAGCAACGCCGCGTGGGTTGATGCCCTGGGCGCTTTGAACCTGCGTGAGCGCGCGGATCCGGTCGCGCAGGACAGCGGCGCGCTCAAAATTCATCTCCGCGCTGGCCGCCTGCATTTCACCCGCGAGTTTTTCTTGAATATCCGTCGAGCGTCCCGACAGATAGCGTTCTGCATCCGCCACCGAAGCCGCATAGTCCTCGGCACTGATCTTGCCCACGCAAGGCGCGGTGCAGCGTTTGATTTGATACTGCAGACACGGCCGCGTACGGGTCTCAAAGCTCGCATCCGAACAATCGCGCAGCATGAAGGCTTTTTGCAGTTGGTTCAGCGTGCGGTTCACCGCCCCGGCGCTGGCGAAAGGCCCGTAATAGGCGCCCTTCTCTTTCTTGGCCCCTCGGTGTTTCTGAAGACGCGGAAACTCATGTGCCTTGCTAACCAGGATATTCGGAAAGCTTTTGTCGTCGCGCAGCAGCACGTTGTACTTCGGCTTGAGCTGTTTGATCAGGTTTTGCTCAAGCAGCAGCGCTTCGGTTTCTGTCTTGGTCGTCAGAAACATCATTGACGCGGTTTCACTGATCATCCGGGCGATCCGCCCCGTATGCCCCGCCGGGCGTGCGTAGTTGGAAACGCGCGCACGCAGGTTGCGCGCTTTGCCCACATAAAGCACCCGCGCCTGTGCATCGAGCATCCGGTAAACCCCGGGCGAGCCATCCAGCGTCTTCAAATAGTCCTGAATGCGTGCATGGCCGGTCAGGGATTCCAGAGGATTTTCGGGGCTTTCGGTCATAGATCAATGAAATATGATTCTTTGTGTCTCGCTGCAATGACCACACAGGTTTGACAAGGAAAAACATGTCCACGATTTCTGTGGATAAGTCTGGATATAACTTTCCCTCACCAAGCAATTTCCCTTGTTTTTATGCAGGCTCAACGCATTGCCTAAAAAATAGGCACTATTTTAAAGTATTGATTTTAAACAAAACTTTTTTTCATTTTTGAAAATTGCTCACTCCATCACCTCGAATGTAACAGCGGTGTGAATTGGCGTGACAAAGTGCACAACTTTCACGAAGCGCTAAACAAATCGCTTATTTACAAAGGTTTAGGGGTCGGGTTGCGCACCGCCCAAATACACACGCATAAGGGGAGTCGCCTATCCCTAGGTCAAGACGACCAAGAGATAAACCACATAGGCTGCCGTCAGCAGAACACCCCAACGACGGGTAATGTCTTTCCTAAAGACAACGAACGGCAGCAGAAGCAAACTCGCGCCCAGCATCACCCACAGATCGAAGTGCAAAAGACCTGGAGCGACGGGAATCGGCCCGACAAAACTCGCAACCCCGATAATGGCCAAGAGGTTGAACATGTTAGAGCCGATCACGTTGCCCAGCGCCACATCCGCTTGTTTGCGCAGCGCGGCCATCACAGTGGTCGCGAGCTCGGGCAGGCTTGTGCCAATGGCAATCAGTGTGAGGCCAATCACCGTCTCGGGGACGCGGAACATGCGTGCAATTTCGATGCCACTGTCGACTAATAGATCCGCGCCCAGGGGCAAGCCAATCAGGCCCAGAACCAAGAAGACGCAAATCTTCCACCAAGGGGCTTCTGGGTCCAGGCCCTCCAGGTCTTCTTCGTCCTCTGGAGAGCTGACTGCACAGGTACCGTCCTCGGACTTGCGATGCGCGACCGCTGAGCGCGCAGCGTCCCATAGGATGACGGCAAGCACCGCCAATAGGATGATGCCGCTCACCCAAGTGAAAATGCCAACAAAGGCCAGCCCCATGAACAGCACGGTAGACGCCATCATAATGAAATAGCTCTTGCGCGTGTCACATTCGCTGGTCTGCAATCGACTGAGGATCGCGGGGATGCCAAGCACCAGAAGGATGTTGGCTGTGTTTGAGCCGATCACATTGCCAAGTGCCAAGCCGGGGGCGTCATCGTCAATCGCGCTGATCGCAATCAAAAGCTCGGGGGCTGAGGTACCAAAAGCCACGATGGTCAGGCTGACGATCAAAGCGGGGATACCAAGCCGCAAACTGATGTTCACAGCTCCACGCACCAGCGCATCGCCTGCCAGCAACAAAATCACCAGCCCTAAAGCCGCGGTCAGCCATACGAGCATGCGTTTTAGCCCTTCTTGCTCTGGCAAGCGCAGGGGCCCTTGCCGATCCTAAAGCGCCCACATTTGGCGCATCTCGCACTTTGCAATCGTTTCTGTCCCGGTATTGTGAATTTCCCAAACATCGCGAGCACTGCGATGAAAACGAGGAATATCGAGACAGCTTTAAAAATCATGTCAGAGGCCAAACCGTGCATAGGTCGCACGTTCCTCTAGGCCGGCCAGCGCATCTTGCGCAACGCGCGCACCGAAACGTTGCCACATCGAGCGACGTTGTTCATAGCGGCGGAAGCGAACCTTCTCGCCGAATTTTTCTTTCATGGTTGGCACCAGGTGACCCACCGCATCCGCCAGACCCGCCTCAATGGCTTTTTCGCCCACCCAGATTTCACCGGTGAACAGGTCTTCGCTCTCGGCGAGTTTGCTGCCCCGACGCGTTTTGACGTGATCGATAAAGACCTCGTGGATTTGCTCGAGCATGCCGGACAGCCGCGCGACGTCTTCTTCTTTCTCTGGCTTAAACGGGTCCATCATAGACTTGGACTTGCCAGCTGTATGCACTCGCCGTTCAATGCCATGACGCGCGATAAAGTCCTGTGCGCCAAACCCCGCGGAAATCACGCCAATCGAGCCCACGATCGAGGAGCGATCCACATAGATCTCATCCGCCGCCGCCGCCAGCCAATAGCCCCCAGAGGCGGCCACATCCTCAACGAAGGCATAAACAGGAACGTTCTTTTCCTCGGCCAAACGCCGGATGCGCGCGCCGATAAGGGCGCTTTGCACAGGAGAGCCACCCGGAGAGTTGAGGATCAGCGCCACCGCCGAAGGTTTGCCACGCCGAAAGGCTTTCTCGATCAAAGGCGCGAGCCCTTGATCACTGAGCCCACCGCGAGAACCTGCCGCAATCACACCAGACAACCGCAAGACGGCGACAGTGTTTGGACGTTTGGAAAATGGGTTCAGTCGGGCCATGAGAGCCATGTAGAGTTCGCCTTCTTTGATAACAAGGTATTTGACACCTTAAATCGCGATGTTTCCCTAGGATTTCTAAATAAAATGGGACCTCTGGTCCCATTTTTTGATATTTTTGGCATTTAATTCCGAATCTTCCATCCGGTTTTAAAGATCCACCAAATCGCAACCAAACACATCGTGGTGAAACCGGCGATGGCAAAGAGGCTGATCATGATTGGCACGTCTGCAAGCCCAAAGAAGGCCCAGCGGAAGCCCGAGATCAGATAGACCACGGGATTAAACAGCGTCACGATTTGCCAGAAGTCCGGCAGCATCGAAATCGAATAGAATGACCCGCCAAGGAAGACCAAAGGCGTGACGATCAACAGAGGCACTAGCTGCAGTTGTTCAAAGTTGCTGGCCCAGATCCCGATGATAAAGCCAAACAACGAGAAGCTGAGGCAAGTCAGCACCATAAAGGCAATCATCGCAGGCCAGTTCTGGATCTGAATGTCTACGAACAAGGCCGCCGTCGCGAGGATTACGATGCCGATGAACATCGACTTGGTCGCCGCCGCGCCGACATAGCCCACCACGATCTCTAGGAAATTCACGGGTGCCGAGAGCAGCTCGTAAATCGTACCGATGAATTTCGGGAAATAGATCCCGAAAGACGCGTTCGAGATACTCTGCGTGATGATCGAGAGCATGATGAGGCCCGGCACGATGAACGCGCCGTAAGACACGCCTTCGACCTCTTGGATCCGGCTGCCGATAGCTGCGCCAAAGACCACGAAATAGAGCGAGGTGGAAATGACCGGAGAGATGAAACTCTGAGCCAATGTTCGGAAAAAGCGGGCCATCTCGAACATGTAGATGGCGCGGATAGCTGTCCAGTTCATGCGGCGTCTTCCTTGTGAACGAGGCCAACGAAAATGTCTTCGAGGCTGCTTTGCTCGGTTTGCAAATCGCGCAGGGTCAGCCCTGCGGCGGCGATGTCCCCTAGTAGGGACGTGATCCCCGTGCGATCCGCTTTGGTGTCATAGGAATAGATGAGCGTTTTGCCATCCTCGCCCAAAGCAAGGTCATAAGACGCAAGCCCCGCGGGGATCTCTGAGATCGGCTCTTGCAGCTCGACGTTCAGTTGCTTTTGACCCAGCCGCTTCATCAAGGCGGTCTTTTCTTCGATTAACAGAAGCTCGCCTTGGTTGATGACGCCTACGCGGTCGGCAATGGCTTCGGCTTCTTCGATGTA